>MFBN01000024.1:6125-8140 GCA_001776425.1 Candidatus Curtissbacteria bacterium RIFCSPLOWO2_01_FULL_37_9
CTTTAAAATATGAAGAAATATCCTGATGAATTTCAGATGCCGGATATTCAGGACCTATAAGATGAACAAAAGGGAAAATAATTACTAGTACTTTTTTCCCTTCATTGTTTAATTCATTGACAAAATTACTAATAATTTGTTTATGAAATCTTAATATTTGTTCTTTTTTATACTGTGTTAAATCAGCATTTTCAAGCAGTTTAAAAGTTTTATCGTATTTTGCGGAAAATCTCCAGTAGAGAAAATCAAAAAAAAATGACTTATTGGAAAAAAAAGTAATGATTTCCCCCTTTTTACTTTCTTGGGAAATTATAGGTGTCCCGGTACTTTTTCCTTGTGGCTGAATATCGTTTAAAAAATATTGCCAGATAATTATGTCAAAATTTAGATTTTTAACATTTTGATATTCTGCTATCTCACCATCCGTATCATAACCCGGTTTTCCAAGATTATAGACTTCGACAGTGTATCCGTTTTCTCTTAACTTTTTTTCGAGTAAGTTTGAGAACCGATCATTAACATTTTCAATTCCCCCACCAAAAGTAATCGAATCACCCATTACTCCAATCCGCTTAACACTCTTTTGTTTTTCAATTGAAAAATCTCTATCTCGATAAAAATAACTATTATGGACAACATGTCTCTTGTGCCATTTAGAATTCACCCGCAAAAATCCTAAACCGTCTGATTTGTCATAAACATAACGGAAATAAGCTTCAAAACCTGAAAAGGTGAATATCGAAATAATAAAAAAACAAGCAAGCGATAATAGAAGTTTCTTTTTTGTTTGGGCAGCTTTGGATTTGAAAATTTTATAGATAAAAAATAAAAAAAAACCGAAAAAAATAATATTAAATACCAAATACCAGGAAAAATCGCTTATAAAATAACTCAATCGAGACCACAGTAATAAAAGCATTAGTTTATTATTGGAAAACAAATTTAAATTTGCAATAGTAGATTTTAATTGATCAGTAATTTGCCCCAAATATCATTTATGTACTAAATCGGTCTAAATTCATAAAAAAATATATAATAAGCCAGAAATGAAGAAGGAAAATGATTTAAGAAAATATTATCTTGAGAAAAGATTGAGATTAAATTCTGAAGAAATTGAAAATAAAAGCAGTAAAATTGCCAAAAAATTGCTATCTATTGACACAATTATTAGCAACAAACATTTTTCAATTTATCTTCCGGTCAAAAATGAGGTTATTACTCAAACTATTATCGATCACTTGGACCGTTGGGGGAAAGTTCTTGTTGTACCGTGTTTTTTTAAAAAAGATAAAGAATATAAATTTGCTAAATTCAACAAAACGGATGTATTGATTAAAGGGCCTTATGATATCCCCCAGCCTAAATTTGGTAAAATCGTAAATCCAGATACAATCGAAATTGCTATCCTTCCGGGATTAGCATTTTCTAAAAATGGTGTACGGCTTGGCTATGGCAAGGGTGTTTTTGACAAACTACTTGCAATTTCAAAAGCATTAAAAGTTGGACTTGCATATGATTTTCAAGTTATTGACAAGCTTCCAAAAGAAAAACATGATTTAAAAATGGATATAATAATCACAGAATCGAAAGTCTACAGATTTTAAACATCTACGATTTTTGCTGAGCGTACCGCTCTGGACCCTTTTGATCATATAGTCCCGGACACGATGCGTAGGGTTATAGTCTCACCCAATTGCCGGACTGCGATTCTCTTCCTAGTTTCGCGATCCACAGGTACGAGTTAACAATTTTGAATCAAAAAATTGACTTTTGTACCAATTTGTACTAATATGTACGAGTATTTCTGAGGAAGGTGGTGAAATGCGCAAGCACATATTATGACACAAGTTATGAAAGCATCAGATGTAAGGGCACAATGGAGTCAGCTTTTGAATAAAGTATTTCGCAATCAAACCAGAGTAGTTGTTGAAAAGAGCGGGATTCCGGTTGCGGCAATAATTTCTGCCGAAGATTTACAAAGATTTACCCAAATGGAAGAACAGCGTGAGAAACGT
>MFBN01000024.1:8154-8413 GCA_001776425.1 Candidatus Curtissbacteria bacterium RIFCSPLOWO2_01_FULL_37_9
TCTGAAGAAATTGACCGTGAAGTCAAAAGAGCGATATCTCAAGTGCGAGCAGAAAACAGAGCGAAAGGTAACTAAAATAAGCAGAGCTTTTCTATGAATAAGCAGAGCTTTTCTATGAATAAGCAGAGCTTTTCTATGAATAAGCAGAGCTTTTCTATGAAAAAAAAGTGATTTCAGCAGTTTTGGACACAAACGTTTTGGCATCTGGTACTATTAGCGCGGCAAATGCTCCCGGTCAGATACTAAACGCTTGGCACGC
>MFBN01000024.1:8463-14181 GCA_001776425.1 Candidatus Curtissbacteria bacterium RIFCSPLOWO2_01_FULL_37_9
GAACATTTCAAAAACCCTATTTTCAAAAGCGATTAAGCAGTAAGGCAACGACCAACTTCATCGATTTATTACAAAATGAAGCATTCGTAACTCCTATAATTGTTAAAGTCCAGAACGTCGCAACTCATCCCGAAGACGATTTAACCATTGCTACTGCCTTAAGTGCAAAAGCTGATTATCTGGTAACGGGAGATCAATCTTTGCTCAACAAGGTCGGAAACTCATATAAAGGAGTAATTCTTACTACTCCAAGCGATTTTCTTAAAATACTTCAATAAGCAAGTAGAATCACCTACTTCGTCCCAAAACTTCTGCAGGTGATGTAGTTTGATATAGTCTAACGGTTTAAGAAAACAGTGGATAGATTTAAGATAGTCGCAAAACTTGCCCAAGCCAAATATGGAATTAGAAGCCAACCTGCAAGCTTAGATACTTCCAGAAATTTTCTAATAGTTAAATAAATTGCAAGCCACAAAACAATAATCCCGATAAAAGCACCAATCGGTGATTTTAGGCCAAAGAAAAGCATCGACCAAAGTACATTAAGCACCAACTGAACGAAAAATAGACTAAGCCCTTGGCGCCTTTCTTTCGCATTTATTTTTATGTTCCAAAAAGTATAGAGCGAAATTCCCATCATTAAGTAGAGTAAAGTCCAGACAGGTCCAAAAATCCAATTAGGCGGATTGAAAAAAGGTTTATTTAATGTTGCATACCAAGTATCAATTACAGAGGTTGTAAATACCGATCCTACCCCTGCCGCTAAGAAACAAACGCCAATGCTAAATATTAGCGGAATAACTTTTATTTTAGTCATATAACTACTATAGCAAAGAAGTAAACGGTATGGCTTATGAAGAGTTTGAAAAGGTGTGCTGGTACTTGGCTATCCTAAGGTCAAGACCACAGGCCTCAGACCAGAATAGATAGGCATGGCAAGCGCTGTCCAAAATCTCCAAAAAGCAGTATCATTAATCCGCTTTTTTAAAAAATCAGCCCACCTATGGGCGAGGCGAGTCGCCAAAGGCGAACCTCGCTTTCAGCGGGCGAATCGAGGCGAGCAGGCGTTATGAACTATCACAATTTAACAATCGTGATATCCTCGGGCTTTGCCGAGTCTGACTCGGCTTTGCCCTCGGCAAGTACGTAATTGTTCAAGTCATCCGTTGGTAAAAACCCGTGGTTCTTTTAAACAATTATAGAAAAGAAGATATTGAGAAATTTGTTCAAGTATTCAAAAAAAGAGCAGGTGCCAACCTAATCCACATTGAAGGTGGTCTTAGCAAAACTAGTTTTTACTTCAACTTTAAACATTTTATTTTTCTCCGGATCGGATACTAAAATGTCGACACCTTTCGTATGCCCTAAGGTCATATTGGCATCATACCCGCGTAAAGACAGTTGAGATAAAACAGCAAATTCACCAGCTATAGCAACGGAGTTCTTTGAAATCATATGTTATATTGGAAAAATTTGGCACGCATCGTTTTTACTTAATATCTTTGAGCACTTTGTATATTTCTACCATTGCAAGCGTATCGAGTTTGCAGTACTCCTCAAGATTATTGAAGATTTTATCTTCCAATCCATCGTGCTTTCCATCCAGCACTGCTTCCATCCACAATCTTTGGGCTGTGGTACCTTCTTGGATACCTAAAGTTTTATACGATAGATCAGGAACAAGAACGGGTAATACATTTTTGATCGAGGCGCTTCCTCCAAAATCCTTATGAACGTACCAATTGTTTGCAAAAGGCAACATAAGATCAACTACCCTTTGGTTTAGGGTTTCGTAAAAAGATTCGAATTCTGGTTCGAGTTTTCCCATCAAAGCGTTGCAGCTTTTTTCAAAGCTTTCATTCCAGACGATTACTGAGCCATTTTTACCAATATTTTTTTGCAGGGATTTACTTAGCGACCTAATAGGGTTTGAGTTTCCCCTGTGTAAATAGGAAACGTGTCTAAGTTCAGCTTTTGGTGAGTCTAAAATGTGAAAGGAATATTGAAATGGGACCTGTTGGTATGGGCTATATCCATTAAAATACGGAATTAAACTAGAAAGCGTTTCATAATCCAGAAAATACAAGGGGAAATTAAGCTTTGATAAGAATTTTTTAATTCCCTCTTTTTCTACAATCTCCTTATCCAATTTTGTAGCCAAAACCTGGAATTTTTGTTTATCCGTGAGAGGGAAATCATCTGGAATTGCAGACAAGGAATCAATTTCAAGCTCTTCCAGTTTTTTAAGCCTGTCAATTCCAGGATAACTCAAACTATAAATATTATGTGGACTTAAATCAGCAAGATTGCCGTAGATTTCCAGCCAGTCTGAAAGCGCATCCGGGCGGGCGTGAGAAGGAAGCAGACTTGGCATTTGATCAAGTTCTAAAACCTGAAATGCTTTCTGAATATTTACTTTTGTTTCAGCAACCCGTTTTGCAACCTTTTTAGTTACATCGACAATAGAAGCAATTTTTTTCGCATTAATCTCCCCGTCTCTGACAAACTTATTGTTTACATGAATGACTGAAACATTCCGCACCCTGTAGCCACATGCATTTAGGACAATTACTTGGAATGCTAAATCGTGTTCGTGTTCTGGTTTTACCCTTGTGCTTGATTTAATCTCATATAGATCAAAGGTATTGTCGTCAACTTTAACTACAATGTCACTAATACAGGCAATGTCTTTAGCTTCAAATCCCCCTTGCGCAATAGTTTGTGTGCCGTTTTCAAGTGCCGATTTTGTACGTGAAGGCAAAGACATATATTCCTCGTAACTTTTAAAACCAAGTCTTAATATGCCTGGAAATAGTTGCTCGGCGTATGTTTCAAAGAGATTACCAGCATCAAAAATTGCCTGTAGGTTATCGTCAACTGGAGGAAGTTTTTCGTTGGCATATTTTTTTAACCAGAGCCACGCCGGGTGCTTGAGAAACAATAAGTACTCTGATTTGGATAATTTCATATTATTCGAACTTGTATTATACCAGCTTGGTGTATAATTTAGTCTAACTTACTAAAAATGGCAAAGAAAGTATCTAGTTTGTTAAAAATTAGAGAAGCAGCACAAAGGTTGAATGTTAACCCCGAAACGTTGAGAAGATGGGACAGACAAGGTAGATTGAAGGCTATCAGAATTGGGAAGCGCGGCGACAGACGATATAAAGAAGAGGATATCGAGAAATTTACAGAGTCAAAGTAAATGTAAATTAATAATTTTTGGAGATACAGATTGACTTATCTCCAAAATTTGTATAAAATGACAATATAAATTATTATATTGCCAAAATTATGGAAAATTTTAAATCAGGCACCTATAAACAGCAAAACCAATATAAAAGTTTTAGTCCTTCCCTGATAAACCGTGATTTTGATTTGGAAGATAAAAAAATTACTGTTTTACTTGGGCAGGCAATGCGCTTTTTGGGTGAACTAAACGCTTATTCTCACCTCGTGCCGGATGTTGATTTTTTTATTCAAATGCACGTAGTTCGGGAAGCAACCAAATCAAGCATGATAGAAGGGACCAAAACCGGCGTCGATGAAGCGGTATTGCCGAAAGAAGAGATAAATCCTGAAAAACGGGACGATTGGGATGAGGTACAAAACTACATACACGCCATGAATTATGCCATTGCTCAACTGCAACAATTACCATTAAGTATCCGTTTGATTAAAGAGACTCATAAAATACTACTTTCAGGTGTTCGGGGAAAACATAAAATGCCCGGTGAGCTGCGAAAAAGCCAGAATTGGATAGGTGGATCTGCGCTTTCTGATGCCTTTTTCATTCCGCCACCTCAAGAGGAAGTACCCGATCTTTTAACTGATCTTGAGAAATTTTGGCATAATAAGAATTTGGCTATCCCCGTTTTGGTCAAAATAGCCATTAGCCATTATCAATTCGAAACGATCCATCCGTTTTTAGACGGAAACGGCAGAATTGGCCGACTTTTAATAACCCTGCAATTAGTCGAGTCGGGCATTTTGACAAAACCTACGCTTTATCTCTCAGCGTTCTTTGAGAAAAACAGGAGTGCATACTATGATTCTTTAACCATGGTGAGGCAAACCCATGGCCTTGAACAGTGGGTGAAGTTTTTTTTGAACGGCCTGATTGATACCGCCAGCGATGGAATAAACACGTTTAAGAATATAGTCAGTTTGCGTCAGCGATATGAAACCAAAATAATGACTTTGGGTGCAAGAGCGAAAAATGCTCAAAGACTCCTTCTTTATATGTTTTCGAGACCGGTCTTAAATAATAAAATTGTAGAGAGGGAGTTTCATATAAGTTTTAATAGCGCCAATCGGTTAATTAAATCACTGACTGATTTAGGACTGCTCGAAGAAATTACCGGTTACTCAAGAAATAGACTTTTTGTTCTCAAAGAGTATCTGGATTTGTTCAAAAAATAAGCGGTAAATTTATGCTGAGCGTAAGTCGAAGTACTTAAAGCAATTATAATCAGCCCGCCTATCGGCGAGGCAATGGTGAGTTTGATCGAATCCATCAGCCGGCGAGGCGAGCAGGCGATATGAACTATCACAATTTAACAATCGTGATATCCTCGGGCTTTGCCCGCGGCAACTACGTAATTGTTCAAGTCATCCGTTGGTAAAAACACGTGGTTCTTTTGAACAATTATAGAAAAGAAGATATTGAGAAGTTTGTAAAAATTTAAAAGGTTAAAATTATGAAAAATTACTTTGCTTTTATTGATGAAAGTGGTAATTCAACACAAGAAAGATTTTTCGGCTTGGGGCTACTTCTTATAGATGATGAGGTAGGAGACTTTTACGATGCTATAAAACCATTTTATGGAAAGGCTTTTGAGCTGGCACGAAAGAACAAGCTCGCAAGAATCAGCGAACTTGAAAAACAGAATGAATTCAAACAAATATCAGAGATTGCAAAAAGCAGTAAAAGATTCGAACTTAAATTCACCTACATTAACTCTACAAATAAAACTATTTATAAGGCATTAATAGATAAATGCTTTTCCTTTCCCAGCGTTAGATTTTGTGCTCTAGTTATTGATCGACAAAAGAAAACGTCTAAAGGCAAATGGGAACCAGTACTTAACCCATGGGAAATGTATATCCAACAGGCTGCGATGCTGATTGCAAACAACATAAAAAATATTTCTCCTTGCCAGATTTGTGTCTTAGCGGACGATTTAACCCGTCCATCGGATATCAAAAAGTCATTTGAAAGATCGCTTGCAGACGCTATTAGTTTCAGGTTAAAGAAACAAAATACAGCGGATAAGATATTCGGTGTTAGTCGATTAGAGTCTCACTCCTCACTATTGCTACAAGTTGTTGATACTTTACTAGGGTGTGTAATGTTTGACTATAAAAAGAAGAATGGTTTAATTTCTGAAAAACTTGCCTTGAAACAGGAAGTGGTAGTTCAAGGCTTAAGAGAAAAACTGGGAGTAAAAAGTCTTGCTCAAAATAAGACTTATCACAAACCTAATTATTTTTCTGTCTGGGAATTTAATGTGAAATAAAGGAATAAAAAAGCGGGTCATGGACAAGAAACCCACACCCGCATAAATAGTATAACACTTGAGTCAAGAAAATGCTGAACGTAAACCCTGAGACTCTCAGACGCTGGGATAGAAGCGGTAAACTATAAGCAATTATAATTAGCAAGCGCGGTGATAGAAGATATCGAAAAAGAAGATATTGAAAAAATTTAATCAAGAA
>MFBN01000025.1:0-201 GCA_001776425.1 Candidatus Curtissbacteria bacterium RIFCSPLOWO2_01_FULL_37_9
CTCCCGAAGTAATTCCTTGGGTTATTGAACAAGCTAAAAAAATTAAACCTCATTTGAGAATGGTTCATGCTTTTGTTAGTGATCTTCATGCAATCAACGTGAAGGGGGAGGTTAAGGATGCTTACATTCAAGAAAAAGGACACTCGGTAGTTGAATATGTTTCTGTTGATGAACTTAGACGATTAAAAAACGAACTTGATG
>MFBN01000025.1:234-6065 GCA_001776425.1 Candidatus Curtissbacteria bacterium RIFCSPLOWO2_01_FULL_37_9
CTTTTGAAGATGTAACTTTAAGAGAAGGGGGCAATTACCCAGTTGTCGATAAATTGTGCAAGTCAATTCAGGGTGTAGCAGAGGTTATTAATTTCAATGTCTTCTTTCCATCATCAATGCCTAAAGATGAACGAAAATTACCTCACGAAATTATTAGATATGCTTGGGAGCGATATGGCCTTATGGTTGAGTTAAATATCGATGCAGAGGAAACCGCCCCCAAGGGAATTCCCTATTTGGGAAGAAGCGACAGTATGCAAAACGCTTCGAAGGTAAATTTATCTTGATTAAACCTTAGTATCTCCGGGTTTAAGTGGAACACCCATCACTTAATTATTACACTATTTAGAAAGAATTAGTCTATAATACTCTTTCTCCACAGGCCCAATCGTGCTAAAATAGGTTCTAAGATCGTCTACTAAGGCGCTCATCATGCCCGCGTAGCTCAACGGATAGAGCACTCGCGTTCTAAGCGATTGGTTGGGGGTTCGAATCCCTCCGCGGGTACTATAAATACTTTATTTGAAATTACGAGTTAAATGAGGTGGCTGTAGCTCAGTGGTTAGAGCATTCGCTTGTGGAGCGAGGGGTCGCCGGTCCGAATCCGGTCAGCCACCCAAAATTAATATTGACTGTTGAGATAGACTATTTTTTATAATCGCTTAGCAGAAAATCCCTCTTTCTTAAAGTGGGTATGAACGCAAAAAAGCGATTATAAAAGCTATAAGGTTTATTATGATATTGTTCTAATTATTTTTTCTATTATATTATTTGACTTCTCGATTAATGATTGATTCATCAGAAATTCCAGAAAAACATGAACCTTGTGCATCGACAGCCAATGAGAAACCGTTGACCGAAAGAGAACTCAGGAATATTCGGCTGGAGGCAATTAAAAGATGGCAAAGAGTTGGTATAAGACTGGTTTTAGAAGGAAAAGTGGATCCAGAGGAATTTGCTAATGATAATGCTAGAACAATCCTAGTAAAAGAAACACTTCTTGAAAGAGCAAAGAGTCGGCAAATCAAAGCAAAAATAGCAGCCGAAACAGATTCATTAACTAATCTTGCAAACAGAGCCGCTTTTGACCGAAGATATAAAGAGTTAATCAACAAAAAAAGCTTATTCGGTTTACTAATTGTAGATGTTAACGGACTTAAAGAAATAAACGATAATCAGGGACATAAAGCAGGAGATACTGCAATTTATCAGACAGGATTTACGCTAAATAGCGGTTTACGGCTTCTAAGGGAAGAACCAGATAATGATTTAGTAGCCAGATATGGAGGAGACGAGTTTGTAATTCTTCTTCCTAATGTTGTAAATGCAGTTAATTTAGAAAATATTGCCAATAAACTTAGGTCCAAATTCCAAAGTAAAGATGAAAATGCTCCACCTACTATAAGTATTGGCGGAGGCGTATATCAGGGTGATATGGACCCCGAATCATTTTTTAACCTGGTAGATGCGGCGCAATATCAAGCGAAACAAGCAGGCAGAAAAGGAGAAACAAGAGAAAGCAGGGTAGTTTTAATGGAACACAGAAAACTTAAATAGAATAATCAGGAGTAGTTTTTCCATTATATCAGTATTTATCTCCTAATATTCTTACTGTTTTATTATTTATAAGGGTGATATATAGGTTACAAGTTTGTGCTGTATACTACCTTTTATTGCAAAAGCATGTATTTTGCGGTTAAATTAAGTTAATGGAAGTTGCACAAAGCTTTGGAGGGTTGATTTTTGGTTTTTGGTTTTATAAAAAGTTATCTCACCCGTTCCAATTTCGTAATAAACTGCCAAATATCCGCTTTATGATTATTGAAATTCTTCCAAGTCTGCGCTTAAAGCTTAAAAATTACATCATTCATCTACACCACTGGATACTCCTAAGCGGAGTTTTAACTACATTGATGATGACAACATCCGGTTTAACCCAGCTAATTTTGATTAAAAGTTTTTGTCTGGGAGGCATTATTCAGGGACTTAGTTATCACGACCGTTTCAAAATTATCTTCAAATCAAAAATTAGAAGCTCTTGACATTGATTTACTAAATATATTATGCTTTTTGTGAACTGCTGATAGGAGCGGTTTTTTTGTAAGAAAAAAATGGCAGAAAGGCACCAGATTGGTAAAAATAATTTAGAACGAAGAGAAATTTCTTGGGAAGAAGAGATTAGCGGATTGTTTGGTGAAAACTTACCTCAAGACACAGATAAAATCGAGGAAGATCAAACTGATATAAAACCCGTTGGTCTTCAACCTGATGTATTTTTTTCATTAAACGGGCAAATAATAGGAAAAGGACCCAAACCGGAACCTCATAAAATATTAAAATCATCTTCATTTGATCTGGAAAGATTTATTAGATCCTTGATGCCCACAGAAGAGCAAGCAGACACAGATCTTATGGATTTAATTATAGAAGATCAAAATAGAGCAGTATTAAACACAAAAACGGTTTCTTCCTTTCTTGAGAAAGATGTTGATATTCAGGACGATTACAGCGAAGAAGCTTACCCCTAAAAATAATATCCAGCAACTTTTCCATTTATATTAAAAAAATAGTAGACATCTCTGGGGATGATAATAGATAATTTAGATAAGCAAATAATTATTTGTAATTATTACGATGGTAATGGAAATGGATTTGGACTATATTCGGATTCTTGAAAGTATTAAAGAAGGCATAATAATAGTTAATAACGAATGCAGGGTAATTGTAATTAACAAGGCTGCTGTTAAGTTATTAGATACCACATCAGCTGCAATTCTCAACAAGCATTTTGACAAAAACATTCTTATCGAAGAACAAAAAGGCTTCTATATCTCTTTGTCGTCTTATTTAAAAAAAATACTTGTTCAAAAGCCAAAAAAAATAGAAACAGTTATCTATATTGCCCATAAAAAAAATATAACATATCGCGCTCCGGTAACGATTACACGCGATATATTTAACAAAATGGGCAATGTAGCTTTATTGATTATTCCGGATTTTACCAAAGAACAGGAAATTGAACATATAAAAAATGAGTTTTTGGCTTTAATCTCACATCAACTGCGTTCCCCGCTTGGAAGCATGCGCTGGGGACTTGAAATGTTAATGGCAGAAGATGGCGGCAAGCTTCCTGCCGAAGCTTCTAAAATGCTGCAGCAGGTCTATGACAGCAACCAATGGATGATCACTCTGGTTAACGATATCTTAAATGTTTCCAGAATAGAAAAAGGTAAGATCGACGATATTCCGGAGCAGATTGATTATGTTTCCATTATAAGAAGAGTTTTAAAAGAAGAAGAATTGATTGCTAAAAAAAACTTTATTTCAACAACTCTTGATATTAGAAATCCAACAACACATATTAGATTGGATCCCAGAAGTTTTAGAGAAGTAATTCAAAATTTGATAACAAATGCAGTTAAATACAGTTATCCTCACGGAAATGTAGTTATAATTGTCGAACAGTTGGACAAATTAGTCAAAATATCAATTAAAGACCACGGAATGGGTATTCCGGATAAAGATAAACCAATGATATTTTCTAAATTTTTCAGAGCCAGAAATGCCATGCATAGCCAAACAGACGGCACCGGACTTGGATTATATGTGGTAAAGTCATATGTAGCCGGTTGGGGCGCAGGAATTTGGTTTGAGACTAAAGAAAAGGAAGGGACAACTTTTCATCTGGAAATCCCGATTCATAAAGAAAACAAGGTAATATCTTAAAAAAATGGAAGATAACCAAACTGATACCAAAGAAATATTGACACCGCAGACTCAAAAAGCTAAAAAATTTATATTGGTTGCAGAGGATGACCGATTTTACTCCAATATTTACAAAACAAAGCTAAGTAAAGAGGGATATGAAGTAGAAGTTGCCAATAATGGTGATCAGGCATTAAAAATTGCCAAAGAAAAAACACCGGATTTAATATTGCTTGATCTTATTATGCCTAACAAAGACGGATTTGAATTATTAAAGGAATTACGCGAGGATAATAATTTAAAAAAAGTTAAAATTATTATACTTTCTAATCTAGGGCAGGAGGAAGATATTAAAAGAGTAAGAGTTTACGGAGTAGTTGATTATCTTGTTAAAACAAATATCTCGATTCATACGGTTATAGATAAGATTAAAGAACATTTAGTTTGAATATCTGTCTAATAAATGTGTATCAAACATTATATATATGTGAATAAATCATACTGCTACAATGTTCATACCAAACGATCAACTTTCTAAAATTCTTCTGGAAAATAACCTTGTAAGCGAAGAGAATATAAAAACCGCCCAAAAAAAAGTATCAAAAGAAAACATTACCCTTTATGATGCAGTTTTAAAATTAGGCCTTATTAATGACGAAAACTTAGGCCGTTTAATTGCCGATCAGCTAAAATTACCGTTTATTTCTCTTAAAAAAGTAGATATTCCTCAGGATATATTAAAGATCATACCGGAAGTAGTTGCCCGAAAACAAAAAATTATAGCTTTTGCAAGAGATACTAATGGATTAAAACTGGCAGTGTTTGATCCTGCGAATAAGGAAATAATCGAATTTATAGAAAAGAAAACCGGTGATAAAATTACAATATATTTAACAACACAAAGCCAAATTGAAGATGCCTTATCTTATTACAAGCAGGATATACAAAAAAGTTTTGACGATCTTTTAAAAGAGCAGGTGAATGCTGCAGAAAAATTGGATATTAAACAGGCTCCTATTTCCAAAATAGTTGATTTACTAATTAATTATGCGTATCAAAACAAAAGCTCTGATATACACATTGAACCTAAGGATAAATCTTCTTTAATTAGATTTCGTATTGACGGTATTTTACATGATGTTCTAAATATACCTATAAGCTTTCATGAGCAGTTAATATCACGAATTAAAGTGCTGTCACGATTACGCACCGATGAGCATTTAAGTGCCCAGGACGGTAAAATGCAGGCAAAGCTGCCGCTGGAAAATATTGATATTAGAGTTTCAATTGTACCGATAGTAGACGGGGAAAAAGCCGTATTACGGTTATTATCCTCGCACTCAAGACAATTTTCACTGACAGAACTTGGCATGTCGGAAAATGACCTTGCAAAAGTCAAAGAAGGTTTTAATAAATCTTACGGTATGCTTTTGTCTACAGGTCCAACAGGCAGTGGCAAGACAACAACTATTTATGAAATTCTCAAAATTCTCAATACCAGGGAAAAAAATATAGCGACGATTGAAGACCCTGTTGAATATGATATTGAAGGTATTAATCAAATTCAGGTAAACCCAAAAACAAATCTAACATTTGCAGACGGTTTGCGTTCTATCTTACGGCAAGACCCCGACATTATTTTTGTAGGCGAAATTAGGGATGAGGAAACCGCAGATATTGCCATTAATTCTGCGATGACCGGACATTTGGTACTTTCTACAATACATACCAATAATGCTGCCACGACTCTGCCGCGGCTAATTGATATGAATATAGCTCCATTTTTAATCAGCTCAACAGTCAATGTAATAATCGGCCAAAGGCTTGTTCGTAAAATTTGCGATAAATGTAAAGTTTCGCAAATAGTAACCCGCGCAGAACTTTCTAAAAATATAGCCGAAGAAAAACTTATTAAATATTTTGGTAAAAAAAACGAACTGAGATTCTACAAGGGCAAGGGATGTACTATTTGCCATACTACCGGCTATATAGGCAGAATAGGTATTTTTGAGGTGTTGCAGATTACAGATACAATCAGAAAACTTATCAGTCTCAAAGCAAATAGCGACGAAATAGAAAGACAGGCAATTAAAGAAGGCATGAAAACAATGTTTGATGACGGACTG
>MFBN01000026.1 GCA_001776425.1 Candidatus Curtissbacteria bacterium RIFCSPLOWO2_01_FULL_37_9
ATTGTTAGCTGGACAATAACTTCGGATACGGAAGCTCTTGCATCTATAAAGAATCTAATTTTAGCCGGATCCGTATACCTACTTTCTCCTTCTGCAATGTTAGACTCAACTGATACAGCCGCGCGCGTGACTTGTGACGTTAGACCGTAAAGCTCTTCTTTGGGAAGTTTTTTGCTTAGCTTATAAACCTCAAGGGTAAGTTTATGCGCTCTTTGCCAAATTTCCAGTTTTCTAAAATCTCCCATGATGCCTAATTGCCCAATAGCCTGTTTGCCTAATAGCCAGTTGAGCTTATAGCTCAACATACCATATGAAAAAAGAGGCGGAAAGTAGATCAAAACAAGTCAAAATAAGGCATATTTTCACGATGGATCGACCAATGCTTAAGATCTAATGATTAACGCTTCTTGAGGATTGACAGCTGGTATTTTTTAACTTCGGTAAAGATATGGTCTTTGGTCTTCTGCCAAGAGAAATCTGGGTCAAGTACCTTAATTAATCTTTGGTTGTTATCTTCAATATCTTCAAAATAAGTCAGGGCTCTTTGTGAATAGTAACTATTAAAAGTGGGATATTTTTTGTTGGCAAAAGAAAACAAATCTTTTAGGGTGAATTTTTTTAATAAATAAAAGATGTCGATATAATCTCTTTTTGCCGGACGGTGGCTAACTGCGACTAGTTTCATAGCGGCGATATCCTCAAGACTGGCAAGAAGTATGCCTTGGTAAAGTACAGGTTTTTCAATAAGGCGATATTGATACCAAAAAAAAGAAAGGTCGACATCGTAAACTTTACAAAAGACTGTGTCTTTTTTCTGGGAAATTTTTACTGCCTGGTTTTTAAATGTGTTCTCAATTTTCTCATAAAGATCAGGTGAAGAGAAATGTTTGGGATTATAGAAATCAAAGTCAAGGGATGTACGGTGGTTAATCTGCAGTGCAAGAGCTGTACCGCCGGCCATATAAAATCCAAGCTTTTCCAAAAATTTAAGCTTGGCAAAAACTTTTACTTGTTTCTTGTTTAAAATATCTGGATAGAACACAGGCATTTAAGGAGAGAGGTTGAGTACGGATCTTTTGAGAACATCTTCGGGAAGTTTAAGATCGAGAATTTTCAGCCAGTAGGTAAGAGTCTCGGATAGCCACATACCCCTTATAGGCGAAGAGACGACTTCCTTGATTTCTTGTAGGGTATAGTTTGCACCTAACCATCGAATGGCTCTATCGTCTCCTTTGTTGAGGATTTCGGTGATAATGAGTTTTTTATCGCGCTTTTTGTCCATTTTGGACAGGTCATATGATGCCAGACAGCTTTGCAAAAATTTAGGGAGAGCCATATGGATATTTTAGCAAATTGGTTCGGCAATTTCCACTATGGGTTAATTTATGGTAAAATACAGGCACTATGTCAGAAGGTGAATCTATACAAGGTAGAGGACATGAAAATCATCCGCCAACAAGATCAACGGCAGACAAAGAGGCTACAAAAGCCCATCAACAAGAAACTAGAAAAAAACCAGAGGCAGGGCAACACTTAAGGGATATAGAGAGAGCACAGAAGGCAGCTGAAGTTTCTGCGCAAAAAACTGCGGGGGCAGTAGCTGATTCAAGCAGAAATATTGAGCGGGAGTCAGAGATTACAGAATCAGTAGAGGTGGTTGAAACAACCCTGCCGATTGTTAAATCACCAGAGCCTCTGGCTACATTACCCCGCGAGGAAGTTATAACTAAACTTAAGGAAGCGAAGATCGATCTTGTAGTACCAGATGATTGGGACGGTTTGAAAGAATGGGGCAGGGAGGAAATTCTAGCCAAATCTGGAGTGGTTAACGAAGTTGAACCCGAAATTAAAGAAAAAGAGATAGAAGGCAGGGGATATTTATACTGGCAAAAAGATAGAATTACAAAGCAGGTATACGGGTTCAGTAAAGATTTAACGCGTGATGAAGCAAAAGCCGTTTTAGCATCTTTTGGCATTAAAGAAACCCTCCCTATAAGTTGGAACAGACAAAGTCTTGAAACTAAAAAATATTGGCTTGTAGAAAGGGGAGTAGAGCCGTTAGTAGCAGTTCTCAAGGTAGAGGGAGGGATGGTTGTTGATGATAGTGATCTTTTCAGATTATCACCTAAGCAAACCGAGAGAATTTTTGACTTTAATCCTCCAGAAAACTGGTCGAGATTAACTTACAATGAAAGGTTCCCGATTTTACTGTCGCAAAGTATTATTCCAGCAATCTCTGGGGCAGGCCCCCAGAAGCCAGAGTGGGATGATGTAATGTTACTCAACCCGGATTATACGAATACTAAACCTGTAGGTCCTGGTAATCCACGTCAAATACCTAACCCCGAGGCGACTGCCAGGCAGAATCTGCCTACAATAATAGAGAGAAAAATTCAGCTGATTAACGAAGTTTTAGTAAGCACTGCGCCCGATTCTGATTGGAACGAATTGAATTTACGACAGATCGATCTCGTAGACTACATGATAGGTGGAGCCTTTGAAAATTATCCTCTTTTGAAACTCCAATTAGACGAGATACAAAAATTAAGAAGAACTTATTATGCTAGAGGTGATCGTTTAGAGATTCTCAAGTTTGATGGTGTTATGAACCCAGGATTTATGGGCGCGCTTGAGACAAAACTTAGTCAGCTGCACTTGGAATTCCAAGATAGATTTACGGGGTATCCGACAGACTTTCGAAGAGAATACTTTGGTGATTTAATAAATTTGACAGCAGATAGGCTCACATCGGTAGAAGGTGGTTTCTACACAGAAGATGCTGTTACAGCAGAATTACTGGGGAAAGCAGCACAAGGCCCTAAAGAGTTGCCTGAAAATCTGAAAGGGATGAGAGAATGGTATGTTCTTGCAGTGAAGTTGCCTCATTTAAGGAGAATCCTTGAAGAACATAGAGATATCGCTAACATAACAGATCCTGATGAATTTTCGGCTGCTATCAGACGCGGAATGATGAGGGCAGACTCTACGGGAATGAGCGGTGCAGAACTTAGTAATTATTATCAAAGAATATCAGCGCTTGTTAATAAATTCCCGGCTAACAACTGGAAAGATATGGAAAAGCGAAATGCACTACAAGCGGAAATACAAGCAGCATTACTTGAGGCTGAATTGTTTATACTAACTCAAAGTGATGAAGCTAATCCAGAGAAAATGACACCTATTCTAGCAAGGATACAGAACGAATCTGCCGAAAAAGGGATTAATTCACTACAAATTGGGTTTAGAAGGTTTAGGATGACGGATCTAAATGGAAATGCGATATTGGGCGATGATAAAAACCCAATTTATGAAGATGAGGTTATAAAGAAGCCTTACGATTTCAATTTAAAGAGTGATATTTTAAATATTCTTAACTACGAACTAGCTGAAGAACAATTGTTATATAGGGAAATTGAAAACGCCCAGAGAGAAAGACGGCCATTAAATGTTGCGCTTTTTACAGCGAGAAGAATACAGGCACCTATGAGTTTATCAAAGGATGACATAGAAAAATGGCGTGAAGAAAACACTATTCTTGGGGCAACTAATCGTGTATACGAATTCGGTCCACCCGGCGCAAGGCGTAAGCATGCAAAAGGTTTAACGTATATTGAACGGCAACATATGCTTATGCATAAAAGAATTCGCAAACACTTGCTGGAAGTTCGGGGGATGAAGCCTGATCAAGTAAGAAATATGGAGATTATAATAAGGGCAGCAAATTTAAGCGCTTTTAGATATAAATTATCTTTTGGAATGTCCGAATATGATGGTATTGAAATTTATGGGCCGGAGGGGAAAGGTAAGCCTACTTACACAATTATTAGCCCAAGAGTTCCATTATTTGGAAGGCATGCTGATAATCCCTTTAAGTTTTTTAGAAACGAACTTCGAGGAAGGCCCTTAGAGACGAATCGA
Organism: Candidatus Curtissbacteria bacterium RIFCSPLOWO2_01_FULL_37_9; assembly: GCA_001776425.1. Taxonomy (GTDB): domain Bacteria; phylum Patescibacteriota; class Microgenomatia; order Curtissbacterales; family GWA2-41-24; genus MFBN01. The sequence continues at coordinate 3,919 of MFBN01000026.1, forward strand.
GCCTTAGAAGAGTCAAAACCTTTTGGCTATATGGTTCCTAGTGCAAGAGTTCAAGTGAGGGAAGCATCTACTATGTTTTTAAATCCTGATGACTCTCCGAAAATTTACGATGTGGTTGGTTTAAATGCACGTTGGAGTTTATCTTTAGCGGCAAATGCAACCGTATACGATGCCCATAAAGCGCTTACAAAGATAATTATGAAGAAGTTTAATAAAACTGAGATGGCATCAAGCCCAATTGCTATGGCTGAACTGATTGATAATGGTAATGTCCGCTTTGGATATAAAGCTGTTACACCTGCTGATGTAGCTAACCTGATTGATTACGAAGAAGAGGTAAGAGAAATGTCGCGTTATCATTATTGGGATGTATTTAATGATAGAGCAGGTGTAATTAAAGAATACGAAGCTATGCAAGATTATTTAAAAATGCCATCTTTTGAAAATCTGATTAAACTTTACACGACTGCTCACTTTTCTGGAAGACCCGTCAGAATTTGGGATAATGTAGAAGATGCAGTTGAGGCGCAACACAAGATTGAGCAAAAAGTTAAAAAGTGGTTCAACGCCAAAAATAAAGGTACTGCTTATGAAACTTATACATTAATTAAGGAAACTGTATCAAGGGGCATATTAGATCCTGAAAAAGAAGAAGTTTTACACAGAAAATTATTAGGTATTGGACCGCTGCCTGGGATAGGGCCGGTAAGAACAATTAGATTTTTGGCAGAATTTATAGATGGCCAGATTGCAAGGAGATGGGTAAAAAGTTTACCAACTAGTATTATTGCTGGGTTCTGGGATCTAATTTCGGGGATATTTAAATATTCCGTAGGCGAATTTGCTCCGAGTAGGTAATTTTATTTATCTTTTGTACCAGAAGGCGTACCTTCATCAGGTTTCTTGAAATATGCCTCCCTTTCTCTAACACCCCTACCAAAGAATGGAATCCTTGCCGCCATTGTAGTTGAAGCCCGTTCACCTATTGCACGTTGGGCACCTCCTACGGTTCCGGCAATACTTCTTGCACCAGTACCTGTGTAGGCTACACCTGCAGCAGCACCAAGCGCTGCTGCTCCTGCGCCGCCAAAGCTCGGGCCGCCTCCTCCGGGACCGCTGACGAATTTTTTAATCATATTTGCCGCCTCCGGTGTCATCAGTAAAAATCCAAGTCCAATTAGTTTACCAATAGCATCGGCTTCAAGTCCACCTGCCAAAAGTGGAAATTTGAGAACCTGTTCGCTTGGGAGGAGACCTCCTCCGGTCCCACCGAGGGCACCAATACCAGAGAGTATACCAGCGAAAATGACCATAATGGCGACTGTTGGAAAGACAGCAACATTGGCGGCCATTTGTTTAAACCACTCTTTAGCGCCATTGTTGCCGGGAAGAGCCTGGATTAAGAAGAAAAATGGAGCAACCATTGTCAAGATAATAATCATGACGTAAGCCATAAGTAGCATGAGAAAAACTCGAAACATGATAAAAAGCATTGCGATACCAAAGATAATCCCGGTAATGCCACCGCCAATAAATCCGATGATTTTGTTTAAGCCTGCAATACTGGTAATAACTTCTTTGAGAAGTTCGTTGACAGTGTGGGCAACAGTTGAAACGATATCTTTCCAAGCTCCGATGGTTACTCCTAAGATACTTTTCTCAAAGACAAGGTTAGCTTTATCTGGATTGAGTAATTTAGCTTCGACTAAAAGTCTAATAATGATATTGAGCGTTAAGAACATAACGTCGATTAAAAGCCCAGCGATGGCATAACTGAAAGTGACTAAAATTAAAGCGACAACAATACGCGGGATGGAGTCCTGAACCGTGGCCACGGCCTGAGGAGAAATATGGGCACGAAACATGATCATAAAACCCATGATCACAAAGACAATGACAAAACCAACATATGAGGCATTACGAAATACAGTCCAGATGTCTTGGACTGGCGAGAGAGCAGCAAAGCCAATACCACCTGTCTGGGCGTAAGTGGGTTGAACCGGGTTGAATTCCTGAATTTTATGGGCAAAATAACTGAC
>MFBN01000027.1:0-1929 GCA_001776425.1 Candidatus Curtissbacteria bacterium RIFCSPLOWO2_01_FULL_37_9
ATCAGGAGTGACCAATTCACAACATTGCCAAACCCGGAACAAATCGACCTCGCCATTTTGCAAGTGCTGGATTTAGGTATAAAAAAGGTTTATCCGACAACTGCTGAAATACATGCGTGGGTGGGTGGGTCGGATTACTTTGACTTTGTTCCCGCCGAAGTTGGTCCTCATTATCGTCTTCAAAACGGGAATCAGCCACAAGGGGAGGTGCTTTTTATGGGTATGAAACCAATAGCTGATTCCGACGGCTATCCGCGCGTGTTCGCGGTTGAGCACGCTGCTGACGGGTTGTGGCTCCACGGCTATTGGGCGCGTCCTGACGACGAGTGGTCTCCCGACGATCGGCTTGTCCTCGGTTTCCGCAAGTCTTCTTAAACACTTAAAACCTCTTGCCAAAAAATCGGTTAAAAGCTACAATGAAAAGTCAATATAAATCAGCGGAAGCCCGCCGAATCTTACTTCAAGTCTTTTCAGTACTATCCGTACACGACTTGAAGAGCGATTTTAGGCGGGTAAAGAAAGTAGGTGCAAACTTGATTGACGCAAAAAATTATTGTTACCCATATATCCCCGGATTTTGACGGAATTCCGGCAATTTGGCTTTTAAAACGATTTCATCCGGATTTTAAAACTGCCAAAGTCGCTTTTGTACCGGTTGGTGAGGCGACTTATAACAACGAGCCGGTGGACTCAAACCCGAATGTATTTCATGTAGATACCGGAGGCGGAAAATTCGATCACCATAAAACCAACGATTTCACCTGCGGAGCCAAATTGGTATATGAATGGCTGGTTGCGGAGGGTTATAGTAAAGAAGACTTAGCCCTTGAAAGATTAGTAAATATAGTTACCCAAATTGATCATGGATGGGATCATTACAAGTGGTGTGAACCGGCTGATGATAGAAACGAATTTTTTATTCATAATATTTTGGTAGGATGGAAAATAATTGATCCCCATCAGAACGAGAAATACGTAGACTGGATTCTGCATGTATTGGACGCAATTTACAAAATGCTCCAACTCAAAGTGCGGGCAGAAATTGAACTTAAAGAAGCTTTGAATTTTAAAACAAGATGGGGTATGGGAGCGGCTGTTTTTACTCAAAACGATATGGTAATGGATGTTGCCATAAATTGCGGTTTGGCACTTGTCGTACGTAAGGATCCCAAAGGGGGCAATATCAGAATTACCGGTTCTAATAACCATAAGGTTGATTTAACTCGGGCATATCAAAATCTTAAAGCCAAAGATCCGGCAGCCAGCTGGTTTTTGCACGCCTCAAAAGTTCTATTAAGAAACGGATCCAGCCGCAATCCGGAAATGAAAGCATCCAAACTCCAGCTTAAGGAAGTAGTAGAAATATTGGAAAAATCATAAGTTAGAGTGAAATCTGCAGAAAAGATAAAATGGGCAGCTAAAGAGGCTTTAATTAGATTAAAATATATGACTGTATCAAGCTGTATTTTTTGCAAAATTGCCAACGGTAAACAAAAAGTTAAGCATATTATCAAATCCGGATCCGTTATTGCTTTTGATGATATTAATCCGGTTGCCAAAGTGCATATTTTAATAGTTCCCAAAAAACATATCGAATCCGTATCAACTCTTGAAAGTAAAAACGCACATGATTTAATTGAAATGTTCAAAACCGCCGCAAAAATTGCCGAAAGTAAAAAGCTTGAAGCTTTCAGGCTGACATTTAACGGTGGTAAATTCCAGCATGTGCCGCATCTGCATATGCATCTTTTGGCAGGTAGTAAAATTGATTGGAGCAAATTATAGGAGTTATGAAGCAAGTTTCGTCATCAAAAAGCGCTCGCTCTGTGTTTAATAAACTCAATTTTTATACCCAGAGCTCGCTCAAGCCTACGCAGGACACAATGGTTACTTTGGCTCGTTGGTTGATCTGGTCCAGCTCCGTCAAGT
>MFBN01000027.1:1958-7778 GCA_001776425.1 Candidatus Curtissbacteria bacterium RIFCSPLOWO2_01_FULL_37_9
TAATTGCCCAACCAGGCGAATCAGTGGATTCATTAATTAGAAAATTTAATAAAAAAGTCCAGAATGAGGGTATCCTTGCAGAAATTAAAAAGCGCGAGCATTATTTGAAACCCTCTTTAAAAAAACAGCAAAAAATACAGATGGCCCGTAAAAAATATATTAGGAATAAATATTAATGATGCTACTGGATAAAATCACTCAAGATCTAAATACTTATCTTAAAAATAATAATCCGATTGCCGTTTCTGCTTTAAGGCTTCTTCTTTCCAGTATTCATAACGCGGAAATTGCCAAAGGTCAGAAATTAACTGATGAGGATATTTTAGCTGAGGTTGCCAAAGACGTTAAACGCCATAAGGAATCGATAACTGCTTTTGAGAAAGGCCAGAGAATGCAATTGGCCCAAAAAGAAAAAGCAGAACTTTTAGTTTTACAAAATTACTTACCCAAACCAATGGAAGAAGCGGAGATTGAGCAGATTATCGATGAAGTAATTACCAGAACAAAACCAGAGTCTTTGGCTGATATGGGAAAAGTGATGTCGGAGGTAATGGCAAAGGTTGCAGGCAAAGCAGACGGATCAAAAGTTGCAGAAATGGTAAAAAGCAAAATTGTAAAAAATTAAAAACAAAAGGTGGATATTAACCGCTTGGAATAAGAATGATTAACATTTTAATTTCTTCAGATTCCAGATATCCTGTCAACAGAAAAATAATCAAAAAAGCCGTAAATGATACGTTTGGAAAATACAATATAGATGCATTGGATGCCGAAGTTTCAATTGCTATTGTTGGAGAACGTAAGATGAAAACTTTATGCAGTCAATACCTAAACGATAATCAAAAACATGAGGTCTTATCTTTTGCCCAAGAGGAGCTAGTCTCTTTTAACAAGCAGGGATTTGTTAATGCCCCTGATGAAATTTTAAGGCTTGGTGATGTCATAATCTGCTGGCCTTATCTTTTAGAATCCGCAAGCAGCGATAATCAATTAGTGGATGATACAATTTATTCTCTGACTGCACATGGTGTTGAACACTTGTTAGGAGAGCATCATAATTAAAAGCTTTAATTTATAAATGGTTTTATACCGTAAATACAGGCCGCAAAACTTTTCTGAATTGATAGGGCAGGATCATATTGTCAACACTTTACTTGACCAACTGCAAAGCGGCAGAATTTCACACGGATATTTATTTTCCGGTCCTAAAGGTACCGGTAAGACATCAACAGCGCGTATTTTAGCCAAAGCAGTAAACTGCCAAAGAAAACAATTGACAAAAACCGGCCAAAGGTCAAATGTGCATGGTCAGATGTCATTTTCGGAGCCTTGTAATAAATGTACTTCGTGCTTGGCAATTACAGACGGATCACATTTGGATCTTATTGAAATTGATGCTGCTTCCAACCGCAATATCGACGATATCAGAGATTTAAAGGAGAAAATTAAACTTTCTGCCGTTTCATCAAGATATAAGGTTTATATTATTGACGAAGTTCATATGTTACACGTTTTTTCTTTTAATGCGCTTTTGAAAACTTTAGAAGAACCCCCCTCGCATGCAATTTTTATCTTATGCACCACCGAAATTTCCAAACTGCCTAAAACTATAATTTCCAGAGTGCAGAAATTTGCCTTTAGAAGAGCGTCGGACGAAACACTTAAAATCGCAGTAGAAAAAATAGCCAAACGGGAAAATATAATAATAGACAAAGATGCCACCGAGGCAATTGTTAAAGCATCCGACGGGTCATTCAGGGATGCGATTTCCTTATTAGATCAACTTTCAACTTCAGGGCAGAAAATTGGCAAACATAATGTCGAAATTTTAACCGTTGCTTCGGATTGGGAAAGGCTGTATGTATTCGTTGAGGCATTGGCCCAGGGCAAAGCCAAAGACGCAATCATTATAATAGAAGACATTTGTAAAGCTCAGGCGGATATCTCGTTCTTTTTAAAAGAAATAATACTTTTTCTGGAAAAACTTTTGTTTATCAAAATAGGATTTGAAAATGAGTTTCTGGAACTTGAAAAAGATCAGATTAATAAATTAGCCGAGCTTGCCAAAAAATTCACGTTTTTGCAGGTTCAGGATTTATTAAAATCTTTTCTGATATCGGAAAACGATATCCGTATGTATCCTCTACCGCAGATCCCGCTTGTTCTGGCAGTTTGTAAATACTGCATGAATAGTGAAAACAACTTTTATGAAGGATTGCAAAAAGAACCATCGGAAATTATTGACAATTTTAAGAAATCAAACAAGAAAATTGAATTAGAAGAAAAAGGTCCGGTTTCCTCAAAACAAGTACAACTGGGCAAACAGCCGCATCCCAAATCTTCAAAAAAAAGTAGTAATACGAATTTATCAATTCCGAAATTTGAAAAACATTGGAAAGAATATTTAGATAAAATAAGGTCTATTAATTCCCAGGTAATGGCAATACTCCGCTCTGCGAATATTGTTAAATTCGAGGGGAATGTACTCACATTAATGGTGTATTACAAATTTCACAAAGATAAACTGGAAGAGCCTAAAATCAGCACAATGCTCCATGGGGCATTAGAAGATATAATAGGCAAATCGGTTAGGGTAGTGTTTGTTTTAAGCACTAAAGAAGACAAATTACCCAAAATTTTACAGGCAAGTGACGTTATAGATGTTAAACAGAATGACTTGGAGACGGCAGCTGTTGAAATTTTTTCAAAATGAGAATTAGATTTCTAATAGTTTTGACATGTTTATTGTTTCTTACCGGGTGTGTTCCTAATATTGGTTTGGGCGGCAGGGAGGAGACGATTTTAACCGAACAGTTTGTTGAAGGTAAAGTTGTTGAGGGATTTCCAGCGTTGCCGCTTTTTCCGAAATCCGAGGTTATAGAATCTTACGGAAAAGACGGCAAATATGGTGCTGCTTTTATTTCATCAGGAGATCTTGTAAAAGTAGTTAATTTTTACAATGATTCTTTACCGCGTTCAGGCTGGCAGGTAAGTCTAAAACAACAATCGGAGACGAATTATTTCTTTGAAATTAAAAATGATCAACTTGAAGGAGCAATTATTATTAACACTGCCGCAGACGGTAAAAAGACGGCGATAACCATATCAACCGCTCCTCGTTAAACGAAAGGATATTAGTTGACATAATCATTATGCTATTGGTAATATTTTATTACTGCTTGTGAAAAAAATTTATTTTATTAAATTTACCTTACTTGTCCTATTTGTTACTGTTTTTATCTTAGGCACTTCAAATAGCTCGGTTTATTCCCAATTAGATTCTTCTTCCGCCAATCATAATCCTTTTCAGAAACGTTTAGGGACATTAAAGCAAAAGCGCTTGGAATTAAAAGAAAAACGGGATACTAAGATTCAGGATTTTAAAGAAAAAGTCGCAACAAGACAATCCGAACTTAGAACCAAAACTGTTAACAGAATAAAAACATATTTTAGCAAAATACTACGCCGTTTAACCGCAGCACAGACAAGGCTTGATAAAATTGAAGATAGGATTGCTTCAAGAATAGATAAGCTTAAGGAAAAGGGAGTCGATACTTCTAAAGCGGAAGCTGCTCTTATTCAGGCAGAGAATGCCGGCTCTGCTGCGGCATCAGCAATTGATAATGCCCAATTGGAAATCGGTGCAATTGATGCTCAATCCGCAACCGTAAGAGAAGCAGTTTCTGCGGCTAAAACAGCTGTTAAGCAGGCTAAACAAGCCCTTGTCAGTTACCATAAAGCATTGGTTGCCGCAATTCGCCAACTTAAAGCATCTGCAGACTTAAGGGAGGGAACTGGAAGTGCTAATTAATCAGATGAGTAATCGAAAAAATAACGTTTCGGAAAATAAAGGAAATATTACACTGGTTATCATCTTAATAGTAGCGATAGTTGTTGCTGCAATTGTCATTGTCTGGTCATTAAAAGGCAGTGGTCGAATCAAACAAGAGCAATTACCCGCACCGGTTTCTGTACCTGTAGATGAACAAGTTAAAAACCTTCAAAAAATGAGTACATCAGACGATATTGGGGCGATCGAGGCAGATTTAAATTCAACAAATCTTGATAATCTAGATTCGGAAATTAGCGAAATTGATAATTCCTCAGGCGACCTCTAAACTGACATTTTCAGTCGGATTTTTGGATTTTGATGGCTTGACACTTGGTACAAAAAGTCGTATTTATAAATTGAAAAGTAAGCTTCGGTTATTTACTTTCGATACAAGTTTGGTTTCTATACGGTACTAAGCATTAGAAAATATTTGCTTAAGGCAGAACTTTTTTGCACCCTAAAATTTACATAATCAATAATTATGAAAAATACTCCTATAACTTTTAACTGGCGAATAATATGGTATTCAATATTAATCTGGTTTTTATCCTTTGTTATTAGCGGTTTTGTAGTATTACCCTGGTTTTACCTGGTTTTGCCTGTTGTCGTATTTTGGACAACCGTATATTTTTTTAAAAAAAGTGAAAGGTCATTCGCAGCCGGATTGAAAGTTTCCATATTTTGGTTTATAGCCATTGCCATAATGTCATTTGCAGAGCTTATTGGACCATATTATTTTAATTTTCAGATATATTTTTCGGATTTAAGAAATATCTTACTATTTCCTTTGATTTTGCTGGTCCCGGTTATTTACAGCTTATTTTTGGAAAACAGCAATTTAAAACGAACTACAAAATAAAAAATTCGGCAGTAATTTAGAATCAAATTCTGTTGGCAAATTAGAATTTTTCATAAATTAATTTTTATTCTAGATCTACAACCAGAATTATGGTAATCTTTTTACTGGTATGCGCGATTTAGCTAATCAGAATTTTAATATAAAAAAGCCGAAAGCAACAGCAAAATTTCTTAGACTTATTTTATTGATTGTAGTCTTAGCAGCTATTTTTCCCATTGGAAAATTTTTTTTAAAGCCCGGGAGTTTAGGAGAATCCTCTATAGTTTTAAGAGAAGCTCCCAGAAATCTTAAACCGATTAACGTTGATTTAACCGAGAGTATTAATTCGGAAGGTGTAAATCTAATAACCCAAAGCGCGACTTTTAAGGATGTTCAATATGGTGGAGAAGCAAATGCAACTGCTACCAGATCATTTGGCGGCGGAACATATATATTATCGGTTGATGCTACTTTACCGGATCCGGTAAATACCAATTATCAGGTTTGGCTGGTCAGCGGGCAGGAAGTAATACCTATTAATTTTATGAATGGTTCAAAAAATACCTGGAGTTTACGCTTAAGAAGCAGTGATAAATATTCAAATTATGACGGAATATGGATAACTTTGGAGCGTACTAAAGACGAATTACCCGAGGAACACATACTTGAGGGAAGTTTTTAGATAAAGTAGGGAATTGAGATTTACATTATGAAAAAAGTCATGGTATTTGGCGCATTTGACGGTTTGCATCCGGGCCATCTGGATTTTTTCAAACAAGCAAAAAAATACGGCGATTTTTTGATTTGCTCAATCGGTACGGATACTAATGTGCGCAAAATAAAAGGTAAAAAGCCGTTATTTACACATCATGAACGGTTAAATCTGGTAAGTTTAATCAAATTAATCGACAAAGCAGTTTTGGGCGCGGAGAAAGATTTTTATTCCCACATTATGGAACACAAACCGGATGTTATTTGCCTTGGTTATGATCAATGGGCGGATGTAGTCGAGGTTAAAAGAAAACTTAAAGGTGTTGGGTTAATTAATACGGAAGTTGTTAGGCTTAAGCCATATCTGGAAAAAAAAGCGAAATCGACAATTGTCAAAAAAAACTCCGTAGACTTTTAAGCTGTACGAAAAGCATTTTGG
>MFBN01000028.1 GCA_001776425.1 Candidatus Curtissbacteria bacterium RIFCSPLOWO2_01_FULL_37_9
AAAGAAGAAACAACAAAGCTCTTGGATTGTCTTGGCCCGATATGATTAAAAGGTCTAACACGAACGACATGTAGTTTATAATGCAAAAAAAATTGAAGTCCTAACATATCTTGGGCGACTTTGGAAACTGCATATGGAGATATTGGTGCAAGCGGCGTATTTTCGTCAACCGGCAAGTTCTTCGGGTCTGCATTTCCATATTCATCTGCAGACCCTATGATAAGTATTTTAGCCTTTGGATTAGTATCAACCAACGCCTGTAGTAAGAAAATCTGGGAAAAAATATTATTTGATAATGTCTTTTGGGGATTTTTAAAACTCTCGGACGGGGAAGAAAATGCTGCCAGATGAAATACGTAGTCTGGTTTAATAAGGGTGATGTTCCTTTTCAAATCTTGCCGATTTAAAAGATTACAAGAGATTAGTTCGAGATTACTTTTTATATGATTAATGTTATCGATAGAATGAGCCGGATGAAAAAAACCAAAAACTGCAAACTTCTTAGAGATCAGATATTGGGCTAAATGACTTCCAGCAAAACCGGCAACTCCTGTGATTAGCGCCTTTTTCATCTACCAATACCGACATATTTAAAGCCCAACTGCTTTACTCTATCTATGTCAAACATATTTCGACCATCAATAATGATTGGCGATTTTAAACTTCTCTTGACGCGAGTTAAATCAAGTTCTTGAAACTGAGGCCATTCTGTTATTAAAATTAAAGCATCTTTACCGTCAAGTGCCCCGTAAACATCTTTTGCATATTTGATATTGGGCAAAATTCTTTTGGTGTTTTCCATAGCCTGGGGATCATAGACAGTAATTTCTGCACCCAAATCAGTAAGATGATTTATGATTTTAATTGAAGGTGCATCTCTAATATCATCAGTATGCGGTTTAAAAGATAAGCCTAAAATAGCTAATTTTTTGCCCGCAAGATTCTTTCCGGATGTTTCTTCAGCTTCCAAAACAAACCTTATTTTATTCACAAATCTAAGAATTTGACCCTGATTGATTGCATCTACTGCTCTAAGCAAATTAAAGTCATAGTCAAAATTTTCACTTATGGCAATACAGGCCAGTATATCCTTTGGAAGACAAGAACCTCCATAACCAATACCTGGATATAGAAAAGAACGGCCAATTCTCTTATCACTACCTACACCTTCAAGAACTTTCTCAATATCTGCACCTGCTTTTTCACAAAGAACAGCCAGTGCATTTGAAAATGATACTTTAGTTGCCAGAATAGCATTGGATGCATATTTGATCAATTGGGCACTGCGCATATCACAAATTATTCTTTGACCAGAAATCGGAGCATGCAACTCTAGTAGGATTTTCTGTGCCTTTTTAGAAGTCGTACCAATTACAATTCTTGCAGGATGTAAAGTATCTTCGATAGCCGTACCTTCTCTTAAAAATTCTGGTGAAGAAGCAAATTCAAATTGTGCAGTGGCAAATTTTTTAGCTGTTTTTTCCAAATCATCTTCAAATCCTATTGGGATAGTGCTTTTAATAGTTATAAGAGTATAACCGGTAAAATTTTTAGCTGCTTCTTTAACTGCCGAAAACAAGTAAGATAAATTTGCTTCTCCGTTATTTTTTGGAGGTGTGCCAACGCATATTAAAACTACTTGTGATTTAGGAATTGCCTGCTTATAAAGGGAGGTAAAGATTAATCTTTTCTTAAATATTCCTCTTTTTATATAATCGGCAAGCATTGGTTCAAAAAAAGGGATTTTGCCTTTTTTAAGTAATCTGATTTTTTTTATATCATTATCTACACAATAAACTTTATTACCTAAATCGGAAAAAACAGCCGAGGTAACTAAACCAACGTATCCAGCACCGATTACAGAAATTGTCATAATTCAAGTTAACCCCGCTTGTTGCGGGGCAGTTAATTGTAGTAAAAATCTGTCAACTAAATCAATTTACCAGGTAATTGTTTGAATATCATTCTAATTCCCGTTTTCCAACTGGTCGGAGTAAATCCTAATTTTGTGATTTTTCGCACATTGAGGCTAGTATTTATTGGTCTTGGGACTAAATTACCAGTTTTTAATATAGATCCTTCCTTTATTTTACTAATATCACCACCAAAAACACTGATTATTTCTTTTGCAAAGACAAAAGGGGTAGTTTTCAAAGGGCTAGCTAAGTGGAATATTCCGACATGGTTTTTTAAAATTAGTAATTTTAAGGACGGTGATAAATCATCTATGAAAGTTGGAGTAATTATTTGATCTTTATACATTGGGTAAAGACGATTTTCTTGGTACTTTCTTAATATTAATCTTGCGAAATCTTCTTTTTGGAGAAAATAAGCCCGGTACGGATAAGAAATTCGAATGATTATAAAATTAGACAATTTAGATTGAATAATCTTTTCCGCTTCTAATTTAGTTATTCCATACCAAGTTAATTTGTCTAACTTTTCTCCGGGAAAATCATCTTCTTGATACTGGCCTTTAATTCCGTCAAATACGAAATCTGTAGAAATAAACACTAATTTTCTTTTATATTTTAAGCAGTAATTTGCGATATTTTTAACCCCTTGGACATTAATTTGCCAGCAAAGTCCTTTTTTGTCACCTCTTTGATTTTCGGCTTCATTTACATCTGTAAAAGCAGAGAATAAAACCAAATATTTAAAATCGAAATTTTTAAAAAATTTGTCAATAGAGTTTCTTGAAGTTATATCAACATGAATTTTTGCATTTAAATCTACTTTTAGCAGATCAAATGTATCAACAGATAATTCACAAAAACGTGATCCAACCATTGATGATGATCCGATTACAGCCAGAGGTAATTTTTTATTTAAAGAAGTCGTCACGAACACTTTTCCAGTCTAATTGAGTATTGTTAATGCGGCCTTCATCTTCAGAATTGTAAAGTTTCGTTGGAAAATTTAAAAGATAACCAGAAATTTTGGAAATCACTATAAAACCATGATATGTTTCCTCCGGAATAACCAATAAGTACATCTCATCTTCAACTTCCGGTCCCATTAAAAATAAGTTAAGATGATTATACGTTTTGGATTTTTTTCTGGGGTCAAAAATAGCTGTTACAATTCTGCCGGCAATACATATAAATCTATCTTTTTGATATTTATGAACATGCCACTTATCTACATCACGGGCAACCTTCGGAGGTGTAATTGACAAATATTGCATAGCGAAAGGGGTTTTTCCTTTACGATAAACATCGTTCCAATCCTTTCGTAATGTTTCAACCAAAGTTCCTGTTGAGTCTTTATGTATTGTTAGTTTTTTTAAAATTACTCCCTCTATTAAATCTTTTTTATCTGATAATGTATTGTATTTAAGTTTCATTTCTTAAAATGTATTGTTTCTGGTAATAATTCTCGAAATTTTTATCTCTTAGTTTCTGCCACCAGTCCTTATTCTCTTTGTACCACGTGACTGTTTTGTGAAGTGCAGTCACAAAATCAAACTTCGGTTTCCACCTAAGCTCTTTTTTTATTTTTGTGGCATCAATTGCATATCTTCTATCATGGCCTGGTCTATCTTTAACATATTCGATTTTATCTTCTTTCATTTCCAGAATTTCAAGAATTTTCTTGATGACTTGGATATTGGAAATATCATTATCAATTCCTATACAGTAAGTTTCGCCTATCTTACCTTTTGTAATGACTAAATCGATTGCCGCACAATGGTCCTCAACATAAAGCCAATCCCGAACATATAATCCATCCCCATATACCGGCACTTTTTTCCCTTCTAAAAGGTTGGTGGCTGCAAGTGATATTAATTTTTCCGGAAACTGGTAAGGTCCGAAGTTATTAGAACTATTGGTAATCGTAATAGGCAAATGATACGTGTGGAAATATGCTCTCACTAGATGATCAGAAGCAGCCTTAGAAGCAGCATAAGGACTTTTTGGACTATACATAGTTTCTTCGGTAAACTTCTTTGGTGATTCCAGTTCTAAAGCTCCATAAACTTCATCTGTGGAAACATGATGAAACCTTTTAACTTTTGCCTCTACCGAAGCATCTAAAAGCACTTGTGTACCGACAACGTTAGTCAGAACAAACGGAGCAGGATTAAGAATTGATCTGTCAACATGAGACTCTGCAGCGAAATTAACGACTATATCTATACCTTCTAAGGCTTTTTTAACTATGTTCATATCGCTAATATCACCCTTAATAAAAGTATAATTTTGGTTATTCTCTACTTCTTTCAAATTCTCCAAATTACCAGCATAGGTTAGCTTATCAAGATTAATAATATGGTCTTTTGGATAATTTCGAAACCAATAATGAATAAAATTGGAGCCGATAAAACCGGCACCACCGGTTACTAAAAGTTTCATTTTTCCTTTTTAATTTCCTGCGCAACGAGACTGTTGGCTTTCAGTAATTCATCATAAGATGTACCGGCATCTACCCACCAAGAAGTTAGTATTTTACAATTCATGGTTCCTTCAGCAACATAAACATTGTTAAGATCAGTTACTTCAAGTTCGCCTCTTGCAGAAGGTTTTTGTTTTTTAATAAAGCCAAAAACCCTATGATCATACATATAAATTCCAGTTTGCCCTATATCGGATTTAGGTTTTTTAGGTTTTTCTTCAATCGAAATTACTTTCCCGTTTTTAACTTCAATCACTCCATATTGCTTACTGGCAGTTGCCATATGTTTACCAAACACAACTGCTCCCTTCTCCAATTTCTCAAACTCTTTAACGTCTTTTTTAAGAGATTGGGTAAAAATATTATCACCAAGAAGTACCAATATTTTCTCATTGTCAGCAAAGTTTTCGGCTAAACTTATTGCTTGAGCTATTCCTCCCGCTTCTTCCTGAATTTCATAAGAAAGTTGAAGGCCAAATTCTTTACCGGATCGAAGAAGGTTAATAAAAGCACCACTGTGGCTTGGACCGGTAATAATAAGTACATCCTTAACCCCAGCGTTGACCATCGCCTCAATTGGATAAAAAATCATTGGCTTATTGTAAATTGGCAAAAGATGCTTATTGGTAACCCAAGTTAAAGGACGCAGTCGACTAGCATTACCACCTGCTAAAATGACACCTTTCATTTTTTAAAATTCATTGATTGGCTAATTATAGCAACACTGAATTACTTCATCAAAAAAAGCTTTTAACTAAAGTTTTTGGAAATTTATCTTGGCTTTTGTAATAATCGATTGTTTTTCTTAAACCTTCTTTCAAGTTAACATTTGCTTTCCAGCCAACGGCTTTTGCCAGTTTTTTGCTCGAGGCATAAGTGGCAGCAACATCACCCGGCCTTTGGCCCAAATCGTCGATTGGCACTTTGTATCCGACTATTTGAAAAATTTCTTGTATAACGTCTTTTACTTTAACACCGGTTTCTGTTCCAATATTAAAAACTTGATAACCGAAAAGTCCAAGAACATCAATATGAGCTTTAGCCAAATCCTCAATATATATAAAATCCCGAATTTGCTCTCCTTGCCAATAAAGAGGAATTGGTTTTTTAGCTAAGGTGGCTTTTATAAAATTGGGAATGGCATGAGTTATTGGCGGGTACATTCTGCCCGGACCATAAGGATTAAAATAGCGAAGGATTATAACATCAAAGCCGAAATTTTGGTGGAATGACTGCAAAAATGCCTCAATCGATGCCTTGGTTGCACCATAAGGATTATCCGGTTTTATCGGCGCATCTTCTTTTATAGGCAATTTGTCGGGGGTTCCATAAACGCAAGCGCTTGATGAAAAAATTATCTTTTTGCAACCACTGTCTTTCATAGACTTAAGAAGACTAACGGTTCCTAAAACATTATTTTCACAGTATTTTATGGGGTCACTTACTGACTCGGGAACAACGATTAGTCCTGCGCAGTGAATTACTGCATCGATATTTTTTAATGCGTA
>MFBN01000029.1:0-5797 GCA_001776425.1 Candidatus Curtissbacteria bacterium RIFCSPLOWO2_01_FULL_37_9
AAATCTCCTAAAGAATATTTAAACCACATTCTTGATGAGGTAAACTATTTGCTGGATTCCTCAAAAAATGTTTCCGAAGAACAGTTTATGCATGATATGACGCTTCAAAGAGCTTATTCTAGAAGTTTGGAAATCGTCGGCGAAGCCGCTAAAAATTTACCTCATGATTTCACAAAAGATCAGGATCAAGTAGACTGGAAATCTATAGCTGGCATGCGAGATAGGCTAATCCATCATTATTTCAGTGTAGATTATGAGATTGTATGGGATGTTGTCAAAAATGAAATTCCAAAATTGCAAGAACAGATTTCGGCAATCCTCGAAGAACCTAAATAAAGATTCCCAAGGGCTTGCTATCTGAAGCTTTAGCGAAAGATAGTAGCGGGGGCGGGAGTCCCTTCTCCTTCGACAAGCTCAGGATCAGGGTAAACTTCTCCTCCCGCTTATGCCTCGATGTTCAGTGTAGCTAAAAAGCGTACACTGAGTAAGCGAAGCGCATCGAATGTGTAGCGGGGGCGGGAGTCGAACCCACTTCTGGAGATTATGAGCCTCCCGAGATACCGTTTCTCCACCCCGCGTTGTTGGGGAATTCTAACAAAAAATGTGATTTTAAGTCAACTACTTTTAGCTTTCCGCTTCTTCTAACTACCAAAAAAAAAGCTTCCACCATTTGTGCCAATTGGAGATTTCGGATTTAGGATTTGGAATTGCGGATTTAGGATTTTCGTCTTTTGGCAGAATAATGATCGATTCACCTTCTTTGCTCAATCCCAATTTATTCCTAATCTCCGCCTCAATAAATTCCTTGCTCCTTTTATATTCCAGTTCACTTTTTAATTCCTGATTTTCTTTTCCAACTCTTTCCAGATCCATTTCCGCTTCCTGAATCCTTTGGGCAGTCGTGCGAAACGTAAGCAATCTTTTAACTCCATTAACTATTAAAAGAATACTCACCATAAACACCAGAAACAGTAAAAAATTACGTTTCATATTCCCGTCAACATTGACTATAATATTATCTCACAAGCTATAAAATAAGATTTTACAGTTAACTGATAGTAAATCCTCTTGACAAAGCCCATAGCATAGCAGTATACTAACCTCGAAATTTCCGCCCATTCTGATTAATTTTAATCAGGACTGTTGAAAAAGCCTGCATCAAATTTTATTTGACAACCGAGATTAACCCGGCATCAAAATTAAAAGTTTTATGAAAAAATTAGACGAAGCTCATAAAGAATTTATCGAACATTTAAAAAGTAGAAAGCGCGCATCCGCTACTGTTTTAGCATACGGTAAAGATATATCACAGTTAATAGAATTTTTAATTGAATTGCAAAAAGCCCATGTCCATGAAGTGACTGCAGATGACATACGAAGCTTTTTGGCTAAACTGCAGGAAAAAAATTATACGCCGAAATCGCTCTCTCGAAAATTAAACTCGACAAAAACTTTCTTCAGATATCTCAAAATCCAGGAATTAATAACAGATGATCCGGCAAGTTTGGTGGATCATCCGAAATTTGATACAAAACCTCCCAGAATTCTTACTCCAATAGAATATAGAGCCCTCCGTGATGCTGCCAGAGATGATGCCAGAATCGCGGCAATTATAGAAGTTCTTCTGCAGACGGGAATAAGAATCGGTGAACTCGCAAATTTAAGAACAGACGATATTTTTTATGGAGAAAATTCAAAAGAAGGACACCTTTTTATTAGACCTTTGGAAAACCGCACAGAAAGAACAATCCCTTTAAACAAAGCCGCTGAAACATCACTTAAAAGATATTTGGAAATAAGGCCGAAAACAACCAATAAAGCCCTGTTCGTTACTAAAACAGGCCGCCCGTTATTGGTAAGAAATATTAGAACATCAATCGACCGCTATTATAAAAAGGCGGGTATTTCCGGTGCAAAAGTGAATGACCTAAGGCATACCTGGGTCGCCCATCACTTAACTTCCGGTGCATCACTGGTTTTAATTTCCAAAATAGCCGGGCATAAAAGACTTTCAACAACCGAACGGTATCTTTCTCTAATAGAACAACCCAAAGGTGAGGAAAAAGCCAAACTGGAACAGCTTTAATCTAGAATGACGACTGAAAGATCAGATATTCCACAACATGTTCTTGAATTCGTTGGAATAGATCGAGGTAGAATAATCCAGTTTGAATCAGAAAGGCAAGAAGAAGAAAGACAAAGGCGGGAACACCTCCTAGCAGCTCTTAAAACAGTCAAAAGAAAAGGTAAAGAATTATATAGAATAATTCAAGGTTTGTCAGATACTCCCCAATTAGATCACAGCCACACAGTGAAATTACCAGATAATATTGCCGCAATCAAACTTTATTGGTCTTTGGATAGAATTAGTAAGATACCGGATGAAATCTCCTCGAAGTGGCAGGCTGTTAGATCAGCAACCAAGTCTTTTGAAACCGATCCCGAGTTAGCCACAAATGCTAATCGTTTAATCCATGATTTAACAGAAGGCTTTGGTGAAGAAGCTTTTGCCCAAAAAGATTGGGCAAGTGTCGTCAGTGCCTTTGACGTTACTACTAAAGGGGGCATTCTCCACAGTTTGCGCCTCCAAGAATTACTCGCCGGTTTACCGTTAACCAGAGATAATCATCGAGATCGCTTAGATATCGCCCAGGCCATTCAAGACAGACTCGAAAGGCAGAAACGTCGAACCAAGACGGAACAAGCCTAATCTACAATTTAAACTCAGTTCAACTCTTCTTAAACAACCCAACGACAACATCCGCCATAAGCAAAATAACCATCGGTATAATCAAAGCCCGCCAAAACCAGGAAACATAAAAAATCGCAACAACTCCTGCTAATCCAGCGACGGAAAAAATAATTTTAAGCAACACTTCTTTATCTATTGATTAAGACAATCGTATTTGATAGTATACTGCCAAAAGGACTTTTGAGACAACTCAAAGGTTCTTTTTTAACGGAATAATGTCTGTTGAACACAAAGCACAAGCACTTGCAATTCATTGTATTGATTTTAGATTCCAGGATCAACTCGAGGAAGATTTAAAAAGAAAAGGGTTAATTGGTCAATTCGACCGCATAGCCTGGCCTGGTGCATCAAAAGACTTTACTGTTGTTGGCAATGCTGCCAAACTTTCGATACTACTGCATAACCCTAATCAAATATTGATATATGAACATGAAGATTGCGGAGCTTACGGCAGTAATAATTCTTTAAGCTCCCACAGAAAAAATGCATATAAATTAAAAGACTTTCTTATTAAAGAAAATCCGCTGCTTAAAGTTTATACACTATTTGTTACTTTCGAAGGCATTAAAGAAATCTAGATAATTGATATAATTCTATTAGACTTATGGCAGAAGTACATGTCGCACTGGCAGCAGAAAAATTGTTTCAATTGGGTCCGCTTCCCATTACCAATTCATTTCTGACGACCTGGGTTGTTACTTTAATATTAATAGGCTTTGCTTTTTTGGCTACCAAGAAAATTGAGGCAGTTCCAAAAGGTTTACAGAATATTGCAGAATTTTCAATCGAAGCATTCCAGGAGCTTGTTTCCTCAATCGCCGGAGATAAAACCAAGGTTTTTATGCCGATTGTCGCTACTTTTTTCTTTTTTATAATTATTGGTAATTATTTAGGCATACTGCCCGGAATCGGTTCAGTAGGATTTTTCCTGCCTGCAGATGCTTCGCATCAAGCGATGCAGGCGGGCGAATTGCATGGTGGGGAAAAAGTCTTTGTCCCAATATTTCGATCTATAAATTCAGATCTCAATACAACCCTCGCTTTGGCTTTGATTTCCCTTTTTGCAACCCACTACCTTTCTATCAAATATTTGGGTCTTGACGGTTACTTAGCTAAATTCTTCAGTCTTAACCCAATTTTTCTTTTTGTGGGACTGATGGAAATTGTGGGTGAATTCACAAAAATTCTTTCACTTTCATTTAGGCTGTATGGCAATATATTTGCCGGTGAGGTGCTTTTAACAACTGCTTCAACTAAAGTTTTTGCTTATATAGTTCCCATTCCATTTTATTTTCTCGAGATATTAGTCGGATTCGTCCAGGCGTTAATTTTCGCTATGCTTACTTTAGTTTTTATGGTAATCTTAACGCAGAAAGCCAGCCACTAATAACCAAAAACATGAAACAGAAAACTAAAATTCATAAAAAAGTCAATTATTTAAGGTTTATAAAGGGGGGTGAATTTTTTTGGAAATTGTTTTAGCCAAAGGTGCAGCAATTGCCATTGGAGGAATCGGACCGGCTTTGGCAATCGGACTTATAGGCTTTAAGGCAATGGAGGCTATTGGCAGAAACCCGGATGCCCAAGGTAAAGTCCTTCCGGCCATGCTAATCGGAATGGCTTTCGCAGAAGCAATCGCCATTTATGCTCTTATTTTAGCATTTACGGGGTAACTAGGATCCTAGGTTACTTGGATACTGGGATATACAAATAGCCTAGTACCCTAGTCGCCTAGTAACCTAGTGACCATAAACCATGGAAATTTTGAAAAGTTTTGGCATTCAACCAACACTACTACTTGCCCAAATAGTTAACTTTCTGATAATCCTTTATCTTTTAAAAAGATTTTTTTACAAACCAATTGTAAAAATTTTAGAAGACCGTAAAAAACGAATTGAAGAAAGCCTCCAAAATGCCAAAACGATTGAGGAAAAACTGCAAATGACTGAAGAAGAAACAAAGAAGATTATAGAGCAGGCTAGAGCAAATACCCAATCTTTAATAGACGATGCGAAAAATGAAGCTCGAAGGATTACCGATGAAGCGACTTCCGAAGGCAGAAAATTAATCGAAGCGGCAAAACTGGAGGCAAAATCGCAAATAGAAGCACAAAGAATTCAAATGCAAAGACAATTGGAAAAACAAACTCTTAATTTAGTAATTACCGTTGTCAGAAAAATTCTCGGAAAATCTATTAAAAATACCCAGCGTCAGCAATTAACTGCCGAAGCAGTTTCGGAAATATCAAGAAAAGTCCAATGAAAGGCCAAAAGAAAATAATAAGCTTTACTAAAAATATTTTCCGTCAAAGTTTAACGGATGATTTAGTCGATCCTAAAAAAACAAGCAGAATCTTACAACTTATAATCTCACAAAAACCGGCCCAACTGGTAAAAATTCTTAAAATGTACAAAAGATTAATAGAGCAAAAACTGGCTAAAGAAGAAATTATAGTTGAATCCGCGATAAAAACTCCGAATCAGAAAAAACTGGAAACTTATCTTATAAAAAAGACGGGAGCAGGGAGACTAAGATATAAAATTAATCCTAATATAGTCTTTGGTGCAAAAATTATTCATAGTGATTGGGTTTACGAAGCCACACTTGAATCAAAACTCGCTAAATTACTAAATAAATAAGCAGTTATAAACATGGGGATTATTGAAGAAATAGAAAAACAAATTGAAAAAGTTAAACTAACATCGACACCAAAAAATATCGGTACGGTTGTTGAAGTTGGCGACGGTGTAGTCAGGGTCTTTGGACTTTCGGATATCTCAGTCTCCGAACTCGTAAAATTCCCCTATGATATTTACGGACTGGCATTAAATCTTGAAGAAGACAGTGTCGGCGTCATCATATTCGGCGATTGGCAAAAGTTAAAAGAGGGCGATATCTGCGAGGTGACAGGCCGCATTCTGCAAGTGCCGGTTGGTGAGAATTTAGTTGGAAGAGTAGTAGATGCTTTGGGGCAATCTTTAGACGGCAAAGGTAAAATTAATTCCAAAACTTTTTATCCGGCAGAAAAAATTGCTCCAGGAGTAA
>MFBN01000029.1:5905-8494 GCA_001776425.1 Candidatus Curtissbacteria bacterium RIFCSPLOWO2_01_FULL_37_9
TCCCCTTCAAACTGGTCTTAAAGCTATTGACTCTATGGTTCCAATAGGCCGCGGACAAAGGGAACTAATAATCGGAGACCGGGCACTTGGCAAAACTGCAATTGTTTTGGATACGATCATCAATCAGAAAGGAAAAAATGTAATCTGTATTTATGTAGCCATAGGCCAGAAAACTTCAAAAATAGCCCAAGCCGTATCAATCCTTGAAAAATACAAAGCAATGGAACATACCATCGTAGTTGCCGCTTCTGCTTCTGATTCGGCAACAATGCAGTATCTGGCGCCCTATGCTGCCTGCGCAATGGGTGAATACTTTATGGATCAGGGAAAAGATGCACTGGTTATTTTTGACGATTTAACCAAACACGCTTGGGCATATCGGCAAATTTCGCTGCTTTTGCATCGTCCGTCTGGCCGTGAAGCATATCCCGGAGACATCTTTTATCTCCATTCACGCCTGTTAGAAAGGGCTGCGAAAATCCACCCTAAATACGGCGGAGGATCATTAACTGCTTTGCCTATTGTTGAAACTCAAGCAGGCGATGTTTCCGCATATATTCCTACAAATATCATTTCAATCACCGATGGCCAAATTTATCTGGAAGCCGATCTTTTTAATGCCGGCACAAGACCTGCTGTAAACCCCGGACTTTCCGTTTCCCGTGTAGGCGGAGCTGCCCAAACCAAAATGATGAAGCAAGTTGCAGGTTCACTGCGACTTGATCTTGCGCAGTATCGGGAACTGGCAACTTTTGCCCAATTTGGTTCTGATTTGGATGAGGCTACTTTAGCAAGATTGGAAAGAGGAAAGAGAATCGTGGAAGTTCTAAAACAGCCACAGCTTCAGCCAATGGAAACAGTAGACCAAGTAGTAATACTCTGGGCAGTAATAGGCGGTTATTTTGATAAAATTCCGGTTTCAGAAATCAAATCTTACGAGGAAAAAATTCTGACACTTCTGGCAACAAATAAAAAACTAAAAGACCACCTTAACTCTAAAGGGGAAATTGATGATTTTACCCAAAAAGAACTGGAGAAAATGTTTATGTCGGGAAGTCGGGTAGTTGAATCATCAGGGAGCCAGGAAAAAACAAAAACAATTAAGAGTGCAGGACCAAAAACCAGACTAAAAACCAAATTAAAAAGGAAAACTAAACGCTAATTAACTAGACTCTAACTTATGGCTCAAATCAGAGAGATCAAAAAACGAATAAAATCAATTCATAATACTCAAAAGGTTACCCATGCCATGGAACTGGTTGCCGGAGCCAAAATGAGAAAAGCTCAACAGCAAACCTTAGCTTCCAGACCATATTCAATGACGCTAAATGATATCATCGCCGAAGTTGAAGCAAAAATAGAGCTTTCGGATACTTTGCTTTCACCTAATGATTCACAAACCCAGATCTATATTCTGATTACTTCCGACCGCGGGCTGGCAGGCGGTTTGAATATCAACCTTTTCCGTGAAATTCTAAAATCCGATCTAAAAAATGTCCATTACATTACTGTCGGTAAAAAGGCAACCACTTTCGCGGCCAAAACTAATGGTCAAATAATTGCCAGTTTTGATTCTGAGGAAAAAGAACCTTTGGATCTTGCAAGAATCTTAACTAAAATGGCTATTGATGCTTACACCAGCGCTAAGGTGTCAAAAGTCAGTCTTATCTATCCCCATTTCCTCTCAACAATCAAACAAATTCCCACCCAAATCCAGCTTTTGCCTATTGAGCTTAAAACCAGCGATCAATTACCGACAACCAATGAACAACAACCAGCCGACCTTCTTTTTGAACCCACTGCCGGCGATATTCTAAAAGAGATTCTTCCCCATTTTGTTTTGACCCAAATCTATCAAGTGCTTTTGGAAGCCAAAGCTTCCGAACATTCGGCCCGAATGGTTGCAATGAAAAACGCCACAGATGCGGCCGGAGATTTAATCGAAGATCTAACCTTAACTTATAATCAAGCAAGGCAGGAATCAATCACAACAGAATTGTTGGATATTATAACTGCACAAAAAGCGCTGGAGTAAAAACATATTATATTAATTAAAATTTAATTTATGCCGGATAAAACAAAAACTTCAAAACCCAATAAATTAAATAGTCAATTTGGCCATATCGTTCAGGTCATCGGTCCGGTCGTAGATGTCGAATTCGCAAAAGGAAAATTGCCGGAAATTTACACTGCTTTGGAAATCAAACGTGCCACAAGCTTATCAGCCAAACAATCTGAAAGGCTAATTTTGGAAGTCCAACAGCACCTTGGCGAAAATATAGTACGAGCTGTTTCACTTGGTGCTACCGACGGACTTAAACGGGGTATGCAAGTGTTAAATACTAATTCCCCTATCAGTGTGCCGGTCGGAACGGAAACTTTGGGCAGAATTTTTAATGTGATCGGAGAAACAATTGATTTAAAAGGAGAAGTCAAGACAAAAAAACAATATCCAATTCACCGCCCTGCTCCGGACATAACAGAGCAGGAAACCAAGCAGGAAATATTAGAAACCGGAGTTAAGGTAATTGATTTGATCGCCCCGTTTGTAAAAGGGGGCAAGATCGGCGTGTTTGGCGGGGCCGGTGT
>MFBN01000030.1:0-5724 GCA_001776425.1 Candidatus Curtissbacteria bacterium RIFCSPLOWO2_01_FULL_37_9
CAAAAGCCTTTGGAAATAATTACCAATGCCAAATACTACAAATAAATACCAATCAATTAGCAATCAAAAAATAAAGAATATCGATATCCAC
The DNA here is from genome assembly GCA_001776425.1 of Candidatus Curtissbacteria bacterium RIFCSPLOWO2_01_FULL_37_9. Taxonomy (GTDB): domain Bacteria; phylum Patescibacteriota; class Microgenomatia; order Curtissbacterales; family GWA2-41-24; genus MFBN01. Next base: position 92 of record MFBN01000030.1, read on the forward strand.
GACAGGATATATAAATTTGTTATCAGTGTTCTCAATTTGACAAAAAATTTGCCAAAAACGAGGCAAAATTTAATATTAATCGACCAAATAACTAGATCGGCGACTTCTATGGGGGCGAATGATCAGGAAGCAGACGGTTCGTTAACCAGAAAGGATTTTATTCACAATTATGTAATTGTTAGAAAGGAAGGCAAGGAGACTTATTACTGGTTGTCTGTGATTGGCGACACGAATCCAGAATTTAAATCAAGTCTTGTGGACCTTTTGCAAGAAGGCAAAGAAATAGTAAAAATAGTTTCGAGTATCGTTATCAAGACTAAAAATAAAAATTGAATTATTTAATTATTTTAAATTGATTTGATATTGGTAGTATTTGTAAATATTGGTATTTATTTATGGATGTTCGTGCGCATCTTTATATTGAAGGAAATGTTCAGGGAGTTTTTTTCAGAAGATCGGCCAAGTCCAAAGCCGGTGAATTGGGTGTTGTAGGCTTGATAAGAAACAGGAAAGATGGTTCGGTTGAAGCGATTGCCCAAGGTCCTAAAACAAAGGTAGATGCTTTCATCAAGTGGTGCAAAAAAGGCCCTCCTTTTTCCAAAGTCGAAAAAGTCGAGGTCGAGTGGAAGAAAAATTTAGAAGATTTTGAAGAGTTTGAGGTTATTTAAAAGAAAACTAAGTTCATCCTTTGCCCAGGGAGTCAATTTTATTGCTTTAGATCCCACTCGAGATTTTAGGTTATTTAGAGAAGTGAATTTGCCTTGTTCAACTTCTTCTTTATTGATTTTTATTTTTCTGTTATAAATTCCACTGTAAAGTTCTACCAGTTCATTTTCGATTATTTTTTCGCCTTTTTTAATAAACTCGCTAGTCTGGATGTGTTTTTCTCTGAGTCTTTTAAGTTTAGTTTTTATCGAAAGTTCTTCCATTAAGCCTCTATGCGCAGCCTGCTTAAAGTTTTCTCCGCTTTTTAAGTGTTCTGAGGCGCTGATATCCCAGTGAAGCGGGTATGCTGGTTTTCCTCTACTTCTTTTTTGTAGGTAAATTTCACCCTTTGTGTTTACTATGATTATATTTACCGCTTTGTGAAGTAAGCCTTTTTGGCAAGCTTCTTTTATTGTTGTTTGGAATCTAATTCTGCCGTTTTTGTCGACAATATCGATTAATTCATCCATTTACTGAAATAGTTTATAGCCATCGAACTTATGAACAGCCCTCGTAATCTAGTTGATACTGCAACCCCTGACTTGTAACTCTAAGTATACTTCCTGCGCTGTTCTGTAGTTAAGAATCCTTCTTGGTCTGCTGATCTGATCTATAAAATTCTTAAAAAACACGATGCTGTTTTAGTGATCGCCGAGTAGGGTGGCCATTGGCCAAGTGAAGAGGTAATTCCGTTGATTTTGCCTATATTCGTTTCAATGGTGAAGGCGGCAGTTATGTTTCTAAATATAGAGATAATGAGCTTAAGATTTGGACCCAAAAAAATCAAAAAATGGTTGGAAAATGGTATTGATGTTTATGCATATTTTAACAATGACGTGGCTGGTTTTGCAGTAGAAAATGCTAAAACATTAGCCAAAATGGTTAGCAGTTGAGTGGGACAAGTTTTTAATTGACACGTAGTTTGTAATTGAAAAATCAGCTATTTGTTCTAATACTTGTCTTGTTTCAGCATTGTCAGTAATCTTTGGGATAAATTTCTTAGCCTGATAAACTAAGGCTTTGGCTACATTAAATGAATAATCGACAGAGCCAGTGGATAAAAGAATTTCTCTGACTTGGTTTAGGTTTTCTTCTGTTAGAGATTGATTTCCCCAGCTGTGTTGGAGAATTGTTCTTTGTTGCCTAGAGCCTGTGTTAAACGCGTACCAGAATAATAAAGTTTTTTTGGCTTCTTTTAAATCAGAATCAGTGGGTTTTCCAAGTTCTTCTGGATTTCCAAAAACACCAGCAATATCATCATAAATTTGGAAAGCAATACCCAAAGGCAATCCAAATTTAACATATAATTGTTGTTCTCTTTCTGATGCACCTGCCAAGATTGAGCCCAGTTTTAGGGGTCCAGCAAAAGTGTATTTGGCAGTTTTAAAGACATCAATTTGATAGACTTTTCTTCTTGTCAACTGATCAAGTGACATATGGGAAAGGTCAATAGCTTGGCCAGAGACAGTGTCAGAGATTACTTCAGATAGATGGGTAATTGATGCTAATTTTCGATCATCTGGCAAATTACTACGAAGAATTATCAGGAAAGCGATAGCTGGTCCTTTGTCGCCGGCATTTAAAGCCAGTGCTTTGCCGAGATTTTGGGTGTCTTGGGAACCGAGTTTATCTGCAAGCTTTTGGTAGGCGACATGTAAAGTATCCTGGTCTCTCCTGGTAGGACTATTATCTTCAATGTCATCATGAATTAGGAATGCATTGTGGATCATTTCATAAGCTAAGGAACTACGAATAATTTCTTCTCTAAAATGAGGTTCACCATCAGAAATTGAGAAGGAGACTGCGGCCAATAAACCTCTAATTTTTCTGCCTCCGGATAGCATTCTTAAGTAATCTTCGAATATCTTGGCAACAAATGGGTCAAGTCTTGATTCTTTAGAAACAAAATCGTTAAATAATGAAGGTAAGGATTCTGAGGCCTTTTTTATATAGCCTCTTCGAAGATTTTCTAGATTTAGTTCTTGCTCTGTTATCCAGTAGAGTGGATGCGTGGCTTTATTCTCAACTAGATTGGGTCTGTTAAATTCGGTTGACATCCAAGCGGCTGAAATTTAACATAATTGATTCTCGGTTTCAAGGTGAAAGTGATTAAATTTTGTTATAATCTTATTCCTTATGTACGAGTATGAACTTACTATTATTAAGCTTGGTGGCAGTGTAATTACTGACAAAAATAAAAAAGGGCTTCTTCGTAAGTCTGTCTTAAAAAGATTAGCTGGCGAAATTGCTACAGCTAAAAATAAAAAGAAATTCAAGCTAATTATTGTCCACGGCGCAGGATCATTTGGTCACCCAATTGCCAAGCAATATCGGCTGAATGAGGGCTTTCTTAACAACAAAAGTATTGAGGGTTTTGTTAAGACGAAACAATCTTTAAACTTATTGACAAGTGAAGTATTTAAGTATTTTTCCGAAAAGGTACAGTGTTGTTTAGTTCAGCCTGCCGACATCGTTTTAACTTCCAAAGATAAAATTGTCCATTTCGATACAAAGCAGATCAGCTATCTTTTGGATTATGACATTACTCCTATACTTTGGGGAGATGTTGTATTTGATATAAAAAAGGGTTTTTCTATCCTTTCCGGAGATAAAATTGTTGCCTATTTGGCAAAAAAATTCAAAGCTGATAATGTACTTTTTATCTCGGATGTTGAGGGAGTTTTTGATAAGAATCCTAAAATTTATGGTGACGCGAAACTTATTAAAGTTATCAATGGAAACAGTCTTGCGCGGATTAAGACTCAGCAAACTAAAAATAGAATTGACGTGACAGGAGAAATGAAAGGTAAGCTGCTCGCAATTAAAAGAGGACTAGAAAATACGGACGTAGCAATTGTTAATGGTTTGGTAAGTTCAGTTGTAGAGAATGCGCTTCTGGGGAAGATTAAAGGAACTAGATTTGTTTTTCAATGAAATCGAAGATTTCAAGAGGGATACTGGATTCTACTTTTTTGACTATAGGGAATTTTTGGCCATGCCTTACTTTAAGGATATTATTAACAAATTCAGGAATTGGGTCCCTAAAAAGTGAAATTCGATAAGAACCAATCTGGATTGTTTGATTCCCTACGTTTTCTAGAAGTATCCATTGAGGATCACCAACTTCTTGCGTGTCTTCGGGTTCAAAACGAACAGATTCTCTTTTAACTTGCTTTTCATAACCAACAAGAACGATTTGTTCCGATTCTGTTGTAAAAATAATTATTCCACGAAAATGTGCTCTACTTGTATCGTCTTTAATAACTCCAACCTCTTCCCTAATTGTCCGGGGAATCATATCGTTCAAGAAGCTTTCATTTGGTTCTCTTCTTTCCGCTGGAGCAGTAAGTTGACCGGGGACCTTTCGAGTTCTTCTGTCAGTTTTGAGATTGGTTAAAGCCAGAAAGTATCCGGATTCATCAGTCAAAAATAATAATATGCCGTATAATGGTTTTTCTTTTGAACGGCTCGCTTCTGGTTTTTCGCGCTCGGCCATAATTTTTGTGGATTATACAACTTTAGTCCTATAGTTGCAATTTCCATGAATCTTAAGCTAAGACATGATATAATTTCGCTTCATAAGGAATGTCTCCAGAAAATTCAGCGTCTAAAGAGAATTCACAGTTTACTGTTGAAAAAATTATTGTTGCCGGTAATCGTGGGCCCTGTGGTGGAGTGAATATGGCAATTGGGACAGTTGATCAGGTTCTTAATATTGTCGGTGGCAGAGAGGATGTCTTCACAAACTGGTCAATTGTTCATAATGACCCGATTTTGAAGGAGTTTCAAGAAAGAGGATTGGTAGTTATGGATAATGATTGGAGTAAAGTTCCGGACGGGTCAATCGTTTTATTTTCTGCCCATGGAGTACCTCCGAGATTTCGGAAAATCGCAGAAGAACGTAACTATTTGGTAATAGATACTTCTTGCCAGTTAGTCACCCGTGTTCACAATTTGGTAAAAAAAGCGGAAAAGGAAGGTAAACACGTTATCTATATAGGGAAAAAGGGTCATCCCGAAACAATTGGAGTAATGGAAGAAGTGCAGGAAGAAAATATTACTTTAATTGAAAGCCAGACAGACGTACAATGCTTAAAAATCGGCACGGGTGTTGATTATATAGTTTATTCCCAGACGACCCTTATGACTTCCGAAACAGACGAGATAGAAGAAGCCCTAAGAGCTAAATTTCCGGACATTTATATTCCTGATAAGTTAGGAATATGTTATGCAACTTTTAATAGACAGGCCGCTGTTAAGGGACTGATAGATAGCGGAATAGACATGCTTATCGTTGTAGGCTCCCAGCAAAGTCACAATTCGGAAATGTTGAGGCGTATGGGTGAGAGAGCCGGAATTAATTCTGCAAAATTAGATTATCCCAAACAGCTGAATCTAAACTGGTTAGCTAATTCCAAAAGGGTTGGATTTACTTCCGGGGCATCTGTTTTAGATAAGTTTTTGAAGCCAGTCATCAATAAGGTTAAAACCATAGCTCCCAATGTTCCGGTTGTCTATCAGCAACAAGCGGTTGAAGAAAGAGATTTGACTTTTATTCTCCCGCAAGAAAGTATAGATAGATTGAAAGCCCGTTTCAGTTAGATTCTAAAATGAGTACAGTAATTATTGTTGATAAAAATGATAAGATTTTGGGCTATGCTCCGCTTGATTTATCTCATCATGGAAAAGGTAAACACCATCGGGCTTTTGTTACTCTGTTATTTAACAATCATAACCGTGTGTTATTGCAAAGGCGCAAACACCGTCTTTTTGACGGATATTGGGATTTGACTGCAATATCTCATACGCTAAGAATAAAAGGGATAAATGAAACATATCAGGAGGCATCGGATAGAGCCTTAAAAAAAGAAATGGGAATTGGCCATGTTCCAATTGTTAAAATAGGTGCTTTTAATTATTTTGCCCGT
>MFBN01000030.1:5735-7638 GCA_001776425.1 Candidatus Curtissbacteria bacterium RIFCSPLOWO2_01_FULL_37_9
GAATAAAAATGAAGTTTATGATTCAAAATGGGCAGATTATAAAAATTTCGCCAATGATATTGACAAAAATCCCCTAAAATACACCCCTTGGGCCCGGGAAGCTGTTAAAATTTTAAGCTCTAAAAAACCCAGCCCGTTTTTAATAGAGTTAGAAAAGTTTATTGTTGATTGTTCAAAATTTTCTAAGAAATTTTTTTCCCAGAAAAAAAACTTTGTTAAAAAATATCCAAAACTGATCTCGGATTTTTACAAAGATCTTGAAGAATTCTCAAAAGGCGGTAAATCAATAAGACCTTTTTTTGTTTATCTTGGATATTTGATAGGTCTGGGAATTAAAAAAATGGATAAGCGGCAATTAGAAAATATTTTACCGATTTGTCTTGCTTATGAATTAATCCATAATTATTTTCTTATTCATGATGACATTATAGATAAATCCCCAATAAGACGAGGCAGAGCAACCATACATCGTAAATATGCCAACGATTACGGGCAGCATTATGGTGTTAGCCAGGCGATTGTAATCGGCGATTTAGCTTATGTTGAGGCTATTAAATTATTCAATCAATTAAATCTAAAAGAGCAAATTAAGTACAAGAGTCAAAACGTTCTAAATGATATTATTATTGAAACTATTTACGGCCAGGCATTGGACATTCAATATTCATTTAAAAGGCCAAATCTGGATGATATATGGAAAGTTGCAGAATTAAAAACCGCCAGATATAGTTTTGTCGGGCCTTTAACAATCGGAGCAATTTTAGCTCAGGTGTCAAAATCACAGATTCGGGCAATCGAAAGATATGGAATGGCGCTTGGAAAAGCATTCCAGCTTAAGGACGATATTTTAGGAGTATTTGGCGATGAAAAAAAACTGGGAAAATCAACATTATCCGATATGCGCGAAGGCAAAAATACTCTTCTTTTTTATAAAACACTAAAGCTGGCAAAAGGTAAGGATTTGTTATTTATCAATAAGATATGGGGTTCGGAAAAATCAAATAAAGAAGATTTAAAAACAGTCCAGAGAATAATGGAATCTTCCAAAGCGAAAAATTGGTGCGAAAATCAGATAAAATCACTTGGTATAATAGCTAAGAAACAGATTAATAATATTACGCATGATAAAAAAATTCGGGAAATTATGTTAAGTTGCGCTGATTTTGTTATTACGCGTGAATATTAAATAACTATAGCGTTTAAGTTGAAAGAAGTATAATATTTTGATATTCTTGGCATTAACATATTAATGGAAAAATCACGAATTCCCAAGCATGTAGTGATTATCCCCGACGGCAACAGACGTTGGGCTAAAAAACACGGATTTGCCCCGATTGAAGGTCATAAAAAGGGATTGGATACAGCTTTAAAAGTTGTTAACGGTTCGCGTAATCTTGGCATAAAAATTTTGACGATCTGGGGATTTTCTACCGAAAATTGGAACCGGTCAAATTTTGAAGTTAAATATTTAATGAAGCTTTACAGCTTTTTTTTTAGAAATCACCTGAAGGATCTTATTAAAGACGGAGTCCGTTTTAAGTGGTTAGGCAGACGTGACCGTGTGCCGGCATATCTTAAAAAAATTCTGGAAAAATTAGAAGCCGCAACCGCCAAAAACAGCAAGTATATACTTAATATTTGTATTGATTACGGCGGGCGTGATGAAATAGTCCGCGCTTTCAAAAAATTATTAAAAAGAAAAGTTAACCCTGCCAGTATTAACGAAACAATGGTTTCTGAAAGTTTGGAAACAGCCGGTTTGCCGGACCCGGATCTTTTAATTAGGACTTCAGGGGAAAAAAGGACTTCCGGTATTATGCCTTGGCAGACTGTTTATACTGAACTTTTTTTCTCAAAACTATATTTTCCTGATTTTTCTCTTGCTGAATTGAAGAAGGCAATT
>MFBN01000031.1:0-5772 GCA_001776425.1 Candidatus Curtissbacteria bacterium RIFCSPLOWO2_01_FULL_37_9
CTTTTTTATATCCTTCTTCAAACAGTCCCAATGGGCCGTTCCAGACAATTGTTTGGGCTGTTTTTATTTTTTGGATAAACGCATCAATTGATTCCTGATTAATATCTTTTCCGTCTTCTGTCAGTTGAGCAACCAGAACATTTTCCTTAAGCTTCATATTTTTCTGACGGATTTCAATTGGCAGTTCTCCGCCAACCAATACTAAATCAGCAATTTTTGCCAAATTTTCAACCAAAGGCAGTTTTGTTTCGATCTTGGCACCGCCGACAATTGCCACAAATGGTTTTTTGGGGTCTTTGAGGATTCCTGTTAACTCCTCAATTTCTTTTTCTAAATGAAGCCCCGCCGCATGCGGCAGAAGTGCAGGCAATGCAACCATCGAAGAATGACTCCTGTGACAATTTCCAAACGCTTCATTAATATAAACATCCGCAAGTTTAGCTAATTGTTGAGCAAAAGTCTGGTCATTTTTCACCTCTCCCGGCCAAAATCGTAGGTTTTCGAGAAGAACAATGTGGTTATCGGTTGTCGGTTCACGGTTCACGGAACTCTTTAACTGTGAACTGAATACAATTTCCTGTCCCAAAATCCTCTCCAGCGGCTCCAGTAGCTGTTTTGTTGAAAGTGCAGGATCAAACCCTTTGGGTCTATCTAAATGACCTCCGATGATAACTTTATCGGCACCGTTTTCAAACAGATAATCAACCGTAGGTCTTAAATTCTGCAGCCTTGTTGCTTCTGTGAACTGTGAACTGCCGCCAGAGGCGAGCCTCGTCTTTGACGGGTCAACTGCGAACTCTTCAATCGGAACATCCAAATCTGCCCGCAAAAAAACTCTTTTTTGGGAAACGTCAATCTCCGAAAGCAGTTTCATAATCCTCTTCTATTGTAGAATATTAATTGATGACTGAGAACCAAGAAGTATTCAAATCACGAAGAGAGCTAGTCAAAGAATTCAGAGAATTCGAAAACCCAACTCCAACTGTTGATATAGACATGGTCTGGGTATTTTCCGGCCATTCTACTTATGATGAACAACTTCATCCGTCTCCCCACGCCTATCCAATTACGGATTATACTGAGTTATTCAGGAAAGAAGATCGTCAAAGGATAGAAAGAGGCATCAGGCTTGTTAGAGAAATCACTGCGCTTCGCTTAAAAAAACCGGAAGAAGAAGTCACAGAAGATAATATCAAAAATGCCGGCCCGATATTTTTATATAATGGAACAGGCAGACAAAACCATGTATTAAGAGAAGCAATCGCAAACGGTAAAATTGCGCTTCCCCGGGACAACATCATAATTTCCGAAATTTCTCCCGAATTTGACCCAACACCGCAGGATGCAAACACCAAGACCCAATTCGAAGAATTTCCTGCTGATCTTCTTCAACAAGTCGTTGACAAAAAACACAAAATTGCCGCCGTCAGCCACCTTTACCATCTTTTAAGAATCAGACGCCAGGCAAAAGCCCCTAATTTGATTAATCAGCAACCAGCCTGGGCTGAGCTCGATTTAACATATTTTGGCGCCGACCCAAATATTGAAACTGAAAAAGATCAAATTCACAGACATGCCGCCAAACTTTTGCAGATTTTGCGAAAAGAAGGCAAAAAAATGGTGGAATATGCCGAAAAGGGCGATTTGACTAAACAAGAAACTTAACTAACTTTCTTTTAAGAAGATGTTACGAAGCTTTTTCTCCTTGCGCAAGCAACCTACCAACTGCGGCTACCGTAAACATATCATTAAGCTTTATTACCTTGCTCCAGTGAATAAACCGAGACTTCATTACTTTTTCTCCCATTTTTGATTCTGCATTTAAAACCTCTGGGTTAAAAGCATAAACGCGACCTTCAGGCTTATCGGCATCATGCACGACTGTCATGACTTCATCTTCCCTAATTTCAACTTTGTAGACCCTCACTCCCCCATCACCCTTTGTTACGAAATAGGTGCTGTTAGGGTTCATCGGATCTCCTTCAAGGGACTGAATTCGCTTCTCAACTGGTTCATAGCCTGTTTCTTCGGTAAGTTCTCTTTTGGCCGTTTGAAAGTGAGTTTCACCGGGATCCATAAAACCGCGGGGTACATTTAAAACCATTCCGCCCGCATTTGGTCTGTTTTCCTCAACTACTCCTATATAGATCTCGTCATCTATATTCAGATACGGCACCGTAACTGAACCGCCCCCCCCAACTTCTTCCAAGGCTAAACCGTCCCAGCCGCCTGGGGTCTTCCCATATTCGGCATAGACACCCATTCTTTCTTGGATTAACCTTATAGAGGAAACTTCATCAACAACCTCGCCATTTAACTCAACTTTCCAGCCGCGCGAAACTTGATCATCGATTTCAGATACGTTTTTGAGATCAGGTTTTTTTGATTGACCCTCCCGCTCTAGTGTCATATTTACGGATTATAGGTCTTAAGCTCCAACTTGTCAAGCTCTAAAAGTCAAATGCCAAATCGTCCGTATTTCCCCATAAAATAAGAGAGCTTGTTTTCTCGACAAGCTCGAAAATACAGCGAGCAGATTAGAACTTCTTGAATCTAAAAAATCTTTGATGGAGAAAAGGTTTCCCAAATCTCTAAGGCCAAAGGATGAAGATGGTTATCGATTATGCCCTGAACCCTATTTTTAGCCTCTTCATCTTGGTCACTCACTTGTCTCGTCTTGTTTTCGAGAACCTTGCTAATTCGCAAATGCATTCTGGGATAAAGCCTTTCAACTAATCCTTTAAATGCGTGTGCCCATTTACTTTGATCTTCTTCTGAAAGGAGTTTAAATTTATCTCTTAATAGCCCTATTGTTGCAGGCGTATTTTTGGCAGGTTCGAGCATATTACTAAGCTTAAAAAATGCTTCAAACGCTTCTTCTCTTTTTTCGGGAGTTAAGTTGATGTTTTGCGAAAGAGCATCCTGAACAAATTCTGCCTGCTCTTCTGCAGCCGCAGTAATTAAATTCGAATACAAAGGATTGTCATACTTTGCGTAAGGCAACGCAGAATTAAAGTTAGACCTTGCAAACATCGTTAAATGCTCCAAGACATTTTGGGTGCTCTCTGGCGATTCCAATTGGACTCTCTTTTCTGCAGTTCGTAAAACCGTACTAAACTGATGTTTAAAGTCGTCGCCCGATGATTCCCAAACTTTGTGGAATTCCCTCCCGTCAAAATCTTCCGTAGGTTCAGCTTTAGTCAAAATGTGCCTAACGTCCATTATCGGCCCTTGGGCATCCATTCTGTCCGATTGTCTTGTCCACCAGTAAGCAATACGCTCACCCTGCACAACTTCATCATCATAAGGTTTTAATGATCTAGTCTGTTCACCTTTGGTCATAATTCTATCTCTTAAATAATGTGTATGGCCAGCAATAACGAGCTTTGACATCTTGATCAAATTCTCCCCTAAAAGCCCTGTTGCCGTCCTTCCGAATATATCTGAACCAATTTCGGCATGCCCGGAAAATCTTTTTGCTTCATCGTACCGATCCGCCACAGAATTTCCAATATCGTGGTACATTCCGCCAACCATACCCACAAATACCTCAACAGAATCGTGTTCAGAAATCTCATTGTCTTGAAAAATAGCAGTAAGGTAAGCAGTATCCCTCAAAAAGTGGCCTCTGCTATGACCTGCCGGTAGATTTTTAATAAGAGGAGAAAATCTTTCCAGAAGTTTCTCTAAAATGTCCCCAGGAACTTGCTTTAATTCTTCCCTCGCTTTTTCCTTAGTTTGTTTCCAACCCTCTATTGTCCCAACCTCTTGCCTCAGCCTCTGAATATCATTGTAAACAACAATATCACCTTCCCCTGCATAGTAATTTCTAAGTTCTAATATTCGTTGACTCTCTGGTTCCGAAAGACTCCCCCTGTAAATCTCCTGAACTATTTTTGGGGATTCAGACTGTATTACTGGATCTACAACTTCTGGCACCATAAATATTGTAAACTATAATATAAAAAAAATCATATACTTTGGCTATCCAAATTAAAACTCAGACAAATACAACACTGTCCTTACTTCCCCTACCAAATACAGCGAGCCGGGAACCACAACATTTACACCCAATGGATATTCTATGTTTACATTGTCCAAGAGTTTCAGCCAAGCAAACTATTTTATTGTTGAACAAGAATGGCGTGCGCGATTGGAACACCGTCTTTTGTATACCACGCAGACGGCCATGTATAAGGTCCCACCTGAAAGTCAAAATCGCAAAATGCATAATCTCTTTTAGGATCCGGCCCTAGGACTACCACTTTACCATCTAATTCATTAAGGTCTTCTGATTTAAGTTCAGTAGATTTACCGCTTGAGGTATATTTTGATGTATGCGACCTGAAATAGTTCGTCTCTTGAATATTAAAGTATGAATAACCTTTTGGATAGGTTTTTTTTAAGTATTCGTTATTTTCATATTCAGATAATGAATAGTTAGCCGTTTGTACTTCATATTCAGTCCTATCAGGATTTTCATCTAACCCCGGAGCTGAAATGGCCACAGGGAAATCTTTACGTCCCAAAGAAAAATGAAGATAAACCCATCCGTCTTCTCTTGTCTCAACTCTTTCTATTTGCCCAATAACGGAAAAATAGGGTAAATAAGGAGCATAAACTTCATTGGAGAGTTTAATACCCTCCCCAAGCTTAGCTCGGGCTTCGGCGCTTCCTATACTCAAATTTATAGGATAGATAAAACTGGCTTCAGTCTTAGCCTCTTGAAAAACATCTCTATTTTGGGTAATTAATTCAGAAAAGTACATCGGGCACTGCCACACGGGCAATTCTCCAACACTGGTACCTAACTTTAATCCACCTGACGGCAAGGACTCTTTTCCTTCTCCACCAGCTGATTGCAACAGATATTCTTGAACTTTCATAAATTCATTTATACTTCTATTATAACTGAGCTCTCCACTTACCCTTAATGCCTGTAAAGAAAGAACCCCAGAGTACCATTATCAACGTATGATTTTAAAAAATTATCCTGCAAGTTTTTCCAACCTGCTGTCTAAAGTTAAAAGGGGAACTCTTTTCGACCTTGCTAAAAAGACATAAGAAGCGTCGTAAACACTCAAGTTTTCCTTTTTGGCAATCAAGAATGCTTCGTAGGAATCTATATTCTCGCAGGAAATTCTAAGTTTTAGGAATTTTTCTGCTATCGTCGTCGCATCGCCTTCTAATACACGCTTTTGCAAAATTGCGGATCTTAGACCGTTAAATACCTCCAATTCAAAAACACTAGTTGAGAGCAAGTTAATCTCCCCCGTAACGTATTTTCTCAATAATTTATCGGTTTCGGGAGATTTTTCATCCGGTAAAAGCGAGGAGAGAACAAAAGATGCATCAACAACGAAGCTTTTAATACTTGCGGCCATAATTAATGAGAGCTTTATAATCAATACGATTTTTACTAACTTTTCTAATCTTTAAAATATGCGCAAAAGCTTTTCTTCGCTCTTCCAATTCTTCGTCTTGCAAATACATCTTCGCCACCGCTTCTCTTACCAACTTACCAACAGAAGTTTTACGCTTACCAGCTTCCGCAGTTAAAGTCTTCCACAGATTTTCATCAAATAGAATGTTCGTTCTTTTGGTTAACATGTGTATATTTTATGGAAAAGGTGTGTATATGTCAATCAGCTATTTCAAAACTCCGGCTCGCCCGCCGAAACTTTTCCTCCTTCGCCGAAGGCTTCGGAGGATCAACCGTAACTTTAGTGAAGGTTGAACGTGAAGGTGGGCAAGTGCCAAATCGTCCGCAAC
>MFBN01000031.1:5804-9880 GCA_001776425.1 Candidatus Curtissbacteria bacterium RIFCSPLOWO2_01_FULL_37_9
AAAATATTGTTGTAATGGATAAAAGCCCAGAACAAGTTAACCAAGATCCAGAAATCTCACTTAGACCAGAAACGACTCAAGAAACATACCAAGGTCTTTTAGAAGCTTACAACAGGCTAACTCAACGACTTCGTGAGCTTGAAAGTATTGGTACCCACTCTGAAACTAAATATGAATTTGACAAAAAAAGATCCCAAATTCATCGAAGGTTGGACCGTCAAGGTATCTTGATTGGTAAAACACCAGATGACGTAACCATCGATATTTTACTCACCGAGGGCAACCTAAAAGAGTACGGAGTAGAAGCACCTCTTATTAGACTCCCGCTGGTAGGTATCACCTTCGAGTATGAAGATTCTGGTGGAAAATTAGAAATTAGAAACCAGAAAATACCCGAACAAACACTTTATACACCCGATGATGCATTCATAGCCCGGTTATCTCATCCTCGCCGTGGACCCTTCTGTGTAGACTTTGAAACAGAAAAGCTTGATGGTAAGAAATCAGAAATCCGAAAATGGCGCGAAAAACCATTCTCTGCGATAATCTTTTCCAAGTCTCAGCAAGTATACTTAATAGGATTAGGAATTCCTCAAGCTTCTCCATTGCATCAAACTAGAATGACTAGAATGAAGCAACTTGCTAGAGATTATTCTCTTAACATATACGAAGCGAACGACATGATGGGCCACCAAGATTACGGGCCTAATACTCTGCACGGCGTAGAAGTACCTGCGGAAAAAGTTAGAAAAATCGCTCAAGCTATGGAGAAAAATCCAGAAAAGTATTGGCTGACCAAAGAAGAGCTTGATAATCCGTACAGGGCTGACTTTCTAGAAACAGAATCTGATTATTTATTACTTGCATATTTATTCGGCACGCATTACAAAGCAAATAGAACCAACAAGTGGCAAGATTGGCATAACTATTTACGTGTTTGCTCTGGATTATCCAGGAGAAAAAGTACCAAGGAAGACTTAAAATTTTATGTTCAAAATTGGGATCAATTCAGAAATAATTCCCAGTCGATTAAAGAAGCAATCAGAGAAGTAGGGAGAGAAAATACCAAAGCTGCAAGAGAAATGCTCTATTTGTATACATCGGTACTTGCTCCTTATTTAAAGACTAAACAAACATAATCTTCATAAACTAAATTTCCTTCAAACCGTAAAGACTACTCATAGTTAATACTCCGGCAACTTCCACATCGTCCTTGCCTCCCCAACCAAATACAGCGAGCCGGTGATAAGAATAGTTGACGGTTCACGGTTAACGGTTGACTGTAAAGCTTCAAACACTGCCTCGTGAGAATTTTCAAAAGTTTTTATACTTAATACTTTATACTTGATACTTGATACATAATCCGCTATTTCTTTCGGCTCAACTGCTGCATATCTCCCCATATCGGTTACTGCATAAAACTTCGTGGCGATGACTTTTGAAACCGGCAGATTCTTAATTAGAAGATCAACCATTTTTTTCCAATCCTTACCTTTTTTAAAAGTAATAACCAAGATGATAGATTTTGGATTTTGGATTTTGGATTTTTGTATTTGTTTCGAGTTTCGAGTTTCGGGGTTCGAGTTTCTGACAAATTCGATCAAAGATCGAACTTTGTCAGCATTATGCGCCCCGTCTAGAATTACATCTTTTTGGATTTCTTCAAATCTTCCCGGGAAAGTTGAACCAAAAGCTTTAATTATCTGATTTTTCTTAAGAGGAATTCCAAGAGTTCTAACAGCCGCAAGCGCAAGTAGTTTATTTGATGTTGTAAAGCTATCAACATTATATCTAAATATATCAATATATTTCGCAACAACTCCAAAGGCATCAACTTTTAGGGGTCTGACCCCTAATTGGGTATTAACTTTGATCAACTTGGCTTTTTTCTCTTTTGCTACTTTTTCGATAACTTTCAGCGCCTTCCCGTTTGTCGGAAACTCTGAGGGAAATCGAAGAGTCGAAGATCCTGAGCTTGCCGAAGGACATCCAGTGACAACCGGGACACCAGATTTGATAATCCCCGCTTTCTCCTTTGCTATTGTTTCGACTTTAGTCCCCAAAATATCAGTGTGATCCAACCCCACATTGGTGATCACTGACAACTTTGGACTCAAAACATTAGTCGCATCCAGCCTGCCACCAAGCCCTACTTCGACAACTGCCCAGTCGACTTTTTCCTTCGCAAAATATAAAAAGGAAGCCGCAACCAATATCTCAAAATAGCTTGGCGTTAATTTGGGTTTCTCTTCTTTTATCTTCTCAACAACAGGTTTAATTTCATTAAACAATCTGATAAATCTATTCATCGTCATCAATTTCTCATCCGACTTTCCACTTTCCACTCTCCACTTTCCACTCTTAAATATCTGCATCCGTTCGCGAATATCAACTAAATGAGGTGAAATATGAAGCCCGATCTTAAGGTTATCGGTTGTCTGTTGACGGTTCACGGACTTTTTCGACTTTGAACTTTGCACTTTGAACTGTGAACTAGCTAAAAGTCTTGCAAGGTAGAACGCCGTCGAGCCTTTGCCGCTGGTTCCGGCAATGTGGATTGATTTGAAACTATTCTGGGGATTTCCAAGAAGCAAGAGTAAATATTTTATCCTTTCAAGCCCCAGCTCTTTTTTAGTCCAAACCTGCGGGATATAA
The DNA here is from genome assembly GCA_001776425.1 of Candidatus Curtissbacteria bacterium RIFCSPLOWO2_01_FULL_37_9. Taxonomy (GTDB): domain Bacteria; phylum Patescibacteriota; class Microgenomatia; order Curtissbacterales; family GWA2-41-24; genus MFBN01. The sequence continues at coordinate 8,460 of MFBN01000031.1, forward strand.
CTTTCCAGCCACTCACGTACTTCAATATAATTTGTGAACATGTACTGCGGATTATAACTTACCGGCCTGCTTATTCTCTCTGGCTAACCAAGCAACAGCCTGATACATCGTATCTACACCTAATTTTTGGCAAATTTGTACCTCAAAACCCACAATCTTTCCTCTTTGTAAATTAAAATTGTCACAAATTTCTGCAATTGATTTCCCCTGATACATAAAACTCCATAAGCCTAACTCGAAATCGCTAAATTGCCCGTTTGTCTTTTCTGGTGCTCTTGTTGGAATATCCTCATCAATTTTTCCCTGCCGAAATGCCTCAACAATTGCCATAAAAATCCCGTTTCGGGCAATGGATCCCCCAAAACTTTCGGCAATTGACAATTTATTCGCTTTTAAAACTAAATAAGGAATACCGAATTCATCTTCAAACTGCTTTTTTGTCAAACCTCGAACTAATCCTTTTAAAATTAAAATATCTCTATCGGTAAAAACCACATATTGCTCTGTAAGAGAAAGTCTTTTATCTGCAAATTCAGCTGACATGGGGGAAAATTTAACACATTTTACGATCATTAAGCAAATTAATTTGAAGTGGTATCTACCCTATGTGCTACATTTAAATTGTGGACCCCGCAAGAAGTATAGTTCGAGAATTAATCGCTAAAGTTCCAAACATTATCAAGATCGTCACTTCAAATGAAACCAAATAACCAAACTTCTAACGGGGTAAACAATCTGCCTGCCCCAAGTACCGAAGGGCCCAGTCAAAACTTTATAATCTGGCATTACCAGCAGGAACTTCCCCATTTTATTAAGCAGAGGATCCTGCAAATTGCCGATACTGCCAAAATTTTCAACACTGCAGGGCTTGTTAAAAATTTGTTTGCCCCTTACAAAAGGCTGGCAATTACAGGCAAAAGCCAAAAATTCGGTGCTAAGGATTTATTTGACAAACTAACCTTCAATATTATCTCCTCATTTGTCGGCGCCGGTGTAAGAGTAATCCTTCTTGGAGCTTGGATAATCGCTTTTGTAATTGCGGTAATTTTCTCACTTTTTGCGATTGTTTTTTGGACAATTTTCCCGTTTGCTTCAATAAATAAATTTATAAAAACTTGCAATAATTACTTTTTTGAAAATGATCTTAAAGACACCTCCAAATTTTCAAATAAACTTAAAAAATCCCGACTTTTGTGCTTATTATGCCTATTTTTTGAGGAAGATTTTAAGCTTATTTTTAACTCTTTACCCGAACCAATAGGCCTTGACATAAAAACCGGCCAAAAACTTGAAGAAGTAATGCTTGCTCTTGCTAAAAATTGGCAAACGTTAAAAAAATATTTAACCGATAATAATATCAATCCCAAGGATTTTGAAATATTAGTAAAACACATTGCAAATGATCTGCAAACTCCGAATTT
>MFBN01000031.1:9910-10178 GCA_001776425.1 Candidatus Curtissbacteria bacterium RIFCSPLOWO2_01_FULL_37_9
TTCATACGGTTATACAAATACTTTAGATAGATTTTCCAATGAAATCACAGACAACAGATTGTCATCTCCCCAACACATTAAATTTTTAGAAAATATTTCCAAAGTACTAAATAGGCTTGAAAACAATAATGTTCTTTTGGTAGGTGAACCGGGTGTAGGCAAACATAATTTAATATCCGAACTGGCAGCACAGGTTAAAAGACTACAAATAAAATCTTTAATAGACAAACGTTTAATGCTTCTTGATACCGTATCTCTGGCTGGTAGT
>MFBN01000031.1:10184-10716 GCA_001776425.1 Candidatus Curtissbacteria bacterium RIFCSPLOWO2_01_FULL_37_9
ACGTTAATCGAAGCTAAAAATTCCTTTGAAGCAGTCCTGGCCGAGGCAAAAGCAGCCGGCAATATTATTTTAGTTATCGATCATATAGATCAAGTCGCCAGCGCAAAAGACAGCCGCATAGACCTAACGGATGTACTTGCCTTGACTTTAAATAACAACAATTTACCGATAATCGGCATTGCCACTCCGGAAAATTTCAACAAATATATAAGGCCCAATTCCAGTTTTCTAAAACTTTTCGAGAAATTAGATGTGGAAGAAGCAACAATTGAAGAAACCAAAGGTATCTTAATAGGCAAGACGCTTGAAGCTTACCAAAGAGAAAAAATAAGAGTAGGACTTGGGGCAATTGTGGAAATTGTAGCCAAAAGCGAAAAACTGCTTCAGGACAGAAGACAGCCGGATAAGTCGATTTTGATTTTGGAAGATGCCATAAGCGAGGCAAAAAGCAGAAATCTTAATATAGTTAACCAAAACTTGGTGGACGAATTATTAAGTGAAAAAACCCATACTCCAGTTGGCCAAATAACCC
>MFBN01000031.1:10756-11228 GCA_001776425.1 Candidatus Curtissbacteria bacterium RIFCSPLOWO2_01_FULL_37_9
GCACAAACGGATCATCGGCCAAAACGAGGCAATTGACGAAATTGCCAAAGCTATGCGCAGGGCGCGTGCAGAAGTGGAGGTTGGTAACCGTCCGATCGGATCGTTTTTATTTTTAGGCCCAACAGGAGTCGGCAAAACAGAAACCTCAAAAGCATTAGCCGAGGCATATTTTGGAGCAGAGGATAAAATGGTTCGCTTTGATATGAGTGAATTTCAGGACGAAGACAGTTTAAAGAAATTAATCGGCGATGTTGACCGAGAAACTCCGGGAAGATTAGCAACAGAAATCCGCCAAAACCCCTATTGCCTGCTTTTAATTGATGAATTTGAAAAATCAACCGAAAGCGTCCAAAATCTTTTTTTACAGATTTTAGATGAAGGATTTTTAACGGATTCTTTCGGCAAAAAAGTTAAATTCGCAAACGTCATTATTATCGCAACTTCCAATGCCGGTGCAGAATATATCAGGGAA
>MFBN01000031.1:11309-11514 GCA_001776425.1 Candidatus Curtissbacteria bacterium RIFCSPLOWO2_01_FULL_37_9
AATCCGGAGCTGATCAATAGATTTGATGGTGTTATTGTCTATAAACCATTAAACCAACAACAGGTTGTAGAAGTTACTAAACTGATGCTTACAAATCTTTCTGTCAAACTTCAAGAAACTAAAAATATCACTTTGGAAATTTCTGACGAACTTGCTAAAAAAGTCGCCGCAGAAGGATTCGATCCCCAATTCGGCGCCCGCCCGA
>MFBN01000031.1:11537-12060 GCA_001776425.1 Candidatus Curtissbacteria bacterium RIFCSPLOWO2_01_FULL_37_9
CCAAAATGATCATTGACGGCACCGCAAAAAGCGGGAGCGCCATCTCCTCCGCAACTCTTGTAAAATTTTTGAGTTAATTCCTTGTCCGAGGCGATCTGATTCGGTGCGGAACAGAAGAATAAACCTTACTCCAAACTTCCTTTTGCAGATTTTGCGGAACAACTTTCCCTAAATCTTTCAAAAATTTACTAGCCTTAAAAATCTCAAGTAAAACCGGCTCGCGATCCTCGGTAACATGAACAATCATCTGGTCAGTCTCATAGGCATCGTCGACCTTTTTGCGGGCCAGCTCTATCATCAAAATGTCTTCGTCTTTGTCATAATGTACTTTCATAAGTGCCCCTCCTTGTAATATGGAATGTAACCACGGTAATTATACCATCTGCTCTATTAATAATGACCCTAAGAATATGTTTATCATCGGCAAGACTCATGACCGTTTCTTGACCAAAACGCGAAGTACCTTCCCATTTTGGCTTCTTGATCGTTTGCTTGATTTTGACTCGAGTTATATTCCATCCAA
>MFBN01000032.1 GCA_001776425.1 Candidatus Curtissbacteria bacterium RIFCSPLOWO2_01_FULL_37_9
CACAAGAGGACCTTTTATATAACCAAATCTTGATCCAGAAACCTCGGATGCTGTTTGAGTATCAATTAAACCAAGCTTTTCTCCAAGCTCCTGATGATTCTTGACCTTAAAAGCAAATTTTTTTGGAGTACCCCATTTTCTGACAGGTTTATTGTCTGTTTCGTCTTTGCCAACGGGAACATCGTCGAGTGGAATATTTGGTATTTCACGGATAAGAAAGTAAAACTCCTCATTTAATTTTTCGAGCTTATTCTCTTTCTCTTTAAGTTCCTTCTTTATCTCTGTACCTAGCTTTTCATCTCTTTTTTCGGCTGCTTCTTTTCGTTTGGATCTTAATTTATCAACTTCCTCAATTAATTTCCGCCGCTTTGCATCAACTGATAACAATTTTTCAACGTCGATATCGAACCCTTTTTGTTTGGATTTTTCTTTGACCAATTTTGAATTTTCGCGAATAAATTTAATGTCTAACATGGACCCCTCCACCTGTCATTCTGGCTTGTCCAGAATCTTCTGTTATTTTTGAATAAAGATCTTCGAGCTGTGGATTAAACCTTTGGATCATCTGCAATTTGTTAGTTCTATTCATATCCTTAATTTGTTTTTCCCTAATAATCGCCTGCAGCTGGCCATCAATATCTTCATAGTAAACCAACTTATGTAAATGATATTTTTTTGTAAAACCTTCAACTAGTTCTTGTTTGTGTTCGTAAACTCTTCTTACCAAATTGTTAGTAACTCCCGTATACAATGTGGATCTGTTGTTTGCCATAATGTAAACATACATCTTCTGGTTCATTGATTCTGGTGTCCTCGCTTCGCTCGTCCCCAGAATGACAGGGGATGAGTGGTTATTTCTTTTGCCAGGAGCGTTCCGGCTCGACCTCATCTTTTAAGATCATTTCAACGGCGTCTTTGTGCCAGGGAATTTTGGTAATATGATAGACCTCTTTGAAATATTTTAACGCCGACATAGCGGCAGGAACACCTTTGGCTTGAGCCAGGGCATCGAGGTTATCGGCAACTTTGCAAAGCCGGGCCTCCAGAGTTTTTCGCCTCATGTATTCTTCAACTAATTCTACTATTTCTTTTTGCGACGGCAAGTCCTGTACCAGCCATTTAAGGCCCTCCTCTTCGATGGGGGCAAACGCGCCTTTGGCCATACCCTTAACAAGGGTACCGACATCGCCGACTATAGTTTCGGCCATATCATGAAACAGGGCCATTTTGAGCGCTTTGCCGACGTCAACCTGCCTGCCTGCAGGCAGGTTTTTATTCATTTCTGTTGCCAGCAAATAAACTAACATTGTCGTTGTCCATGAATGGGCAGCTACCGAATCTGCTTCGTTTCTCTTAAAACCCAAAGCTATAAATCCTTGTCTGGGAAGTTCTTTTGCCCATTGTAAAGTTAAAAATACTTTCAGGATTTTTTTTAAAGTTTCTCTTTTCATTGATGTCTTTCTGTCATCCTGAACTTGATTCAGGATCTAGATTCTGAAATGAATTCAGAATGACGAAAAAACTAAGCTTCATAAGCCTAAAACATCACCTTTTTCTTGCATAGCTGTTAAGACTATTTTTGTAAATTCTTCCAAAGGAATACCAAGTTCGCTGTCACAAGTTGTGATTTGATCACGGTTGGCGCCGGCAGCAAACGACTTATCCTTGAATTTACGCATGACTGATTCGGCAGTTACTGATTTTAATTTTTTATCCGGCTGGACTAGAGCACAAGCGACTACAAGACCGGCCAGCTCATCGCAAGCATAAATCGCCTTGGCCATAAGACTTGTTCTTGGCGCTTTGTCGCAGTGGCCGCGAATTGCATCAATAACTTCTTGCTTCTCCCCTATCTCTTTTAACTTTTTTGTAGTCTCTTCGGTATGTGCATCAAGCGACTTTCCAGTTAGCTCATAATCGGCATCATGCAACAGGCCGACTATTTCCCAATCCTTTTCATCAAACGGTTCTGATTGGGTAGAATTCCCTTGCGTTAATTTAATGCAAAGGTCTCGCATTACAAACCCGCAAGCCAACGCATGTTTAATCATATTAGGAGAATTCTCTAGTTCCTCTAAGATCTTTAGCGCTTCATATTTGGTCATTCTTTGGTTTAATCATGGGGAAAAATACCGTTTCCCTGATTGGCTTATCAACTAAAACTGCAAAAAGACGCTGCGAAAGACCAAAGCCAACAGCCGGAGGCATTCCATATTCAAGCGCCTCAATAAAATCCTGATCTAACATCTGCGCTTCGATATCCCCTGCTTTTCTAAGTGCTTGCTGCTCCTTAAATCTCGCTTCCTGGTCAAATGGATCATTAAGCTCTGACCAGCCATTGCCAATTTCTGTTCCGGCAGCAAGTACTTGAACCCGCTGAACCGTTTGAGGATCGCCGGAATTGCGTTTTGCAAGTGGGGACACAATCACCGGATGATTAACCAGCAGTGTTGGCTGAATAATTTTTGGCTTTACAGCTTTTTTGTAAATTAAATCGACAAGTCTGCCTTCACCTAAATTTTTTGCGGGTTTTGCTCCTAGTTTATCTGCCAATTTGTATAGTTCTTTTATGCTTGGATTTTTGGAAATATCAAGACCGGCTTCCTGCTTTAATGAATCGCGATAATCTATTTTTTCCCACTTTTTATCCCAATCAAGTGTCTTTCTGTTGTTTTGTGTTTTAGTAGTTTTGAACGTTTCTTTAACAATAAACCGGTAATACTGCTCAATAAAATTCACTAAATCCTCAAATGTCGCATATGCCCAATAAAATTCCATTTGTAAATAATCCTGAAGGTGTTCTGCGTCTATTCCTTCATTTCTGAAAATTTTGCCAATTTCAAAAATTTTCTCATATCCCCCTACCAATAGCCTTTTTTGATAAAGCTCCAGGGATATTCTTAAGTAGAAATCGCAATTTAATGCATTGTGGTGAGTCGTAAATGGTCTGGCATCGGCCCCGCCGGGAACCTGCTCAAGAGCAGGAGTTTCCACTTCCAGAAATCCGTGATTGACTAAATACTCGCGAACGCTCGACCAAAATTTTGTTTTTTGAACAAATAAATCTTTAGTTTGGGGATTGGCAATTAGATCTAGGTACCTTTTTCGCAGTCTAGTTTCAATGTCCTTTAGACCATAAAAAGAGGCGGGGACGGGTCTAAGGGATTTTGTGAGAAGATTGAAATCTGAAACAAAGATGGTTATTTCGCCGGCTTTAGTTTTATCGACTTTACCGGTTACTTCAATAAAATCACCGATATCGAGTAATCCTAACAACTGACCATTGACGTTTGACAATTGACTTATTGAAAAAAAGAGTTGGATTTTTGCGGATTGGTCAACAAGATCGGCAAAAGTTGAGCCGCCATGTGATCGAGTGCCCATGATTCGGCCGGCACATATGACGTTTTTGCCAGGTGATTTCAAACATGTGGCAATCGATTGTTTTTTGGCGGAAGTTGAAGGGTAAGGATCAACCTTTAATTTTTTAATTTTTGCCAGTTTTTCAATACGGATTTTACGAAGTTTCTCGATAGGCTCCATGATGCTTAGAGTATACGTAAAGCTTGCGGTCCACGCAAGAGCGCGGACCTAAAACTTTTGTTAGTGAAACGAAAGTTTTGCGGTGTTCCTCTGCGAGCAGAACGACGCACCTAAAGCGAAGCTTGCGGTGGTCGCAAGAGAGCTGCGGGCCTAAAGAAAAGGAGAGCAATTTATTAAGCAGCTTTTAAAATTCTATCTTCTTGTTGCCTCAGTTGAGCTGGAGTCATTGGTCTTGAAAGAGCAAGTTGCAGGAGCTTCGCTTTCTGTTGAGGGTTTGCCTTTATACAAAAAGTCATAAACTCGTAATCAGCTAATCCGTAAATGGGCAAATAAGCCCGCTCAAATGGTCTTGTTGTTCCTTCTTCAAGCAACGTTCTAATTTCCTCCGGATTCTTTAGGGGTATGTATGTTCTAATTCTATCGGCGACTTGATCAATAGTTAACGTGGGATCGGTTTCCAGTAAATAGAGCCCATTAGACAATGCCCTTTTTTCCAGTCTATAAAGGCCAATTGCCAGTTGGGCGTCTAAACTTAAATCAATCGAGGCAAAGTGGCTAACTGTTTGGGCTATTCCTTCAAACTGGTGACAGCCAGGACTAGGGATAGGCAAGATACCGGCAGCCGGATCAAGGTTTCCTTTTAGGATTTCTTCTCTTACTAAATAGCCATAATAAAAATGGAGTGGTTCATGAGTTGCATACATTTCAATTGACCCCTCATCCCAGCTTTGCCTGTGTCTTTCGTGCCAATTAGCAAAAAGGGTGTTACCTTCAAGGCCCATTCTTTCATACATTCTCCACCAGGCATTTTCGACTACCCAAACAGTCCTAAAATCAACTTTTCTCAGATCAAGTCCACCCAAGGCCATACCAACTTGAAACCTATGGCCGTTATCATAAAATTTAAAACGCTCAGAGATCTCAACCGGTGAATCATACTTTTTAAACTGTTTGTACGTGAAGAGAGCGGCCCTGACGCTCGCTGGGTTACGCCCGTTAAATTTCAGGCCAATTTGACTAAGAATCTCAAGAGCCTTTGAATAATCTTCATCATCCAATACCTTCCAGGGAATTAATCTTAATTCGATACCGGAAACCTTCAAAAGATACTCGCGATAATCCATTTTCTTCTCACCTCTTGAGAGTCTTTCACACTCCTCAAAATAGGTCACAGTCGATACCAAATTGTCGTGTATTAAATGCCACTCAGGGGGCAAACGCTTAAAACCAAGTTTCCCGATCTTGCCAATATCTTCCCTAAATCTGGCAAGAGCCTCCTCTTCTTGAAGTGGTAAAATCAGCGCGGCGTCAGAAGGGCCGACAAAATAACCATCAACCACAAAATCGCCTTGAGTTTTAAGATGCATGTCAAAGCGGGAATACGTATTTATAATCGACGAGGACAAATCTCTAATTTGCTCTTCAAGCGTAAGGGTTGTTTCGACATCTGCAGTGGGTGTTCTCCCACGTACACGTCCTCGGCTAACCCTGAAAGAAACGCGTCTTGCGGGTTCTGAATGAAAACGGGGCCCCTGATCGGCCCCTTTTGTGGAAAGACCCAAGACTTCTTTTGCCATTTAGATTATCCCTTTCAGGCGATTTTTGAAGCTTGAATATATCACAAATGACCCATATTTATCAATGAAAGTTTTAGCATCGTTGTAGGTTCCCACTGAAATCAATCTTTCAAGAGCATCAGAGAGCTCCTCAATTCCCAAAAACATCTTACTAAAGTTGGGCCATGAAATACCGCCTGACTCCTTAAGTGCACCATTTGCGAGAAAATGATTAAAAGCAAGAGCATGACCAATAGCGAATGCTTCAACCGATTTCTGTGTTTGATAATCAATCCACCAAGTAAAAGCTCGGCAGACGAACATAATCATGATTGCTTCCAGTTCTCTTTCAGACATAATTCCTTTAAGCACGAGTGATCCGCAACTTTTTATTCCATAAATTGTCGCAGAAAGTTCATCGATAACTGGAAAAAATTCTTTTAGTCTCGATTCAGAATCTTTATATCTAAGAAGGGAGTGT
>MFBN01000033.1:0-218 GCA_001776425.1 Candidatus Curtissbacteria bacterium RIFCSPLOWO2_01_FULL_37_9
TAAACTTAAATTGAGGAGGAATGTTTATTCCCTCCTTTTCTGTTTGACTAAAACTTTTAACCAAATACAGAGGAGAAAAAATTATGAGAACGAAGAGAATTTTGTCCGGGATAAGGACCACTGGCCCATTACACCTTGGCCACTATTTTGGAGCTTTGAGAAATTGGGTTGAATTACAAAATAGTGACGAGTATGAATGTTTTTTTCTACTCGCGGAC
>MFBN01000033.1:259-2605 GCA_001776425.1 Candidatus Curtissbacteria bacterium RIFCSPLOWO2_01_FULL_37_9
GCAAACGTCGATGTGTGAAGTGGCATTGGATTTTTTGGCTGTTGGTCTTGATCCGGGAAAATCACATTTTGTACTCCAGTCGCAAGTCCCTGAATTGGCGGAACTGACAATGTATTTCAGTATGTTTACGACACTGAAATCATTGCAAAACAACCCGACAATAAAAGACGAACTTAAAAAACAAAAAGAAGTTTATTACGGGTTTGTCGGTTATCCTGTTTCGCAGGCGGCGGACATTTTACTTTTTACGACAACGCCACCGAGGTTAGGGGAAAAGTTGTTAGTGCCGGTAGGGCAAGATCAGGTACCACATTTGGAATCAACGCGCTGGACCGCACAAAAGTTCAATCAAATGTACGACAAAACGTTTTTGATTCCAGAAACGCTGGTTGGTGAGATTCCACGCTTGCCCGGGCTTGATATGCAGAAAATGGGAAAGAGCGCGGATAATGCCATCTTTTTGAAAGATGATCCGGATTCAATTAGAAAAAAAGTCATGTCGGCCTTTACTGATCCGGAGAAAAAAAGGGTGGCTGACCCAGGTCATCCAGACGGTTGCGCCATCTTTCAATATTATACAGCATTGGCACCAGAGTTGATGCAGGATGTTGAAACAAAATGTATCGCTGGCGAGTTAGGGTGTGTGGCTGATAAAAAGCGGTTAGCAGAAATTCTGATTGAGTTCTTGCGGCCAATCAGAGAACGACGACAGCACTTTGAAAAAAATCCAGACATTGTGAATCAGGCAATACGAAAAGGCACGGAACGCGCCAGAGAAATTGCCGCAATCACGATGAAAGCAGTGCGTTCTGCGATGAACATTGATTACCTAGACATCTTTAAAACCTAGAGGAGATGAAATCATGAGAGGATTACAAACAAGCAGAGTGGGCGGACTGCCCAGTTGGCCCAACGACGGCCTAAAAAAACAACAGATAATGGACACTCTTAAACTCGCCCGGGATGAGAATTTGAATTATGACAATGAATTAACAGTCAGTTTTCCGGGGACAAAACCTTTGCCAATCTCGTTGGAAGCATTTCATATGTTCGCGGCCGAGCATGCAAATAATATTTGCACTCATACGAGCGGCGAAAGTGAAAAAGGTTTCAAGGGCACGCAGATTTTGGAAAAAATCGTGATTAAGATGATGGCTGAACTGGCCGGGGCCAGAGAAGATGAGGTTGACGGCTATATTTCATCCGGCGGCAATGAGTCAAATATCTGGTCAATGTTTTTAGGCCGCGAGTATTTAAACGACACGGCCGGAGCTGGTCCAATCGCTATTTTAACTTCACATCTTGCCCATTATTCAATCCGCAAAGCGGCAGTCATAAACGGATTAGCGCGCGATAAGTGGTTCACTTGCCAGCATTGTTCGGAAAGATTCAAGGAAGATGTGCGGCATACCTATGCGGCATCAAAAGATTATTCAGGGCTTCACCTTTTAGCAACCGACCGTGATGGTAAACTCAACGTTGAGCACCTTCGGAAAACGATATTGGCCGCCATAAAGTGCGGGATACGGAAATTTATCATAATTGCCAGTGAAGGTAACGTAATGACCGGCGCGATTGACGAAACCGCTGAAATCGGCGCAGTTATCAAATCGTGTCAAGCTGAATTTCCTGATATACATTTCTTTTTGCATGTTGACTCGGCTTTCGGCGGATTTGTTATTCCATTTCTGTATCCGGAAAAATTATTCGCTTTTAAAGTACCCCAGGTATGTTCATACAGCGTTGATCCGCATAAGACTGGTTTGACGCCGTATCCGGCAGGCACTCTTATCTATCGCCGAGATGAAAGAAACTTCAGAAAATATCTTGGTGTTCAGATGGGATATGTCCCAGGAGAGACAGATGGCACTTTGTGCGGCTCTCGGCCCGGAGCATCTGCCGCGGCTTGTTACGCGGCTATACAGTCCTTGGGATTGAACGGCTATCGCCAGATAGCAGAACAATGCTATGACAATACTCTGTATGCGACTGAACAAATCGGTAAACTTGGTTCACTGACAATGACTACACCGGAAATCAACCAATTTGCCATTTCGCACGCTGCCGACATCAACTTTCAATTCAGTAAAGAATTTGAAATGAAAATTAAACTTTCCGGACACAGGCTACCCATCAACATTTGCAGCCCGAGAGAGCACGTGAAGACATGGTATAAGATTATTTTTATGCCACATTTTACTAAAACGAAAGTTGACCAGTTTATCTCATTACTCAAACAGGAGCTGGCAACTGCAAAAAAAGGGAGGGGGTAGCAATGGACAGACTTGAAGAATTGAGACGAGCGCTTGAAGTAGTGGACAAGCAGACAGTAGCACTGGTGGCGCG
>MFBN01000033.1:2627-2747 GCA_001776425.1 Candidatus Curtissbacteria bacterium RIFCSPLOWO2_01_FULL_37_9
GTCGGTGAATATAAAAAATTTAACAATTTGCCGATCTTTAATGGCGAAGTGGAAGAACACAAAATGCAGCTAGCCGACACTTTGGCTAAAAAACATAATCTTGATGCAAATTTTGTACGT
>MFBN01000033.1:2776-5557 GCA_001776425.1 Candidatus Curtissbacteria bacterium RIFCSPLOWO2_01_FULL_37_9
ATGCAAAGAACAGGCTAAAATTCAAAATGGCTAATAAAAGCCAATGGGGAGTTCAGAAATGGGCTCCTCAATTTTTATTTATTTTTATTTTTATTTGACAGATTTATAATAATACCCTACAATATAATCACAATTTGACAATTATAAAATCTTTGACCCGAGAATAGTAATCCTGCAATAATATTTAGTACAAGAGAGGTAAAATATTTGGCTAATAACAGCCATTTGGTGTGAATTTTACCCTAAATTTGCGGAATGAATGGACTCGGCGAGATGCCTGCGGCTAAGTGTGGATAACTTCCATATTTTGTTAAAGGCCGGTTTCTTCCGTAACCATAAGATAAAGCGTGTTGGTTCCAAAGCGCTTGAAAGAGTTCGCCGAAAAGGCGAAAATCAAGGTGGCACCACGGGGTGTTTTTTTAATTTTTAAATCCCTCGTCCTTGAATATATACACGTTTTGTGTATCATATTTTTGGACGATTTTTTTATTTTATTTTTTAACGATTTAGTTTAAAAAACATGAAAAAAATTAACATTACACAACTTGGTACACTGGATTTAAATCTACCACTAATTGAATTAGGTGAGGGTAATCCAAAAATACTAATCATTAATAATCTTCATGGTAATGAAATTACTGGATTTTATGTATTACAAAGATTGGTAAGAATTTTACCGAAAGAAATAAAGTGCAAAATTACTATCATTAGTTCGGCTAATCCATTGGCCTTACTACAAAAAAATAGATACACGTTTATTGATCCTACGGATTTGAACAGAAACTATCCGCCCTTGGAAAAAGAAAGGGGAATTAACGTAACTATAAAAGAGAAACTAATAAATTTGGGATTAAAACACGACATAATTATGGATATCCATAATTTTATAAGACCATCTTTAAGCACTGGCGTTTTAATCAAACAAACTAACAGTAAAAAAGATGATTTGGCGTATAAATACCTCGCCACTTTAAATACGGATATAATTATAAAAATGGATAGTGATAATAATGAGGAGAAAAGGGTGAATGGATCACTCACCTCCTATTTAGCCTCAAAGGGCAAAATAGCACTTGGCATTGAATACCCTCCTATCAATTATGTCAATAACAGCACAATTGAGGAATATGCGGGGAATTTTAAAAATTTATTATTACTTATCCCTTCAATAAAAAATGACAAAGGCAATTACAAGAGAATACCAATTTTCAAAAGACAACAAATTATCAATCAAAAAACAGGGTTATTTATTCCTGTCAAAAAATTAAATGGGGATGTAAAAAAGGGAGATACTCTCGGATATATTATAGATGTTAATAATTTAAATAAAAACAAAATCGTTTCCACATATACAGGGAAATTGATTGAAATTGCAGACAATAATTTTTTCCTGTATGGTGATAAAATAGCCACAATTGGTAAAAAAATCTAAAACAAAAGGTGAGATTTAATACACAAAAAAAGGAGACTAAGCGATGGCCAGTCAAATTTTCGATTTAGCCTACCAATCAAATCACATTACCGATGACTCGTGGGGATTTATCCCAATTAAAACACCGTACCATTTTACGGCTGATGAATACCATCGAATTTTGCAAATCGGTTTACTGGTAAAGTCCATTTTTAAAAAAGCTCAAGTATTTATTAGTGAATCGTTGGAGTCCGGACACTCGGCGCTGTTTAATAGACTTGTTTTGGCCTCAATCGCCGAATATGATAGAACACTAGCAAAAGAAGTAATTATTAGAAGTAAGGAAATGTTGCCAATGAATTTTCGACCGGACATTTTAGGCGACTTCACTGTTTCTGAAATCCAAGCTCCTGGCAGTGGCTATCCGTTTCAATTTGCCCTTGAAATGTTCAGCGGAACAGAAGCCAAACGAACCAGCATTATCAGGACCTATAAAAAATGGTTGGGAAATAAGAGAGCGGTATGGTGGCTTTATAATGAATCACTGGAAAACAGTGTCCATTTTCTCGCCAGAGCATGTCAGGAGTGCGGAATCGATTTGCAAGTTAAGAAAAATTCAGAGTTCGACCCAGAAGATGATTTTGGTATTATCATCAAAAGACCACCACTACCTGAATTGCTCGCGAGTGATAAAGGAAGAATTCTGATCAGAAGATGGTTGGATGGCGAGATTGAAATGGATCCACCGCCTCACATTATCCCCGAAGTCAAATATGTATTGTTTATGTTGTTCCATCCAGAAACGTGTCATCTTTTTACGGATGAGGAAAGGTCAATTTGTCATCCGACATTTCTCATTACGAATTACGAGCAAAAAGTCGAATTCAGCAATAACGGATTTTACCCAACGGGCTCAATCGAGGAACTTGCTGACTTGAATAATAAACAGGCAAATGTGGTTATTAAATATGGTGGCGCTAAAAAATGGGCGAGATTCGGCGGTCACGAGGTTTACAATCTGACACAAATGAACCACAAAGAAAGGGGGGACTTAATTGTCAGAGCCGTTGATGATTTTGAAATCAACGGTGAGGGTTGGATTATTCAACCTTTTATTAAGAAAAAGATCGTCTTCCCTATAGACGCCCAGAAAGAACGATACGTCTTATTTAGACCTTGTTACCATATTAATCCTCAAGAAGAGATTGAATACGTAGGAACCGTAATGGGACTACGAGGCGAATGGAAAGTCCACGGCAGTTCGGATTGTAGCTTCGGCGTTTGCATACCGTCAAAAAAATAGAGAGGGCCAAACGAATAAAAAAAGCATGATGCTATAAATTAATGTGTCATGCTTTTTACTTTTTTAA
>MFBN01000034.1:0-8911 GCA_001776425.1 Candidatus Curtissbacteria bacterium RIFCSPLOWO2_01_FULL_37_9
ATTTCTCTTGCATCTTCTCCTATATTTAAACCTCAGGATGAGGAAAAGATAAATGTTGTTCTTAATAAGTTTAAAATTAAAAAACCATTTATTCTATCAGTTGCAACTCAGGAACCGAGAAAAAATATTCAGATATTATTGGATGTTTTTGAACAGATTGTTAAAAAAAGGGCAAATGTTAGCTTAGTTTTAAGCGGTAAATACGGGTGGGGACCGGGTTTGCGTTCAAGCGAAAATGTGATATGGACCGATTATGTATCAAAAGAGGATTTAGTTGTATTATATTCATCTTGTCGAGTATTTGTATATCCATCTTTATATGAAGGGTTTGGTTTACCTATTTTAGAAGCAATGGCATGTGGAGCACCGGTTATTACTTCTAATAATTCTTCGATGGTCGAAATTGCCAAGGAGGCAGCAATTTTAATTGATCCAAGAAGTGAGGGACAGCTTACTAAAGCTATAGACATGGTCCTTGATTTGAATTTGGATAATTATCAAAAAATGGTTAAAGCAAGCCTTGAAAGAGCAAGACAATATTCATGGGCGAAAACAGCAAAAGAAACACTTAAAGTTTACGAGGAGGTGGCTGGAACTAGTGACTAGTTACTAGTGGCTAGTTCCTAGTGCGATGGTCATTGGTCTTGACGGTAACGAAGCCAACGTTACGAATAGAGTCGGCTCAGGAGTCTATTCCTTAGAGCTTTTAAAAGAGTTTGCAAAAAATAAAGATCATCAGTTTCTAGTTTATCTAAAAGAGAAATCGCTACCGGATCTTCCTAAAGAATCTGCAAATTTCAAATACAAAGTTTTTGGACCCAAAAAACTTTGGACACAATTTGCCTTACCCTTAAAATTATTTTTTGGGGAAAAACCTGACATCTTCTTTTCAATGGGACACTATGGTCCTAGATTCTCGAAAGTTCCATATGTAATAACAATTCACGATTTGTCCTACCTGCATTATCCTCACATGTTTAAAAAAAATGACTTATATCAGCTGGTAAATTGGACAAAATATTCACTTAAGGCAGCTGCTCACAAAGTCACTGTTTCCGAAACCACCAAGAAAGACATTATTGAGAATTACAACATTAATCCATCAAAGATTACAGTAACATACGAGGGTTATGATAAATCTCGATTTAAACCCGAGTCTAAATCAAAAATTGAATCTGTCAAGAAGAAATACAAAATAGAAGGGGAGTACATAATATTTGTCGGTACTCTCCAGCCACGAAAAAACCTCGAACGCCTAATTGAGGCGTTCGCCTCAATAGTTCACAGTTCACAGTTAATAGTTAACGGAGAGAAAAAAACAGTGAACCGTGAACCGTTAACTGATAACTTATCATTAGTTATCGTCGGCAAAAAAGGCTGGCTGTTTGATCCCATTTTCGAAAAGGTCAAAAGTCTGAAATTAGAGGGTAAAGTAATCTTTACCGATTATGTCCCGGGTGATGATCTGCCTGCCTTGATTGCCGGTGCCAAGGTCTATGTTTTGCCTTCTCTTTGGGAAGGTTTTGGTATTCCCGTTATCGAGGCTCAAGCTTGCGGTGTTCCGATTGTTGTTTCCAATACTTCATCACTTCCGGAAATAGTAGGGGATAGCGGTATTTTAATCAATCCTCTTAGCGTTGAATCTATTGCAGATGGGGTTAAGAAAGCTCTAGATAAAAGAACAGGAACTGACCTTGTTGAGGCAGGTTTTAAGAACATTAAGCGCTTTTCCTGGCGGAAATGCGCACAGGAAACTTTAGGAGTCCTCGAAAAGGTTGCTATGAGGACAAGACCGATAGTATAATAATCGTATGAAAGATCGAATGGGCAGGGAACTAACCACAGAAGATGTCGCCAAAAAAGCTCTAAATAGGGGAGTTAACGTGCTTTTGGATTTCGAATTGATGATTCTTAATCTAATATCCTGCTTAGTCCCCTTACATAGTGTTCGCAAATTTTTCTTTCGGTTCGCTGGAGTTAAGATTGGTAAAAATTCATATATTCATATGGGAGTTAGATTCTTTTTACCTATAAATATAACTATAGGTGAAGGAACGATAATTGGAGATCACGTTTTTTTAGACGGGCGTGCATTCTTAAGAATCGGCAATAATGTCGATATCGCCTCTCAGGTTTTAATTTACAATTCCGAGCATGATGTTGATTCAGAAGGCTTTGACCCGATTGAGGAACCGGTGGAAATAGCTGACTACGTTTTTATTGGTCCGCGGGCGATAATTTTACCGGGGGTTAAAATTGGCAGAGGCGCAGTTATTGGTGCAGGTGCAGTCGTAACTAAGGACGTGGAACCATTTAAAATTGTCGGTGGTGTTCCGGCTAAAGTTATAGGTGAGCGCAAAAACAAAAACCCTCGCTACAAACTCGGCCGCGCCAGACTTTTTCAATAGTCTTTAATGGATATATCGGTAATTATTGTTAACTGGAACACAAAAAAACTTCTTGGGAACTGTTTGAAATCTATCTTTAAATTTACAGAGGATGTCAATTTCGAGGTCATTGTCGTTGACAACGGATCTGAAGATGGCAGCCAAAAGCTAGTGAAGACCAAATTTCCTCAAGTAAAATTAATACCCAACAAAGATAATTTAGGTTTCACTAAGGGCAATAATCAAGGAATAAAAATTGCTAAAGGAAAATATATTCTTCTATTAAATTCAGATACATATTTAATCGAAAATTCTTTTAAAAAATTAATTGAAGAAGCAAACAGATTAAAAAATTTTGGTGCATTAGGCCCGAAGCTTTTCAATGATAATAGATCAATTCAGCAATCAGCAGGATTTTTCCCCCACCTACCTCAAGTATTTTGGTGGATGAGCTTTATAGATGATTTACCATTTGGCACACTATTAAAACCTTACCACGTTGATCATGATAATTTTTATAAAAAAGACCAGGAAGTTGACTGGGTAACTGCGGCAGCAATACTTGTATCAAAAGATGCTGTCGCCAAGATAGGCGCACTTGACGAAAAGATTTTTATGTACGGAGAAGAAGTTGAATGGTGTCATCGGATAAAAAAAGCGGGGTACAAAGTTTATTTCTCTCCAAGTACTCAAATCGTCCACATTGGAAGAGGATCAAGCGGCAAAATTTCCCAAAATGCCATCCTTGGTGAATATCGGGGTATTGTCTATTTTTATCAAAAACATAAGAATAAAGTTTCTTTGCAAATTGCCCGTTTCTTACTTAAAATAGGAGCATTGGCAAGAATTATTATCTTCGGATTTTTGGGCCTTGCCTGTCGGCAGGCAGGTAGAAAGGATTTGGTTAAAACCTATGCAAAAGCTATTAAAGTGGTTTGATGAACATATTTTAGAATATCTTTCTTTCGTTCTTTTAATTATTATTCCGCTTTATCCTAAAATTCCTTTAGCTGACTTAATTCCCGGTTATATTGTCCGTCTTCGATTGGATGATCTTCTTGTTGGGGGAGCTTTTGCGATTTTTATTTTTCAACTAATAAGGAAAAAAGTTACTCTCAAAGATAATCCATTATTGATTCCATTGTTAATATATGTAGTTATTGGGTTCGTTTCCTCACTTAGCGCTATTTTTATTACAAAAACAGTTCCTATTAGCGATATTCATATAGCAAAACTTTTTCTTAACTGGGCAAGAAGAATTGAATATTTTTCAGTCTTTTTTATTTTCTTTTCGTCTATTAAATCTTTATCTCAAATTAGAAAATACATTTATGTAGCAGCCTTTGTCTTATTTGTTGTTTCCATTTACGGTTTTGGACAAAAATATTTGTATTGGCCGGCTTTTTCAACGATGAATAGGGAGTTTTCCAAGGGAGTTAGACTCTATTTGACAGAACATGCCCGCGTGCTTTCAACCTTCGGCGGACATTACGATTTAGCAGCATATTTAATGGTTATGCTAACACTTTTTATCCCTCTTGCCTTAATTGTCCAAAAATGGTTCATTAAATTGTTTTTTATTATAGTTAGTATTTGTGGTTTTTGGCTATTAATATTAACGGTTTCCAGAACTTCGTTTCTAGCATATATTGTCTCTATCTCTGCTGTGTTTATGATTTTAGCTTTCAAAAAAGATTGGTTATGGGCATTGACTCGATGGTTCATTGTAATATCTATTTCTATGGTAGTCATGATATCTTTTGGAGACCTTTCTGACAGATTTGCTCATATACTAAAACTTGATAGATTTAATACATCATTTGCCTTAAAATCATTCAAGAAAGAACCTCCTAAGGGGTCTCAAGTGGCATATCTTGAATTTGTATCTCCAAAGTCAGATATACCACCAACTATAATGAAACCGACAAGTGGTGATCAAAATACAAAACCTGCTGATGTTTATGAGGATATACCAGATTATGATTCTGCTTCTGGGGAACTACCCGCAACTTTAGCTGCGAAACCTCGAGTTTATTCCCAAACTGCGGTTCAATATGATTTATCAACCGGTATAAGGTTAGATTATACATGGCCGCAAGCTATTAAAGGTTTTTTACGTAATCCGCTTTTGGGTTCTGGTTATTCTACATTAACTAAAAAAAATATAGAAGATTTTACAGAAGCGGAGTCGACGGACAATGATTTTCTAAGATCTCTAGGAGAAACAGGACTCTTAGGATTTTTGGCATTCTTTGGCACAATTATATATATTATTTGGTATGCTCTCAAACAATTTGATAAGATAAAAGATCCTTTTTTCGCAACAATTGTTGCATCGCTTGTAGCAGCCATTTTTGGACTGCTTGTTAATGCCATATACATAGATGTTTTTGAAGCCTCTAAAGTTGCCTACACATTCTGGATTATGTGCGCCATTCTTATTGCGACAATTAAATTTTCCAAAGGCCTGCCTGCCGGTAGGCAGGTTTCCAAAGAAGGTAAGTGAACAGGCAAAAAGCTATATCAACGAAACTTGAGGTTCTATTATTTAGTGCAATTCTGATTCTTGCTTTCGCAGTCCGTCTTTACAAAATCGACAGGCCCATCGCAGATTGGCACTCCTGGAGACAGGCGGATACTGCTGCTGTCGCCAGAAATTTTATTAAGGAGGGATTTAATACGTTTGTGCCTAAATATGATGATATGTCCTCTCAGGCTAATGGTCTTGACAATCCCAATCGCTTCCGGTTTGTAGAATTCCCGATCTATAATTCCCTTATCTATTTAGTTTGGTCAGTTACCGGCGTAAACGATGCATCCGCAAGACTTGTTACGGTTTTTATTTCCCTGGGGTCTTGTGTAATTTTGTTTTTATTAGTTAGGTATCTTTCAGGTTTTACCACATCAATTATTGCGACTTTTTTCTTTGCTTTTTTACCATATAACATTTTTTATTCATCGGCTATTTTACCCGGACCGCTGATGGTTTTTGCAATTTTAGGTCTTTATTTTTCGTTTTTAAAATGGATGAATGATGATACAAATTGGTGGTGGGGGATTTTGTCCATTATTTTTGCAAATTTTGCTATTTTAGCTTGGCCTACAGCGCTTTTCTTTTTGATTCCAGCTTTATACCTGTCGTGGGAAAAATACGGCATTTCTTTCTTTAAAAAATCCAGCTTATGGATATTTGCATTTTTTGCAATTGCCCCTTTTATTGCTTGGCGGCTCTGGATAAGCCATTTTCCCGAAGGGATTCCTAATTGGCAATTTTTATTAAATGAAGGCAATATTCGTTTCAAGGGCGCTTTTTTTAGATGGATAATTGCAGAAAGAATTGGAAGGTTAATTCTGACGGTCTGCGGGTTTTTTCTCTTTACTTTAGGAATTTTAACAAAGGTGCAAAATAAAGAAAGACTATTCTATTTTGCTTGGCTTGGAACCGTCGCTATCTACTTTACGGTTATGGCATCCGGCAACGTCAGGCATGATTATTACCAAGTTCCGTTTGTTCCAATTGCGGCTGTCTTTATGGCTAAGGGAACTTTGCTTTTGTGGAAATTGCCCAAAGTTTATTTTAGCCGTTTTCTTGGACCCGCCGCCTCTTTAGTGTTTATTCTGCTAATTTTCGCCTTTGGATATTTTGAAATACGCGGTTACTATTGGATTAATAAACCCCAGATAGTTTCAGCTGGTAAGGCTGTCGATAGACTCCTTCCGAAGGATGCAACTGTAATTGCACCCTACAATGGTGATGCCGCTTTCCTTTATCAAACTAATCGTCATGGTTATCCAATAGTTGACAGACCATTGGAAAAATATTTAGATCAAGGGACAAAGTATTTAGTATCCGTTGATGTTAATGATTCAGGCATTCAAAATCTTGCAAGACATTGTAAAGTGCTTGAGCAAACGCCAGATTATGTAATTTTAGAAATGTTTAAAGAATGCATTGGGAAGTGATATGAAGATCCTCATGATCACCCCCTATTTACCCTATCCTTTGGTTTCCGGCGGGCAGATTAGAACATATAATCTTTTAAAAAATTTAGCTCCAAAACATCAGATTACTTTAGCATCATTTATTCGCGACAGTGACGAAACTCAATACCTTAAAGACTTAAAGCCGTTTTGCAAAAAGATAATCATTTTACAAAGGCGTAGAGCATTTTCACCGTTAAATATTTTCCTTGCTGCAATTACACCTTACCCGTTTTTAGTAAGTATTTATTTCGATTTAGGTGTTAAAGACCAGATTCGCAAAGAACTAAGAAGGGAAAAATATGACCTGATTCATGCCGAAACATTTTATGTGATGCCTAATATACCTCAAACCGAAGTACCCATTTTTTTAGTGGAACAGGTTATTGAATATCTTGTATATCAAAGGTTTGTTGAAGGATTATCAATTTGGTTGATTCCATTAAAACTATTTCTTTTTATAGATGTTTTTAAAATTAAATGGTGGGAAAGGTATTACTGGAAAAAAGCGGCTAGATTAGCTGCTATGTCGAAAGAAGACAAGAATTTTATTAAGAGCTTGGAGCCTGATCTTAATATTGACGTGATCGCTAACGGAGTAGATATTGATTATTTTGCAAAGACACACAAGAAAAAAACTAAAAATCCGACAATCCTTTTCGTTGGGCAATTTAAATGGTTACCGAATAAGGATGCGACGAAGTTTTTAGTAAATGATATTTGGCCGCAAATAAAAAGAAAAATCGTAGGTGCCAAATTATGGATAGTAGGTAGGAATCCACCGTCTGATATATTAAAATTCGCATCCCGAGATATTTTAGTTGATGGCAGTATTGAAGATATACGTTTAGCATATGGTTCGAGTGACATTTTACTTGCTCCTATTAGAAACGGGCGTGGAACAAAATATAAAATCCTGGAAGCAATGGCGACTAAAACGCCAATTGTCGGAACCAGATTATCAGTAGAGGGAATTAATCTAAATAACGGTAAAGAGGCTTTAATTGCAGAAAATGCAGCAGATTTATCCGCACAAACTGTTAAGGTATTGAAAAATCCAAAACTTGGACAAGAATTAGCGCTTGCAGCATACAATTTAGTGAGGGATCAATATAGCTGGAAAAAAATTTCTGCAAAGCTTGATCATGTATATCAGCGGGTAGGTGCAAATTAATGGATCTTGCAATAGTCATTGTTTCTTATAATACAAAAGAGCTTTTAGCTGAATGTTTGCATACCTTACTTGTTGCCAGCCGCGGTATTAGATGCGAAATCAATGTTATTGATAATAATTCGTCAGATGGGACTGTAGATATGATTAAAACAAAATTTCCGCAAATTAATTTAATTGCCAATTTGGAAAATAAAGGTTTTTCCAAAGCTAACAATCAAATTCTTAAAAAGGTAAAAAGTAGGTATGCATTAATTCTTAATCCAGATACTATCATGCCGCCGGACACTTTAAAGAAAATGATAAGTTATATGGATGCTAATTTGGATGTTGCAGTATCTACCTGCAGAGTAGAACTGCTAAATGGTGAGCTTGATAAAGACTGTCGGCGCCATTTTCCCTCACCATGGCGGGCATTTTGTCATTTTTCCAAACTTTCATTATTATTCAAAAATACTAGAATTTTTGACAGTTATTATATGGGTTATATATCGGTCAAAAAAGAACACGAAATCGATTCATGTGTAGGGGCATTTATGATGTTAAGAGTAACCGCTCTTAAAAAAGTCGGCTATTTTGATGAAGACTTCTTTTTCTATGGAGAAGATTTGGATTTATGTTGGCGTTTTAAAGAAGCAGGTTACAAAATAATATACAACCCGGCTGTTAAAATAATTCATTACAAAGGAGCTGCTTCCGGTATGAAGTCAACTTCCAGCCATTTAACAAAAGTAGATTACAGGTCAAAGAAGCGGGCAGTACAAGAATCAACAAGAGCGATGAAATTATTTTATAAAAAACATTATATGAACAAATACCCGTCAATCTTAACATGGTTTATTCTGATGACAATCAAAATAACCGAGCAGATTCGACTTATGCGTATATGAACATATTTATTAATGATTCGATTATGCTTGAATTATATCAATGAATCGATTCATTAGAGATTAATATATCAATTTAGATCCATCTATTGATGAAAATAGGTATTGATGCAAGATTTGTAGGACCCGAAGGAACAGGGCTTGGTAAATATACCGAAAAGCTAATTGAAAATCTTGTAAAAATTGATAAAATAAATCAATATTCAATATTTCTACACAAGTCCAACTGGAATTATCTCAATTTAAAATCTAGGAATTTCTCCAAAATATTTACTAATGTTCCTTGGTATTCTCTAGAAGAACAGACTAATTTACCAAAAATTTTCAATAGCCAAAATCTAGATTTATTGCACGTTCCTCATTTTAATGTACCTTTGTTTTATAGAAAGAAAATTATTGTGACTATCCATGATCTAATTCATCATGAATTTTCCCAAGAATCTTCTACAACAAAACCCCCCTTGATTTTTCGAGGCAAGAGATTT
>MFBN01000034.1:8920-15665 GCA_001776425.1 Candidatus Curtissbacteria bacterium RIFCSPLOWO2_01_FULL_37_9
TATGTCATTAAATCAGCGATTGCACGATCTTCCAAAATTATTGCCCCATCAAAATATACAAAAAGTCAAATCATAAAAACATTTAAAATTAACTCTTCAAGAATTAAGGTAATTTACGAAGCAGCAGAGGAAGAATATTTTAAAAAAGCTAAAATATCTAAACAAAAATTAAATGAATTGTTAGAAACTTACAATATTTATTCTCCTTTTTTACTGTATGTTGGTAATGCCTATCCCCACAAGAACCTCAATAATTTGCTAGATGCATTCAAATTATTAGTTCACAGTTCACAGTTATCAGTTCACAGTAGTAAATCTGTGAACCGTGAACAGACAACTGATAACTTAGGATTGGTGATTGTCTGCCCAAGAGATATCTTTTGGCATAGGTTGAATAAAGAAATAGTAACTAACAACCTAAGTAACAGGGTTAAAACTTTAGGTTATATTCAGCCTGAGGAATTGGTTAATTTTTTCAAAACGGCAAAAGCATATATTTTCCCGACATTATCCGAAGGTTTTGGAATCCCGGGTTTGAATGCAATGGCTGCTGGTTTGCCTGTTGCAGCTTCGAACATTCCTACTTTAAAAGAAGTTTATGGCAATAATGTTTTATTTTTTAACCCTAAAAATCCGGTTGATATTTCAAAAAAAATTAGTCAGATTGTGATAAATAAAAAGCTTAGGGCAGATCTTATAAAAAAAGGATATTCCCAAGCTAAAAAATACTCCTGGATAAAAATGGCAGAAGATACTTTAAAAGTTTACGAATCAACTAAGTGAAAATTGCTTTGGTCCACGATGATTTTATACAGGCAGGGGGTGCGGAAAGTTTATTTTCAACGATTGCTTCAATCTGGCCAAATGCCCCGATTTTTACTTCTTTGGTGAATTGGAATAAAGTACCTGCTTCTATTGATCATAGTCGAATTATTACTTCCTGGATGCAAAAAATACCATTTAAGTTAAGATTTTATAAGCTTTTATTGCCTTTCTATCCTTTAGCTTTTGAATCATTTAATTTTGACAAATATGATATTGTGATCTCTTCTACAACCAGATTCGCAAAATCGATAATTACCAAGCCTAAAACAATTCATATTGCTTATGTAAATAATATTCCAAGATTTCTTTGGAACAAAAAAATTCAAAAAAGTTATATTCCAAACTTTGCAGTATTACTACTTAAGCCTTATTTTAGATGGATGAATAGATGGGATAAAGTTGTTTCATCAAGAGTTGACTTTTATATTGCAAATTCCAAGCATGTTGCCAGAAACATTTTTAAAATTTACCAGAGAAAAAGTGAGATTGTTTATCCATTTGCGGACTTGGATTTTTTTAAACCGCCAAAAATTCATCAGTGGAGTTTAAAAAAACAAGAATATTACTTAATTGTTAGCCGTTTGGTGAAATGGAAAGGAATAGAATTGGCAATTAATACATTAGCTAGACAAAATGTAAATCTGAAAATAATTGGTGAAGGGCCGGATAAAAAAAGATTGGTAAATTTAGCAAAACATACTAAAGGAAATGTAGAATTTTTGGGAAGAGTAACAATTGATCAATTGAGAAATCTATACCAAAATTGTCAAGCATTAATAGTTACGCAAGAAGAAGATTTTGGTGTTGCTGCAGTTGAAACCCAAGCATGCGGCAGGCCGGTAATCGCTTACAAAAAAGGAGGACAAGCAGAAATTATCAATAATAACTTTACCGGCATTTTTTTTGACGAGCAAACAGAAGAATCACTTAAAGATGCAATTATTGCTGCATCTGGGATAAAATGGAGTGTATCGGCTTGCAGAAAAAACTCCTTGAATTTCTCGCAAGCTGCTTTTATTGGTAAGCTAAACAAACAAGTCCAATTGTATGAAAAGAAGTCATAAAGATTTAAAAATTGCTCTATTATGCGGCGGTGTTGGTACAAGACTATGGCCTGCCAGTCGAAAAGACAAGCCTAAGCAATTCCAACCGTTAATAGATAATTTGTCTACTTTCGAGATGATGATCAATAGATTAAGGAGTGAATTTTCCTTAACTAATGTATTCCCTGTTACTACAAGAGATAATGTTGCCTGGATAGTTAAACTTGTACCTGAAATTCCACTTGAAAATATTATAATTGAGCCTCAAGTTCGTGACACGGCTGCGGCAGTCGGTTTAGCTGCAGCAGTACTTGATAAAAAATTCAACAACCCGAATGTATTAGCACTTTGGAGTGATCATACGGTAAGAAACGAACAAGAATTTATAAATGCGATAAAACTTGCGGATCAGACTGTAAGTGAACTGGGTAAATTGGTTGAAATCGGAGTGCGGCCGACATTTCCTTCTGTTGCTTTAGGATATTTAAAAGTTGGTAAGATGATTAAGAATGTGGATGGATTGGCTATATTTGAATTTGTCAATCAAGTAGAAAAACCAAATTTTAAGGACGCGAAAAAATTTTCAGAATCATGGGAATATCTTTGGCACATAGGATATGCAGTCTGGTCAGCAAAGAAGATGCTTGATCAATATAAAAAGCATTTTATAAAAGGCTGGAGAAAATTAATGATTATTCAGCAGTCTTGGGGAACGAATAAGCAAGAAATTATATTACAAAAAGAATATCCGAATATACCCAAAACTTCAGTAGACTTTGCGATTAATTCAAAATTAACAAGCGAAGACCAGGTAGTCATATCTGCGGATCTAGGTTGGCGAGATGTAGGCACTTGGGATGAGTTAAAAGATGAAATGGCCCAAATACCTTCTGCAAATGTATTTCAAGGAGAAGTGATAGATATCGATTTAAAAGATTGTTTTATATACAGTACAAAATCCAAAAAACTGGTAGCAGCAATCGGGCTGGAGGGGATTATTGCAATAGATACGGATGATGCATTGTTAATTTGTTCCAAAAATCGAACCCAAGATGTTAAGAAAATTATTGAAATGATAAAAAATCGAGATATGGAAGATTATCTCTAGTCTTCATTATGTTCTACGATTTCCTTAAGCGTACCATCGATATTTTAGGAAGTATCTTTGTGTTAATCTTATTTTTCCCGATTATGGTTATTGTAGCGTTGGTAATTAAGTTAATTTCGCCAGGGCCTGTATTATATTCACCAAAGAGAGTAGGAAAAAATGGAAAACTTTTTACAATGCTTAAATTCAGAAGTATGTATATGTACAAGATAAATGGTAAATGGGTTCATGCCGAAAAATATTTGGAAACAAATCGTAAATTAATGGCTGCTTATAAAAAGGGTAGCTATAAATTAAAAAAAGATCCAAGAATTACATTCCTTGGTAAATTTTTAAGGAAATTTTCTTTAGATGAAGTTCCTCAATTAATCAATGTGTTAAACGGAGAAATGTCATTAGTGGGACCACGAGCTTATCAATTTGAAGAGTTGATCCATCAGCAAAAGGTATATCCTCATACAAGTAAATACGTTAAAATAATTCTAAGCGGACGGCCGGGGGTAACTGGACCATGGCAGGTTTCGGGCAGGTCATTTATAAATTTTGACAAAAGAGTGGTAATGGATGCCGCGTATGTTAAAAGACGCTCGATACTTTATGATATTTGGATAATAATAAAAACGCCCATTGCTATGATTAGTGGTATTGGTGCAGTATAATGATTTTTTAAAATTTAACCTTTTATGAAAAGAAAATTGGTTTTTGCTTTAGTAATTATTTTTGTAATTTTAGGCATACTTGGTACGAGAATTTTTTTTTCAGCCAAGAAAGCATTTAGTACAACAAAACAAGCAGTTGGAGCGGCAAAATTACAGAATTTGGATGCGACTAAAGCGTATTTAAAAGATGCTCGTGGTGAGTTTTCTAAAATTAGAACTTCAAATATAGTTTTTAGCCCTTTAAGATATATACCTTTTGTAGGTTGGTATATTGCCGATTTTCAAAGAGGTATAAATACAGCTGTATACGCTTTGGATGCATCTATAACTTTAGCGGATGCTATGTCTCCATATGCAGACGTATTAGGACTTAAGGGAGAAGGAACTTTTCTAGGTGGTACTGCTCAGGAACGTTTAGC
Organism: Candidatus Curtissbacteria bacterium RIFCSPLOWO2_01_FULL_37_9; assembly: GCA_001776425.1. Classification (GTDB taxonomy): domain Bacteria; phylum Patescibacteriota; class Microgenomatia; order Curtissbacterales; family GWA2-41-24; genus MFBN01. The sequence continues at coordinate 12,975 of MFBN01000034.1, forward strand.
AAAAGCCATTGAAACACTTTCTATCATTACTCCACAAATTGACCAAGTTGGTAAAGATTTGGCTCTGGCCAAAGATGAAATAGATCAGGTTCAGACATGGCGTTACCCTAATTTTTTACCGGGGAAACCGGCTCAAATCATTAAAAATGCAAAAGATACAATTGACCAGCTTGAAACTTTCGTTGTAGATACTAAGCCTCTTATTGAAGTTTTGCCGGAAATGATGGGTCAAAACAGTGAAAAAAAATATCTAATACTTTTTCAAAATGATAAAGAATTGCGGCCGACCGGGGGATTTATAACAGCATATGCTTTTTTTCGATTAAACAACGGTGTTATTGCATCAGAAGGATCCCAGGATATTTATCAATTAGATGATAGCCTTCTTAAAAAAATCCCTGCCCCGGCACCGATTATAAAATATTTACCTAATGTGCCTAATTTAAATCTCAGGGATTCTAATCTTTCCCCGGACTTTTATGTATCAATGAAACAATTCGAAGATATTTATCAATATACTCAGGCGAAAAAAGAAATAGATGGAATTATCGCTGTCGATACTCAATTTGTAGTCAACATGATGGAGGTTTTAGGTCCCCTGGACGCTTACGGTTCTAAATTTACTACAGAAGATGTCGATCAGTGCGCATGTCCGCAGATTATCTACGAATTGGAAAAATATGCAGACGAACCAGTGGCTTACGAGAAAGGTTCGAGGAAGGATATTATTGGCGTGCTAATGGCCCAAATGATGGATAAAGCATTCAATGCACCCAAATCCACTTGGCCGAATCTTTTAGGAACTATAACAAATTCGTTAAGGACGAAACATATGCTTTTCTATTTCAATGATAAAAGTCTTCAGGAAGCTGCAGAAAAAATAAATTTTGCCGGACGATTGAGTCAATATGATGGAGATTATTTGCACATCAATGAAACTAATTTTGCTGGAGCCAAATCCAATCTATATGTTCAGGAAAAAGTCACACAAGTAATAAATAAAGATAAATCAGGAGAAATAAATAAGAAAGTGACAGTAGAATACAAATATCCAAGGCAAGGGGATAATTGTAATCTTGAGAGGAAAGGAGGACTTTGTCTGGCCGGAATATATAGAGACTGGATAAGATTCTACGTTCCAAAAGGTTCAAACCTAATTAAAGCAAGTGGGACAGAGGTGCCGATCTCTAAGAGAGAAGAATATGATAAAACCGTATTCGAAGGTTTTTTTACAATTCGACCTGAAGGAACAGCCAAAATAGAAATAGAATATACCGTTCCTTTGAAATTAGAAAACATATATAAACTACTAATTCAAAAACAACCCGGTGTTAAAGGCCATGTTTATGAAATCGAAGCTTTCGGCAAAAAGCAGAAGGCATTTCCTCTTGATACTGATAAGGAATTAATTGTAAATATTTAAATAATTTCCTTTGAATCTTTTCAATAACTTCTAACATATAAGGTTTAATGTATTATCGAACAGAAGGAGTAATATTGTTCCGCAGAAATTTTGGGGAAGCAGACAGAATATTAACATTTTATACTCGAGATTTAGGTAAACTTTATGCATTGGCAAAGGGTGTACGCAGGCCGAAATCAAGAAAAGGCGGACACGTTGAGATTGGTAATTGGTGCAAAATTTTTATAGCAAAAGGGAAAAATTTAGATTTATTAAATGAAGTTGAAACTAAAAAAGCCTATGGAATTAGTGATTTTTCACCACATAAAGCTAATAAGATATTTCACCTGCTTGAGCTTGTAGATAAATTAACTGCTGAAAAACAAAAGAATATTAAAGTTTTTTCCCTGTTAATAGAATTTTTACAAAAAATCGTAAATGCAGAAGATTTTAAACTGTTATCAATAGTATTCAAAATTAAACTTCTTTCACTTTTGGGGTTTTTTTCTGCAAAAAATTTATCGAATTCAGCAAATAGAAATTTATATCTATTTATTGAAGACGAGGGTTGGGATGAAATTAAGAAAAAAATAAATCTAAATAATCAGGGTTATTTGAAAGTTACATCATTTCTTGATAGCATAATTGAAAGTATTACACAATCTAAACTAAATACTATCAGATTTATAAATGGATAATCTACAACGTGGAAAGTACATAATTGCCGCAATCGCACTGATATTCTTAGTCGGTTTATTTTATTTTCTTTTTATTTTTAATAAAGAAGCCCAAAAAGCTGATGTAAAGGAAGTCGCAGACGAAATTAAACAATTGGTTGATATAGAGATTGCAAAAAGGCCGTTTGTATCGCTGACACCTACCTCAGACGGTGCAGAAATCATAATTTCAGTAGAAAATATGTCTTATTTTGACCGTATAGAATATGAGTTGACTTATTTGGCTGATAATCCGACTGTTGCTGGTAATAAAATACAGCGAGGTTCAACCGGAACAGATGTTAATACGAAAGATCAAAAATATAAAAAATCCATTCTTTTGGGTACTGCTTCACGGGGTGTTCGCAGCCCTGACAGGGGAATTACAGACGGTATATTAACGATGCATATGTTTAAAGGGGAAACCGAATATCAGTCTGAATCACAATGGGATTTATTCAATATCTCATCCCAAAGCGGTATATTAAGTGATCGTTCGGATAAGTTAACAATAGAAACTAGCAGTTTTTCTAAAAATTACTGGGTAATTTTGTCCGAAACTTTGGGTATTCC
>MFBN01000034.1:15718-27264 GCA_001776425.1 Candidatus Curtissbacteria bacterium RIFCSPLOWO2_01_FULL_37_9
TTTCCGTCGCACCAGATTTTGCAGTTCCGGCAAAAATATCTATTAAAGTTGCAGATAACCTAAATCCCCAGCTATTTATTTATACTGCATCTGATTCCAAATGGAAGAAATTGGAATCAAATTATGATTCTTCTGCCAAAGAAATTAATTCAAAAATCAACTCATTCGGTACATTTGCAGTAGTTTCTGCGCAATGACAGTCCAAGAAAAAATTGTTTCTCTTTGCAAAAGACGTGGTTTTATTTACCCCGGATCCGAAATTTATGGAGGATTGGCAGGTACCTGGGATTATGGACCGCTAGGGGTGGAGCTAAAAAACAATATTAAGCGTTTTTTTTGGCAAAGTATGGTTTATGAACGGGATAATATAGTAGGCCTTGATAGCGCAATTCTGATGAATCCTCAAGTTTGGAAAGCATCCGGACATGTCCAAGCGTTTGTTGATCCCTTAGTAGAGTGCAAAATTTGTCATGAACGATTTCGTGCTGATCAAATAGAGGAGAAAAAAGTACATCAAAAATTGCACCAAGGTGCGAAAATTAGCTGGACAGCACCAAAAGAATTTAATTTGCTGGTTGAAGCAAAATTAGGCGTAGTTGAAGATGCAAAACAAAAAGTTTACCTTCGTGGGGAAATTACCCAAGGTGTTCATATAAACTTTAAGAACATTCTTGATTCAACAAGGCTTACAATTCCTTTTGGTGTTGCCCAAATCGGTAAAGCGTTTAGAAACGAAATTACTCCGGGTAATTTTACTTTCAGATCAAGGGAATTTGAGCAAATGGAGCTGCAGTATTATATTAAACCAGAAAATAAAGAAGTCCAAAAGTGGAACGAGTACTGGAAAAAAGAAAGAATGAATTGGTATTTTTCCTTAGGAATGAATAATAAGAGGTTGAGATTTCGTAAACATACCGATTCTGAACGGGCCCATTATGCACAAGATGCCTGGGACATAGAATATGATTCACCGTTTGGCTGGAAAGAGTTCGAAGGAATTCATAACAGGGGAAATTGGGATTTGGGTCAGCATCAAAAATATTCCGGTGTTGATATGTCTTTTTTCGATCAGGAAATTAACAAAAAGTATAACCCTTATATTATAGAGACTTCGGGAGGAGTTGATCGTGCTGCCTTTTTTTTCTTAATTGATGCTTATTGTGAAGAAAAAGACAGAGTTATTTTAAAACTCCATCCAAAATTAGCTCCGGTAAAGATTGCTGTTTTTCCTCTTCTTGGGAATAAACCAGATTTAATCAAAAAAGCAAAAGGAATATACAATGATTTAAAATCTAAAATTTCAGCACTTGTAGCCTGGGATGACCGTGGCAATATTGGTAAACGCTATTTTTCTCAGGATGAAATAGGTACTCCATTTTGCATCACGATAGATTTTCAATCATTAAAAGATAACACCGTGACTATTCGTAATAGAGATACGACCAAACAAGATAGAGTAAAAATAGATGACCTTCATAGAATTTTGCAAACAAGATTAAAGTTATAATTTAATTATCTTATCAGGTTCTAAATTTTTCACTATTTTTCATTTACTTCTTATTGACATCAATCTCCTGTTGTGTACATACTGATTACGAATTAATTTTCCCAAAATACCAGTGGCTGTTTATTTTAATTATTCCGATAAACTCCATGATTCATGTGGAATTGCCGGATCTTTTGCGTCCCGTGGGACTAATGTTACCAACGTGGTAATTGAAATGGGTAAAGCTTTACAGCACCGCGGCCAAAATGGTGGCGGTATTGCTGTTAAAGGGTTTGGCAAAACAATGAAAATTTATAAAAAAGCCAAAGCATTTAATGAAATTTTTCGCTCTGTTGACTTATTAAAAGAGAATTCCCTTCAGGGAGAAATAACCATTGCCCATTTAAGATATCCAACAGAAGGTGCAAATCGCCAGAATTGCGATGCTCAACCCTTTTATGCACTTTATAAAGGCTGGGAATTGGCCTTAGGGCATAATGGCAGTATAGTTGATATTAAAAAGCATAAAAGAAAATTAAGGAAATTCCAGATCAAGCTTGAATCAGATTCAGATTCAGAAATTCTAACCTGGTTGATTGTTACAGCCGAAGGTAATTCTTGGCGCCAGAAAATTGCAAACGCCCTATCAGATGTCAGAGGAGCTTACTCTTTGGTTATGGTCACAGGCGATAATAAGTTAATGGCTTTGCGTGATCCCTGGGGTGTCCGGCCGCTTATTTGGACTCAGGACAACGGTCACGTCTTTGTGGCATCGGAGACATGTGCACTAGATAGAATTAGTATACGCCATAGTCAAAAATTGAAACCTGGTCAACTTTTGGTTGCAGACTTAGATGGTGTAATCATTTCCGATTATATTGCAGTTCAAAAGCAAAGTTTTTGCGTATTCGAAAAATTATATTTTTCTAATGAAACTTCTGTTTGGGATGGAGTGATTGGTGAAAACCGTGAAAGCTTAGGTCAGGAACTTGCTAATGAAGAATTTGAAAGAATTGAAAAGGATTCATTTAATATTTCTAAAATAGATTATGTTGTTGCAGTACCCGATACTGCCAGACCCGGTGCTTCTGCGTTTTACCAGACATTGGCTAAAAAATTTCCTAAATATAAGCTAAAATATTTCAGGGGTTTAGTCAAAGAAAGGTATGATTGGGCCAAAAGAACTTTTATCGAGGATGATCCTTTTTTACGTAACCGTCAAATCGAGAAAAAATTCTTTGTATCGCCAACAATTGTCGGGAAAGCAATTTATCTGGTTGACGATACTGCTGTTAGGTTAAATACTTATTCAATTTTAGTTGAGTATTTACATAGAATTGGAGTTAGGGAAATTCACTGCCGCTTTTTAGCCCCAAAATTTCTAAACCCTTGCTTTTTAGGTGTGAATATTGGTTCTAGAAATGAGCTTGGAGCAATCGAGTTTGACAAAAATAGAAATTTTAAAACTTTAAGCGAAAACCAATTGAAGAAGAAGTTAAAAGTATCATCATTTTTTTATCTTTCCATCAAGGGTTTGGCCAAATCATTGGGAATGACTGTTGATCAAATGCATTCTAGTCATTGCACAGGTTGTTTGGATTATTATTATCCTTTTGACATGCGCTCTTATGATCGCGATTTTTCAAAAACAGCCTACGTTCATAAACACGCTCAACAAAAACCAGCTAAAATCTCAAGGCATATAGTAGCCTCAACCATTCCATAAACTTCCGAGGGCTAAAAGCCCTCGGTATGTATGGTAGTATAAGTTTACATGAGCTCACAGAAAAACCTAACATTTTATGCTTTTACCCCTCGAAAGTATGTATTCGCTCTAGCGCATTCATCCAAGGACCAACAGTTCTCTGTGTTCTGCGAGCGAATATAAATGGCCAAGCAAATACTGGCAATAATTTGCTTAATGATTTTGGCCGCAATCGTAATTGCATTTATGATTATTAGAATCGGTACTTAATTTATGCAAAATCCAGATTTGCCAAGTCTCATACAAGAAATTTTAAGAGACACACGAGAAATGGTTTTGGCAACCTGTGCTGATTCCGTACCCTGGACCGCTACACTCGTTTTTGGTCATGATGAAAATCTTAACCTTTATTGGATGTCACAGGAGAATACCAGACATAGCAGGGAGCTTGCCAAAAACCCCAAAGTCGCCGCCACTATTAATAAACCACCGACCGGTGAAAATGCCAAAGGCCTGCAGATCGAAGGCAATGCTTATAAATTGGAAACAGCCGAAGAAATTGGCGCTGCCCGAGAATTTTTTGTTAAACGTGGAGGCGATTTACCTCTTCCTAAAACTCCCCAGGAAGCCGAACCGATTTCCCCGGACAGCAGTTGGTATGTTCTTAAACCAACCAAGATCTACGTCTACTACGACCCCTTGTTTGGATACGAAAGGAAAGAGTTTATTCCCTAAAAAGACTATCTAGTTTATGAGCCTCATTAAGATCTTCCTCATCAAATTTAGTTGAAAAGAAAGCGTTTATCATTTTTTCCGCTTCCTCCTCAGAGGTTGATCTTAGACTCATACAAATAACATTTGCATTGTTCCACTTTCTGGCTAGTTTTGCGGTTTCTGCATCCCAGAAGTATATCAAAGTCCGCCAGATTTAAGCTTATTTACCCCCTTGACAATCCAGAATGATTGGTGAAAAATGGTAATAGATGGTGAGAAATGGTGAAATTACCATTTAACTTCTGATAGAGTCGGATAAAAGAGCAATTAAAACATAATTTAAAGTCCTTTCAAGTTTAAGCTCTTTTCGACTGCTGCCCGGAAGTCGACCCTACTTCGCTAAAGCTACGTAGGGTAGAGGTTGTCCTCCACTACGTAAAGTTTCGGAGGACTAGTAAGGGACCCTCCTTCACTAAAGTTACGGAGGGCAAAAAAATGTTTCTGGGCAGCTACACACCTTCATTTGATAAGGAAACCCGAAGGATTGCTTTACCAAAAAAAATACGTGAATATCTTGCGACAAGCGAAATTATTTTGTCTTTCGGTTTCGAAAAATGCATCTTCGGATTTGATATCCAATCTTGGGAAAAAGAATCGGCAGAACGTCTTAGTGAACCTCTTACCGACAGAAGCTCACGCGATCTTCGCCGCCTCTTTTTCTCAACAGCTGAATTTGTCAGATTCGATGATCAGGGGAGGTTTGTTATCCCTAGTAATCTTTTGGAGTACGCGCAGATTAAAAACCCAAAGATTATAGGGGCAGGCGACCATTTCGAGATATGGGACGAGGGGGAATGGGAAGAACATCAGAAGAGACTAGGAGGGCTTAAGTGATTTATCACAAGCCGGTACTTTTAAAAGAGGTTATTGGGTATCTGAAACCAAAAGAGAACAAAGAATATATCGATGTAACTGCGGGAGGTGGGGGGCACACATTAGAGTTGTTAAAAAAAAAAGCTAGAGTTTTGGCAATTGACAGGGATCCGGAAGCTATTGAGTACATTAAAAAAAATCAATATAAGTTTCTTTCAAGCGGGAACTTAGTTTTAGTTAAGCAAAATTTTGCAAATTTAGCCGAAATTGCAAAGAACTGGAATTTTAAAAAAAATAACGGAATTTTGTTTGATTTGGGGGTTTCGAGTTGGCAGCTAGAGAATGAAACAAGAGGATTCAGTTTTGATAAAAGCGGTCCTTTGGATATGCGCATGGATCCGGAATTGGGGATTTGTGCAAAAGATATAATTAATAATTTTAACGAAAGGAGGCTATATGAAGTTTTTAAGACGTATGGTCAAGAAAAGTTTAGTCGGACAATTGCTCGCGCTATTTGTCGCGCCCGTCAGGTAAAGACAATCGAAACAACTGCTGAATTGTCTTTAATCGTTAAAGAGGTGTATCAAAAGCGCAATATTAGATCAAAATTGCATCCGGCTACAAAAACATTTTTAGCTTTAAGAATTGTAGTCAATAGCGAACTATTAAACTTAGAAAAATGTTTACCGCAGACTGTTGATTTATTAAAAAAAGGGGGACGATTGGTTATTGTTAGCTTTCAATCGCTTGAAGATGTAATTGTCAAACGGTTTTTCAAGCAAGAAAAAAAAATGAAAGTATTAACAAAAAAACCAATCGTTCCCGATATTTTGGAAATATTGAAAAATCCCCGGGCCCGCAGTGCCAAACTGAGGGTTGCGGAAAGAATTTAAAATAGAATTCTTAAATATTAATTATTTGGTATTAGATGATAAATATATAGGAAATATTTAAACAAAAAATAGTTCATAAGATATGCTGCCCGTATCTGATTTTAAAATTAGAAAAAGAAATAGTTTTAACCTTATCGGTAGGGTAAGGGTTAAATTTTTAATTATTGCCACATTATTGGTATCATCGGTATTTTTCGCCCAGTTAGTATTTGCAAATGCTCTTGCCACAGATGGTATAAAATTGGTTCAAATTCAGGAGGAAATAAACAAATTAGAAGAAGAAAATATTAACATGAGAACCGAAATTTATCAGGACTCGTCACTTAATTCCCTTAATAAAAAAGCCAACCAGTATGGTTTTGAGAATTCATCTTTTATTACCTCTTTTTAAATTTATTTAAATTAATAGTTTTAATATTTCTTTGATAAACTAGTAAGTAGAGGGGGCTATATTATGAATAGAATTAAACTATTTCAAATTATTATTGCTATTATAGCTGTTCTTATTATTATCCGGCTTTTTTATTGGCAATTTATTTCCGATATATCAATAGGATCCGACGCATTTTTAAAAGAAACCGAAATTCCTGCATCACGCGGAGAAATCTATGCATCAGATAATTTCCCCCTTGTAGCTAACCAGGAGGCTTTTTTAATATATGGAAAGCCTCACGAGCTAAATCAGCCAGTGACTGATATTGCCAAAAAATTAGCTCCTAATTTAATATCCCCAAAATATGCTACTGTTTCTGCCGGACTTTCTGAAGCAGAATCACAAAAAAAAGACCAAGAAATAAAAGATAAGGAAGAAGAATTATCATCCAAACTTGAAAATAAAAATTTGTACTGGGTACAACTTGCAAGAAAAGTGCCTTCGGCTATTTATAAAAATATTCAGAATATGAAAATTCAGGGCTTAGGTTTTGAGAAAGATGAAAAGCGTAATTATCCGGAAGCTTCAATGGCTGCCCAACTTTTGGGTTTTGTAGGATATAACAAATTCGGACAGGATACGGGTTATTTTGGTTTAGAAGGATTCTGGGACCGTATTCTTAAAGGAAAAAGCGGTCGGTTAGGCCAAGAACAAGACCCTTTTGGTTTACCGATTTTAATAGGAAAATACCAACCTATTAAACCCAAGAAAGGTTCGTCACTTTATCTTTCAATTGATCGCTCGATTCAGTTCATTGTAGAAAATGAGCTTAAAAACGCTGTTATAAAATATGGGGCCAAACAAGGAACGATAATAGTTGCTAATCCTTCAAACGGTCGTATTTTGGCAATGGCAACATATCCTACTTATGAACCAGAATTCAGGCTGGAATTTGACGAGAATCTTTATAAAAATCCGGCTGTTGCAGATAATTTTGAACCCGGTTCTATTTTTAAATTAATTACCATGTCTGCTGCCTTAGACTCGTCGGTAATAGAACCTGATACCAGATGTTCTTGTAATGGACCAAGGCAAATAGGAGGTTTTGAAATATCAACTTGGAATAAAAAATATTATCCCAACTCTACAATGACTGAGGTTATACAGCATTCCGATAATGTCGGTATGACATTTGTTGCAGAAAAATTAGGTTTAAATAAATTTTATGAATACATACTTAAATTTGGGTTTTCTAAAGCAACGTCTATTGATTTACAAGGAGAGTCTGATGGATCTATAAGGCCAAAGAATGAATGGCGGGAGGTTGATTTGGCAACTGCTTCATTCGGACAAGGTATTGCTATTACACCGATACAAATGGTGCAGGCGACTTCGGTAATTGCCAATGGAGGCAAGTTAATTAAACCGTCAATTGTTGTTAAAATTAAAAATAGCAGCAAAGAAGAAATATTGCAAACCGACGGAGGAAGGCGAATAATCAGTCAAAAAACAGCTGCCCAAGTAAAAGAAATGATGGTGAATGCCGTTCAAAACGGCGAAACAAAAGCTTTTGCCCCCAAAGATTTACGAATTGCAGGAAAAACCGGTACTGCCCAGGTACCAGTAGCTGGCCATTATGATCCCAATAAAACTATAGCCAGCTTTATTGGTTTTGCGCCTGCAGATGAGCCGAAATTCGTAATGCTAGTCAGATTTTCACAACCATCATCGTCACCGTATGGATCAGAGACTGCTGCGCCGACTTTTTTCATTATCGCTAAAAAATTATTTAATTATTTTGGTATTCCTCTTTCTAATTAATTTATCCGTATTGATAATCAATGTTGTAATCTGCCTCATAAGTAATAAAATACGGCTTAATTAGCAGATTAAATGCCCTAAGATGCGTTTTTAATAATCGCTTGCAGAAAACCCCCGAGTCTGACTCGGGGGATGAATGCACTAAAAGCGATTACATACTTTCGAGGTATTGGAAATTACATGTATAGTGCGGTTTTCTGCGCTTTTGTATACAGTGCCATGCGGTCCTCGTCCTTCGATAAACTCAGGACTGTGGGCCTAAAACTTAAAAAACAAAAACCTGCCTGCCGGTAGGCAAGGCCGAGGACTCTTAGTCCTCGGAAGTTTATTCGAGTTTATGAACAGTTTGGAGCAGATGGTTTTGAATTATAATTACAATATTTGGCAATTGATAATGTTTCGGGATTTTATCCCTAAATTTCTGTTAGAATGCCTTTGTTTTTAATGTGGCAAAAGATTAAGAATATTTATCATTTAATACAGGCCATTTTCGCGAATTTATACTACGGTTTTCCTTCTAAAAAGCTGATAGTAATTGGCGTAACCGGAACTGATGGTAAGACGACGACTGCTCACATGATTTATGAGATATTAAAATCTTCCGGGAAGAAAGTGTCACTCATTTCTTCGGTTTTTGCTGCAATTGGCAATAAATCATACGATACTGGATTCCATGTTACGACACCTGATCCGATTGCTTTACAAGGTTTTATTAAAAAGATAGCGGATAACGGTTCCAAATACCTGATATTAGAAGTTACATCTCACGGGTTGGATCAAAACCGTGTATTTGGAGTTAATTTTGAAATTGGGATTCTTACTAACATTACCCACGAGCATTTTGATTATCACAAAACTTATGATCAATATTTGAAAGCAAAAGCTAAGCTTTTTAAAAATGTTAAATACTCAATACTTAATATCGGGGATACGTCATTTAGCCGGGTTAAAGAATTAGCTTCGGGAAAGATCCTGACTTATGGTAAATCCAAAAAAGCCGATATTAACTTAAACAACTTTCCCATAAAGTTGAAACTTTTAGGAGATTATAATATTCAAAACGCACTTGCTGCAGCAGCAGCCTGCTCAATATTAGGTATAAGCAATCAAGCTATATTTGAAATACTGGAAAATTTTCAAGGGGTTATTGGCAGGATGGAGGAAATAAATTTAGGACAAGATTTCGAAGTAATTGTTGATTTTGCCCATACTCCAAATGCATTGACACAAGCGCTGAAGACCTTAAAGACAAAGGTATTGTTCCAGGCAAAACCTGTTTCCATCAGCAAAAATCCGAAGTCAAAAGTTATTGCAGTTTTTGGTGCTGCCGGCTTGCGTGATAGAAACAAAAGATCCTTAATGGGAGAAGCTGCAGCAAAATATGCTGATATATCAATCTTGACATCAGAAGATCCTAGGACAGAAAAAGTTGAAGATATCTGCAATCAAATTTCTCAAGGATTAATTAAAAACCGAAAGCAGGAAAACAGAGATTTTTATTTTATTTATAATCGTACGAAAGCTATTCAATTTGCTATAAATTTGGCTCAAAAAGGCGATATTGTTGCGACTTTTGGGAAAAGTCATGAAAAGAGTATGTGTTACGGCAAACATGAATATCCTTGGGATGAATTTGCAACTGTCGAAAAGGCCCTTAAAGAAAGGTTAAATAATGAAAGAAAATAAGCAGATATTGTCTATGAGTAGTGATGTTGCGGTGATTGTTCTGGCAGCGGGACAGGGAGTACGTATGAAATCAACGCTTTCTAAGGTTCTTCACCCAATTTTTGGTAAGTCAATGGTTTTAAGAACAATCGAAATTATTAAAAAAATTAACCCCGGCCAAATTATCCTAGTTGCCAACCCGCAAAACGCCAATACGCTCAAAAAGTTATTCAGAAACTTTAGTGTAGTTATTCAACCTCATTCAAAGGGTACGGCTGATGCAACCAAATATGGACTTAAATATGTGAGGGAAAAAATTCGGACTATTACTGTTATCTATGGAGATGACAGCGCTTTTTACAAGCCCCAAACAATAATTGATGTTTATCAGCATCATCTCAAATCAGGTGCAAAAATTACTTTTGTTACTGTAAAAAAAACTAAGCCTACCGGCCTTGGGCGCATTATAAGGAAAAACGGTAAGGCGATTGGAATAGTGGAAGAAAAAGATGCCACACCCCAGGAGAAATTAATCAATGAAGTTAATGACGGCCTTTATTTTTTTAAGAAAGATTGGCTTGCGAGCAATTTGTCAAAAATTTTGCCTTCACCAGCTAGCGGTGAGTATTACATTACAGATCTTATTGGGTTGGCTTTTAGCCAGAAGGAAAAAGTTACAACTTATCAACTTGCAAACGATTCCCAGTGGCATGGAATTAATACCCGCAAAGAGCTACTTCAGGCAACTGAAAAATTTCAAAAACGAATTCATATTATGGGTATTGCCGGCGCCGGAGCGTCAGCTACAGCCGGAATTGCCAAAGGTTACGGTTTTCAAGTTTCAGGTTGTGATCTTAAAACTGACTCAGCCTATATCCAAAATCTTAAAGGGATTGATATTGAAAAAGGGCATAATCTTTCTCATCTGGTTTCGATTGGCCATTTAATCATTTCACCTGCAGTATTGGCATTTAATCCGCAGGCTGCTGAAATTAAACAGGCTAAAAAAGAAAATATTTCCATTATCACATGGCAGGAGTTCCAGGGTAGATATCTACAAAAAAGTAAATTTGTAATCGCTATAGCCGGTGCTTATGGTAAATCGACAACCACAGCCATGATCTCTAATATTCTTATTGATGCGGGATATGATCCGACTTGCGAGGTGGGGGCAACTGTTCTGAGCTGGGGCAATAACTTCCAAGTCGGAAAATCAAAATATTATGTTTGTGAGGCTGACGAATATAGAGATAATTTTTTAAATTACTCGGCTGATATAGCTGTAATCTTGAATATAGACTGGGATCATCCGGACTTTTTTAAATCACAAAAATCTGTAGAAAACTCTTTTAAAAAATTTGTCAGGAAAATCAAAAATAATGGTTGGTTAATTACTACTGAACAAATCCGCCAAAAACTAAAAGATTCAATTCCTTCTAATGTAAATTTTGCAAGAATCAGCGATTATCAAACTGACAAACTTTCGATTATCGGCGATTTTCGAAAAGAAAATGTCTCTGCCGCATTAACTGTTGCCAAACTTTTGAATATCGATATTCTTAAGGCTAAAAAATCACTTTCTTCTTTTAGCGGACTTGGCCGCAGACTTGAGTATAAGGGAGAGATTGCCCATGTTAAAGTTTATGATGATTATGCTGTTCAGCCTTATACTGTTCTGAAAACTGCAGATGCCCTTAAGAAAAAGTTTGCCAATCGAAGCATTGTTTTGGTTTTTGAACCGCATACTTTTTCGCGAATCAGTACTTTTTTTAAGCTGTTTGTCAAAAATCTTAAAAAAACCACAGTCGATGCTATTTATATTACCAATGTTTATCCTGCCCGTGAAAAAGGGAATCCTAAAATTTTGGCTCAAAAATTAACAGCTGCCATTGGTCCTAAAGCTCAATTTACTGGAACGATTGAACAAACTGCAGCTAAAATTAGGTCAAATAGTCATAACTTTGAGATAATTTTAGGTATGGGTGCCGGTGATATATATAAACTTTGGGATTATCT
>MFBN01000035.1:0-3315 GCA_001776425.1 Candidatus Curtissbacteria bacterium RIFCSPLOWO2_01_FULL_37_9
ATCCAAAATATCATAAAGTACCAGAAACACAAATAATTGAGGTTAAAGATTATCCCCTTAAGAAAGCTTCTTGATATATCTTTTGAAAAAGTTTTACAATCTTTCGCATGTGTGGAGTATTTGGGTACATTGGCCATCCTTCGCTGAAGCTTCGGAATGGCGAGTCTAGATTAAACGCAGCGAAAATAGTTTTTGAGGGTTTAAAGACGCTTGAGTACCGCGGCTATGATTCGTGGGGAATTGCAGTACAAGTTCAAAGTCCCGCCGCCGCCAAGGCTTTGGCGGGCGGGCAAAGTGAAAAGTCAAAGTTAATAGTCGAAAAGCATATTGGCAAAATCAGTGATTCCGACTTTCCACTTTCCACTTTCCACTCTTCACTTGCTCTAGGTCATACCCGCTGGGCAACGCACGGAGGAGTAACAAAAGCAAATGCCCATCCGCATCTGGATTGTACTGGCAGAATTGCGGTTGTTCATAACGGAATTGTTGAGAATTTTCAGGAGTTAAAAAAAGACCTTGTCAAAAAGGGTCATAAATTCAAGTCTGAGACTGATACAGAAGTAATTGCCCACTTAATAGAACAGGAATTAGGGGTTCAACCCATAATAGGGGTCAGACCCCTAGAAAATGCTGTCAGAAAAGCTTTTTTAAAGCTTTCAGGATTAAATGCGTTTGTGATTCTTTCGGACAGTTACTTAATTGCAGCTAAAAATGGATCACCTTTGGTAGTCGGGATATTAAAAGATGCGTTTTTAATAGCTTCGGATCCAAGTGCAATTATCACCAAAACCAGAGAGGCAATATTTTTGGAAGATAATCAATTGGTAAGCATTTCCCAAAAAAGTCTCAATATATACGATGTTAAATCCCTAAAGAAAATTCAACCTAAAATATCCCATCTGGATTGGACAACTACTGATTCAAAGCTTGGTAAATTTGCCTATTTTATGCTTAAAGAGATTTATGAACAGCCGCAAGTTTTGGCAAAAATTGCTGCAAATGGCGGGCAGATAGAAAAGCTTGCGAAGATTGTTAAGGATGCGCACGGGACTTTTTTTGTTGCTTGCGGTTCGGCATCTTATGCTGCACTTTCGGGTACTTATCTTTTTGCAAAGATTGCCAAAAAACACGTCAATTTTTCAATAGGCAGCGAATTTAACTATCTTGAGGATTATATTGATCGCGGATCTTTAGTTATCCCGATTTCACAAAGCGGTGAATCGGTGGATGTAATTGAGCCAGTTGTGCGGGCAAAAAAAAGAGGGGCGAAGATTTTTGCGATTGTAAATGTTTACGGATCAACTTTGTTTCGGACCGCGGACTATAACTTGCTTTTGGAAGCAGGCGTGGAAAAAGCAGTGTGTGCGACTAAAAGCTGGACGGCAATGGTTGCAAATTTGATTTATCTTGCCTATGCAACCGTTGGTAAGGCCAATCAAGGCAGGGGGATAATTCAAAGAACCCAAAAGGCAGTTTCTAAAATTTTAATTCCTGAATATATCAACAAGATAAGAAAACTTTCCAGAATATTAACTGATGCCAAGGATATTTACATTATAGGCAGAGGACTTTCTTATCCAACGGCACTGGAAGCAACTTTGAAATTAAAAGAAGTACCATATGTTCATTCAGAGGGATTTGCGGGAGGAGAATTAAAACACGGAGTGATAGCTTTAATAGAAAAAGGAACACCCTGTATTGTTTTTGCTCCAAACGATGAAACTTATGATGATATTATTTCCAATGCGATCGAAATAAAGGCTCGTGGCGGATACATAATCGGAGTTTCACCAAAGACAAATCAAGTGTTCGATTTTTATTTGCCGGTAAGTGATGTAGAAGTTGGGTCGGTTATCGTAAATACAGTACCTATGCAGCTTTTAGCCTATTATTTGGCTTTAGAGAAGGGTTTGGATCCTGACAAACCCAGAAATCTAGCCAAGTCGGTAACAGTAAAATGACAGTTAAAAGTTATGAAATTAAACGCAAAAGAGCTAAGAATTAGCGAGCCGACAAAAGATCAGCTTTCTAAAATCAAAAGACGGGAAATTTACATAATCTTAGACAATATTTTGGATACTTACAATATCGGCTCGATTTTTAGGCTGGCAGATGCAGTCGCTGCCAAATGTGTATATCTTTGTGGCAAGACCCAGACACCTCCTTATCATCGAATTGCCAAAGCGGCAGTCGGAACGGAAAAATGGGTACCATGGCAATATGCTTCGTCTGCAGTAGAAGCTATTGCCAAGTGTAAAGTTCAAAGTTCAAAGTGCAAAGTTATTGCCATTGAGCAATACCCGAAGGCGGTGGACTTCCGCAAAGTTGATTACAAAGAACCGATTGCCTTTGTGGTTGGCAATGAAACCGAGGGTGTTTCTAAAGAAGCTTTGAAATTAGCAGATGAAATTGTCGAAATTCCGATGTATGGGGTTAATAAAAGCCTTAATGTAATGGTATCACTCGCAATAGTACTATCCCGACTGATTTAGAATGTTGAAGCTCGATGAGCAAAGTCCTGAGTTTATTGAAGGATCATATTGTCTTTGGCTATTGTTTTGTATCAGGCAATTGGATTTAAGTCAATGTCAAAGTGAAGATGTAATGTATTGACTTGCGACTTTGACTTTACACTTTGACTTGCTCAGTTCGGGCTGATTATACGAGATGAATAAAAAGCCTGCAAAAATGCCGATTAATGAGATGACAATTAGAAGTTCAACAAGGGTAAAATCTTACTTAATTTGAAATTTGTTCATAAGCTTAGTAATCATATTTTAATAATTGCAGTCATAATAATAACCGTCATCTATCACCGCATCTCCAGGCATTGCAGGGTTAATTTGGCATCTTGTAAAACTCTTTCCTGCTTCAGAGTCTTTATTACCCGATTCAAGTTTCGCCCTGACAATAAAATGAGTAGTACCTTCTTCAGTAAACTCCTTCACTCCTCCCGTGTCCGGGCAGACATGATTGGTTATAGTATGGCCATAGTATTCGTATGGCGTTTCGTATGATGTTTGAAGACCACCAAGAGGATCCGCGACCTCCCATTGCTGAATATAGCCGAGGTCAATTATCTTAAAATTTAGCTCATAAAAATCATAAGATGGATACGTTTCCCCCTCTCCACTTGTTTGATAATAATACCCATTCAGACAGTCCATTTTGGCAACCTCCATTGCTTTTTTAAACTGTGTAAGATCACTTTTACGCTGTGTATCACGGGTTTTTTTTTGGGCATAAGTGTAGGAAACAAATGCTAATCCTGCCAAAATCCCAATAATAGTAATAACGATAAGAAGTTCGATTAAG
>MFBN01000035.1:3334-5497 GCA_001776425.1 Candidatus Curtissbacteria bacterium RIFCSPLOWO2_01_FULL_37_9
GGTGCTGGGTAAATCCGCGTTTGGCGTTTAGTATTAAGCGTCTAGCGTTTAGATCGGGCATTAATTTAATTGTTAAAAATTAGCGATACATTTTCAATGAAAGCTTTAAATTAATTCGTTGTTACTGTATAACTGGCATTAGTAACACAGCCACTATATTTTGTATTATCTCTATCCTGATCAGTCTTATTTTCCAAACAGGCAATTACAGTATACGAAGTGCAATATGTTGGTCCTCCATCTGTACAGCCAGCAGGTGTTGGTGTGTACGTATAATCCACGCCGGTTTTTGGGTCTGTTGGGAGGATTTTTATGTAAGGGGAGTTTGGGTCGTCATCAAGAGTTAAGTGATCTTCAGGATAATAGTAAGCCCCGGTGCTGTCCTGCTTGGCAAGCTCCAGCGCTTTTTTGATTGCTTCAAGGTCGTTTTTGCGTTTAGTATCCCTTGCCCTTTCCTGGGCACTGCTGTAGCTGACAAAAGTCAAGCTTGCCAGAATTCCGATTATGGTTATAACTATCAGAAGCTCGATTAGCGTAAAACCTTTGGCTTTACAGTTAACGGTTACCGGTTCACGGTTTGCAGTTTTTAAAATTCTGTGAACTACTAACAGTAAACTGTGAACTAACTTGGGCATTAACTTTATTATATATCACGTTAAAGAATGAATATAATATCCGGAAACTAACCTGATGAAGTTCTATAAACGAAGTTAAGTACTTCTGTGATTGAAATATGAGGCATGTAAGGGAATTATTAATTATTGCAGATGACGTAGTAACCATTATCATTCCACCCATTAGGAGGTATTCCACCAGATCCAGGCTTACCTGCACATTTACTACGAGCTTGGACTGCATCATTATCTGCGGTTCTTTCAAGTTTGACACTGAGGACATAACTGGAAGCACCAGGTTGAGTAAATCCAGTTGGAACTAATGTATCTGGGCAGACACCTGCTGATGTACCTTTTGTCCAATAACCATACTTTTGCCCTGCCGTTTGATCTTTTTTTGGGTCTTCTATTGTACCTGATATATAGTTTAAATTTGCATTAGCAAGATAAGAAATCATAGTGTCATAATCAGATTGGGCAGTAGTTAAAGTTGCTGTATCAGTACCAGCCCACTTTGGGTACCACGCACTACCTGTACAATCTGCTTTTGCCAGTTCCAACGCCCTTTTTATTTGGGCAAGATCGCTTTTGCGGACACCGTCGCGGCCTTTTGCCTGGGCATTGCCGTAGGAAGCAAGAGTCAAGCTTGCCAAAATGCCGATTATGGTGATTACAATTAGAAGCTCTATCAAAGTGAAACCCTGTTTCACTTTGAAGAGAATGGTCAATGGTTTTTTAATTAGAATGGGCATCCCAGTATATCAACTTCCAGAGAAAATTATTCTTTCACATTGGGAAGTCAAATTGTAAAATGTTATTTGGTTAACCTTATTGAGGTATAAATGAACAACGATTTTCTTTGAAAGACTGGAAGTTGTATTACTGGGCATTAACTTAAGAATATATTGATTGACAATTAGTGTCAAGGTTTGTAGAATAGATGCGCCAAGTCGATCTTGGCAAATGGCCTGGAAAGCCATTGGAAAACTTGGAACAGGTTTGTTTTAAACTAGAAACAGTTTCAAGTTTCTAGTTTTTTATTTCCATTTTATTTCGCACTTTAACAACTGAAGAGAAATGTATCCACTCTTCAGTATTGCGAATGGAATTGAATTCTGGTCCATCCGTTCTTACCACTCGCCTTAGTAGATTTCTACTGCGGCTCGTGAGCGAACTTTAGCGGACTGCGAAGCTCATAACATTCGCTTCTGGAAAGTGGTACCCAACAGAAATAAATCCTTTAGAGTAATTTAGAATCGAATTCTTTTTTGAGAGTTTGATCCTAGCTCAGGATGAACGCTGGCGGCGTGCCTAAGGCATGCAAGTCGAACGCTTGTGCGTAGCACAAGAATGATAAAAATACTACAAATAAATACCAATATGTACCAATCAATGAAAAATTAAGAATATTTAAGTATTTAATAATTCTCTCATTGATTTGAAATTTGAAATTGGTACTTATTTGACATTTGTCATTCTCGCGCTGCGCGCGAGAGTGGCGGAAGGGTGAGTAACGCGTGGGAACGTACCTTTTGGTGGAGCATAGCCT
>MFBN01000036.1:0-164 GCA_001776425.1 Candidatus Curtissbacteria bacterium RIFCSPLOWO2_01_FULL_37_9
TTTGCCTACGGCGATGATGTAGCGTCCGGTAAAATTTTGGCGGTTGAGATTATCTCCTTTCTCAAAGACCAGTTAAAAGATTATATAAATAAGGAGGGATTGGTACTGGGAGTCTGCAACGGTTTTCAGGTATTGGTGCGGACCGGACTTTTGCCGTTTGGTAA
>MFBN01000036.1:254-1951 GCA_001776425.1 Candidatus Curtissbacteria bacterium RIFCSPLOWO2_01_FULL_37_9
TAAATTTCTTGACCCATTTGTTGGCAAGACTTTAGATATTGCCGTAAATCATGGTGAAGGCAGATTTTTCGCTCAGCCGCAAAATCTTGCAAAAATAGAGAAACAGGCATTAGTTTTCTGCCGCTACGTTGACGAAGAGGGCAAAAAAACTCAAAAATATCCGGATAATCCCAATGGATCGCAAAATGCAATTGCCGGAGTCTGCGATCCGTCAGGAAAAATCCTGGGCTTAATGCCCCACCCGGAAAAAATCGTTGATTACACTCAACATCCCAATTGGAGAAGAATTATGATAGAAAAAGGTAGTTCTGCCCTCCGAAGTCTTGGCACAGGAAGGTTTATTTTTGAAGGCATGATAAAATTCGCAAAACAGTCGTGAAGAAAAATAATAAAATAACTTACGCCCAGGTTGGTGACAACTATTTAATAAAAGATCCCGTAAATAAACTTTCACAACAGGCAGCTAAGAGCACTGGAATAAATCTTAAAAAAGCCGGGTTTAACGAAATTCAAGCGACTCGTGGAGAATCCGCATTTGTCTGGAAACAAGGACCGTTTCTTATGGCATCAGTAATCGAGTGTTTGGGGACTAAGAGCCTGGTTGCCGATGAAATGAGGAAAATCGCAGATCCTGAGCAGAGTCGAAGGACTTACTATGATGTTATTGCCAACAATACTGTTGCTACTTTTATAAATGACCTAAGTTCAGTAGGGGCAAAACCTTTAGTTGTACATGCATATTGGGCATTCGGTGATAACGATTGGCTCGAGGACAAAAAAAGATTAAGAGATTTTATCAAAGGTTGGAAACAAGCATGCGATGAATCGGGAGCTACGTGGGGTGGTGGGGAAACCGCAACACTGAAAGGTATTCTTAATCCCGACGCTTGTGATCTTGCCGGAAGTGTAGTTGGGATAATAAAGAACCCTAAAAATTTAGTTATAGATAAAAAATTACGAACAGGAGATCGAATTATCTTTGTAAAATCAAACGGGGTAAATGCAAATGGTATTTCACTGGCAAGAAGTATTGCAAAAAAACTTCCTCAGGGTTATGTGACAAAAATGCCAAACGGAGCACTTTATGGGGAAGCAATTCTTACAAAATCGAATCTTTATGCGAAATTAATTCAGTCCTTGATTCAGGCTGAAATCGACATACATTACATAACCCATATCACCGGACATGGTCTTCGTAAAATTATGCGCGGGAGGCAAAACTTTACTTACGTAATCGAAAAATTATTCCAACCACAAGAAGTATTCAAATTTATTCAAAAACACGCGGGACTTAACGATTACGAGGCCTACGAAACTTATAACATGGGACAAGACTATGCAATCTTTCTGCCCGCAAAAGATGTCAAAAAAGCTGAAGCAATTATCAAGAAAAACGGTTTTGAAAGTCTTGATGCGGGATATTTAAAAAAAGGCCCGCGTCAGGTTGTAATCAAACCGAAAAATGTCATATATTTTGCCAATACTCTTGATATAAGATAGACTTTAATAATAATATTCTCTATAAATTGGATGTTTAACTATTTCACTTTTTGTAACTTTTATAATCGCTTAGCAGAAAACCCCCGAGTCTGACTCGGGGGATGAATGCACTAAAAGCGATTACATACTTTCGAGGTTATAAGGAGATAAAAGCCGGGGTTTTTCTGCTGCTTATGTATACAGTGCCATGCGGTCCT
>MFBN01000036.1:1976-7362 GCA_001776425.1 Candidatus Curtissbacteria bacterium RIFCSPLOWO2_01_FULL_37_9
GGCAGGCAAGGCCGAGGACTCTTAGTCCTCGGAAGTTTATTTCTATAAAACAAGTTTAAAAATATGAAAGACGATTTTATTGCCAGGGTTTAATCAATAAAGTAAAAAAAGAAAATTACTTAATATATTTCAAATTTCTCCAATAATTTTTGATTTCCTTCGATTTGAAACTTCAGCAAATTTCTATAAATTCCCGGCTTTATTGATAGTTCATAAGGTGTTCCGTAATCCACTACTTTTCCTTCGTCAATAACTATAATTTTGTCAACATTCTGGATAGTTGAAAATCTGTGTGCGATAATTATTACAAGTTTATTTTTCATTAAATTTTCCATTGCAGTCTGTACCTCTTTTTCACTTTTTGCGTCCAGTGAACTCGATGCTTCATCCAGTATTAATATAGGTGCATCTTTTAATATTGCTCGGGCGATTTGGATTCTTTGTTTTTGTCCTCCGGATAATTTAACCCCGCGTTCGCCAATTGTACTGTCTATTCCTTTTGGTAATTTTTTTACGAAATCCCAGGCATTAGCTTGGTCAAGCGCTTTAATCAGCTGATTTTTATCAGTAAGATTTGTACCATAAACAACATTTTCACCAATTGTTGAGGAAAAAAGCTCGCTTTCCTGAAATACTAAAGCGAAATTATTCCGAACAAATTTAGTGCTTAATGTTTTATAGTTCTTGCCGGAAAGATAAATTTTACCGGAAGAGGGTTCGTAAAATTTGAGCATTAAATTAACTATAGTTGTTTTTCCTGCCCCGCTGTGGCCAACAAGCGCTACCTTTTCCTCGGGATTAATTTTAAAAGAAACATTATTAAGAACAATGGTCTTTTTTTCATATTTAAAACTGACTTTTTCGAATTGAATTGAAGGATTATTAAGCTTAGAAAATACTGTTTTTGTGCTGTAATCTTCCTTAGATTTTAAATTTAATATCTCGAAATATTCTTTAGAGCCTGCTTCTGCCATTTGAATATTATTTAAAATAAAGCTCATTGCAAATAATGGGCGCCGCGCTTGATTAACCAGTTGTAAAATTAAAACCAATGTTCCGATTGTAATTAATCCTGTGTAAGTGTTATAAAATGCAACGATATTAATAGCTAGAATTATTAAAATAAGGCTGAAATTTCTACCGAAATCAAAAAGATGGTAGGTAGTACTCTGTTTTGCATAGATTTGATTTATTTTTGTCATTTTTTTGGAAACTGTTCTAAATTCTTTTTTTTCACCGAGATAGCTTTTTACTAATTTGATATTGGAAATAACCTCATATATGCGTCCGCGAGTAAAATCTTCAATCTTATTTTTTCTAATTTCTTGCTCACCCCATCTTTTATTGGAGTAATAACTTAATGAAAGATATACCGGAAAAAGCAGAAAAGTAAAAAAAGCAATCGGTAAATTGTAATAAGCCATCACAGCTATAGTGAATAGACTTTGTATAAATGTCGGTAAAATAAAATTGATTGCCGTATTTATAAAATTTTGGATGGTAAAAATTGCCCGGTTCAATTGGTTTAAAATTTTACCGCCGACTTTACTGTCGAAATAACTTTGGGGCAGTGTAAAAATTTTATCGTAAAATTTTTCAGTTAAAAATTTATGTAACCTGCCAGCAAAATGGTCGCCGATTCTTTCACTTATAACAGTTAATGTAATAGAGATTAAGCTGGCACTAAATACCAAAATAATCAACTTTATTAATTTATTAAAATTACCGCTATGATACTGAACTTGTTGTACTATTTCATCTACAATAAACTTCGAGAGTATCGGTGCGACTAATTCAAGTAACGACGTTACAAAAATTAAAATCGCGATAATTCCTGCAAGATTATAAAGTGGTTTGGCAATCTTGATTATATTTAAAATATTTTTCATTCCAACCGGTTATCTTAAATGAAAATAGAATTCTAATAAAGACCTTGGAAATTTTATGTTTTTTGATTTTTATCATAATTGTGATTAAAATACATCAATGGCGGGACGAAAAGCTCACAAAATTGCCACTTTAGGTTCCCATTCAGCTTTACAAATTCTCAAAGGTGCAAAAGATGAGGGATTTTTAACTATTTGCGTGGTTAACACTATGCGGTTATCTTTATACAGACGATTTAAATTTATAGACAAAATAATAGAAATTCCCTCTTTTTCGTCTTTTGGTAGCATCGAAGATCAGTTGATTCGCGAGAATGCAATAATAATTCCTCATGGATCGTTTGTCGCATATTTAGGAATTGAAGTTAATAAGAAGATGAATGTAGCATATTTCGGCAACAAAGCAGTTTTGGATTGGGAATCAGATAGAAAATTACAACGAAAATGGATGCAAATAGCTAATATTTCTGTTCCCAAAAGGTTTAAAAAAGGTGAGAAGATTGATAGACCAGTAATTGTCAAATCATATGGTGCTGCCGGCGGTCAAGGTTATTTTTTTGCCAAAAATCAAAAAGAATTAACATTCCGTCTTAAAAGTTTTAAACCTAAAAAATTTATTGTCCAAGAATATGTAATTGGTGTACCATTATATATTCATTATTTTTATTCATCTATAACCAATACACTTGAAATTCTTTCTATTGATAAAAGGTATGAGACAAATGTGGATTCTCTGGGCAGAATTCCCTCACAGAATCAACAAGGTTTAGGAATCGAACCCTCTTTTGTCGTAGTTGGTAACAGTCCTTTGGTATTGCGTGAATCGCTTTTGGGTGAGGCGTTTAATATGGGTGAAAAAGTAGTTGCCACATCCAAAAATATCATAAAAGGCGGTATCTGGGGACCATTTTGTCTGGAGACAATTATTACACCCGAGCAAAAATTTTCTATTATCGAAATTTCCTGCCGGATAGTTGCAGGAACGAATTTATTCATAAACGGTTCTCCTTATTCATCCCTGTACTGGAATAAAGAAGTTTCAACCGGAAGAAGAATTGCTATGGAAATAAAAGAGGCTATAAAGAAAGGCAAACTCAATAAAATTTTAAGCTAAATGAACCGAAAAAGCCTTAAAGATTGGACTGGAACAGCAGCTGTGATCGGAGCCGATTTCGGCGATTCCGGGAAAGGCAGGCTGATAGATGAACTTGCCACACGTGCCCATATTGTTGCCCGCTACAATGGGGGTTCTAACGCCGGGCACACAGTGAAAAATAAATATGGAAAATTTGCCTTGCATATAATGCCCTCCGGAATTTTTAATCCGAAAACAATTTGTCTGATAGGAAAGGGGGTTGCCGCAAATCTTGAATCGTTGGTTTTGGAAATGGAAACAGTCAAAAAGGTTGGAGTGAGTTTACAAAACCTACTTATTGATGAGCAGGCAACAATAACCATGCCTTGGCATTTAATGCGTGACGGTCTTCGCGAAAAATTAAGAAAGGCAAAAATCGGTACAACGGGAAGCGGGGTTGGCCCTACATACGCAGACAGAGCTGAAAGAGTTGGACTTCGGGTAAAAGATCTTATCTCCGCCGACTTTAAAGAAAAATTATTTGAGGAAATTAAAATTCAAAATAAATTTTTTAATTTAAAGCTCAGTGGTGCTGATATTTTTAAAAAATATCAAAACTTTGCAAAAATGATTAAGCCGTATGTCGGCCAAACTATTGCACTTGTCAAACGGGCCCAGAAAGAGAAAAAGAATATTCTCTTTGAGGGCGCTCAGGGGTTCTTTTTGGATATAGATTCCGGAACTTATCCGTATGTTACATCATCAAATCCCGGCATCGTGGGTATTATGCGTTCTTTTGTTGTACATCCTTCGGAAATTGACCAAGTTGTCGGTATTACCAAATCTTACATCACTCGGGTTGGAGAAGGCCCTCTTCCTACAGAGCTTAAAGGTAGACTGAAGGACAAAATCATTGAAAGGGGTCACGAGTACGGTACTACAACAGGCAGACAAAGACGCCCCGGCTGGCTGGATTTGGTTTTAATAAAAGCGGCAATCCTTGACAATAAGCTGACGAGTCTTGCCTTAACCAAGTTAGATGTACTATCGAACTTACCTGAGATTAAAATTTGCACCTTATATAAAAAAGCGAATAAACTCTTCGAGTATCAATCCGGCGATGCTGAATATCTTGCTGACTGCCAGCCGGTCTACGAGTCACTGCCGGGATGGTCGGAAGACATTTCAGGTATTAGGAAGTTCCAAAGCCTGCCGAAAAATGCTCAAAAATTTGTCAAATTTATCGAGAAAAAAATAGAGGTCCCGGTTAATTTTATATCCGTAGGGCCTGCAAGAGGGGATGCGATATACACATGAAAGTCAAAAGTCAAAAAGACTACACAATTGCAGTAATCGGGTCTCACTCAGCTTTAGATGTTTGCAGAGGAGCAAAGGATGAGGGTTTCAGAACCTTAGTTGTTGTCGAAAAAGGCAGAGATAAAACTTATGCAAAATATTTTAAAACAAAAGGCGAGCTCGGATGCGTTGATGAAGTGCTATATGTTGATAAATTTAAAGACATTTTATCTTTAAAAATTCAAAATGAGCTGAAAAAGCGAAATTGTATCTTTATTCCGCATAGATCATTTGAGGTTTACGTCAACGATTATGACGCGATCGAAAATAAATTTAATGTCCCTGTCTTTGGCAATAAAAAATTGCTAAGGCTTGAAGAAAGAACCGAAAGCCCTAATCAGTATGATTTGCTGAAATGGGCCAATATCAAATTTCCGAAGAGATTTAAAAATCCGAAAGACATCGACAGACTTGTACTTGTTAAAGCTCAACAAGAAAAAGTTTCCTTTGAAAGAGGTTTTTTCTTCGCGTCATCTCCAAAGGAATTTGAACAAGAGGCCAAAAAAAGAATTGCGTCCGGTTTAATTTCAAAAAAAAGTCTTAAAGAAGCAATTATAGAAGAATTTGTTGTTGGAACTAGTGTTAATTTTAACTTCTTTTATTCGGCTGTTGGCAAAAGGTTAGAACTCGTGGGAACGGATACAAGGCGCCAGACTAATCTTGATGGCTTTTTGCGCTTGCCTGCTCAACAACAGATTGAAGCTGCAAGATATCTTGAAGTTACATTTAAAGAGATGGGGCACACTGCGGTAACTTTGCCGGAATCATTAATAGAGGAAGCAATGGAAATAGGTGAACGGTTCGTTAAAGCAACTCAACAAAAATTTTCGCCTGGAGTAATTGGCCCTTTTGCTCTACAGTCCTTAATAAGGCCTGTTTTTCCAAAACTTGAAATTATAGTTTACGACGTTGCTCCACGGTTTCCCGGATCTCCGGGTATTGCCTCAACACCATACAGCGGCTATCTTTATGGAAAATCTCTAAGCATGGGCAGGAGAGTTGCTATGGAAATTAAAGAAGCAATCAGACTGAATAAATTGAAACAAATAACAACATGAATTTGACGACA
>MFBN01000037.1:0-1043 GCA_001776425.1 Candidatus Curtissbacteria bacterium RIFCSPLOWO2_01_FULL_37_9
TAATCTATTTTACATAATTGATTCCTCATAAGGAAGCCTTCAGAATGGTGTTTAGTGAGAATAAAAAGGGAGGTTTGATAAGTATTCAAATATCAATCATTTCATAACGCTTCCGCAAATAATCACTGCCTATATTTACGCAGACTATATCTCCAATTTTTGCTTCTTTTTTCTGATGCGTATGTCCGCAAAAGACATATTTTACTTTCAGAAAAGATTTTATTATCCTGCCTGTTTCCTCACTTCCGGAAAAGCCATTAAGGAATTTATCTATTGAAGTATGAGTGGTGCGAAGTAGTTCATAGAATGGTACGAGATGAGTAGCGCAAATGATGGTGGATACCTGTTTGTTTACTTTTCTAAGATGTCTTTTCAGTTTCTGGTTTACTCTTTTGGTAAACACTTCATCGCTCATCCCTAAGCGAACATAAGACCGGTCATTCCAGTTCACTACTTCCGGCCAGCGTTTTTCCAGGTAATACTGCTTAGGAATAGAAAGGGTAAGATCTCTAAATGAATAATCGTACCAGCCTATGCTTCCAACAAATCCAACACCACCTTTTATAAATGGTTTTTGGTCTAAGAAATGAAAACCGCACTTCTTGGCAATCTTAGGTATAACTTTTCCATAAATTGTTAATGATGATCCTTCTGTTGTCCATAAATCATGGTTTCCGGCAACCAATAATTTGTCGCCTTTGAATCCCTGGAACAATTCCAAACACTCAACCAGAAGTTTCTGGTCTATTGCATACGTATCGCCTACAAGAATTAATACGTCAGCTTTTGTACGGATGATCTTTTGAGCAAATTTTTTGACAATCGGTTCATTATTACCAACTCCATAATGAATATCGGCAGTAACTATGATTTTCATAAAAGCACTATCAAACCACCAGGTAAAAGAAAACCCAAAAGGATTATACTTTCAAAAAATGACGCAAAGAATACAATTAAATAACCAAAACTAACGAAAACGGATTCCAGAATATTTAGTATATCCATATAAAGCTTTTAGTGTATTTTACCAAGTCAGACTTGGT
>MFBN01000037.1:1067-4373 GCA_001776425.1 Candidatus Curtissbacteria bacterium RIFCSPLOWO2_01_FULL_37_9
TATTTTGTTGTTGAAAATAAGTTGCCTTTCTTGTAAAATTAAGAATATCTAATACCGCCTTGGGTGATGGGGAGCAAAAGGACGGATGGTCTAACCAACTAGCGTCTTTGCGCTTTGAACCATCATCAATTACAACCGGCCAAGATAGAATCGAGTCTGACTCGATAGAAGGGGCCGGTTTTTGTATATGAACATCGCAAAGTTTATAACATGGATAGTCCTAGGGATAATTTTCCTCTCTTTTGTCTTTTTCTCAACTATTGTTGCTTTCGTTACCGACTGGTGGTGGTTTACCGAAGTCGGATACACGGATATTTTTATCAAGTCTTTAGGAGCAAAAGTGGTACTGGGTTTGACGGTTTCAATCATTGCTTCAATATTTCTCCTGATCAATTATCTTGTGGCAGTTTCCTCTAAAATCCCATGGCTGGCAACCATTCCGGAAAGCCTGGTGGGTCAACCCATAAGTCTTGACAATCGTGCGGTAAAGAAACTGGGTATTGTTGTCTGTCTGATTATTTCCTTATTTTTCGGACTGATAGCCGCAAGCAGTTGGCAAGATGCACTTAAGTTTATCAACAGTAGTTCATTTGGAGTTGCCGATCCTGTCTTTGGCCGCGATATTGCTTTCTATATTTTCTCCCTTCCGGTCTTCAATATTGGCTTAGGTCTTATCCGAACCCTTATTCTTTTCTCCCTTATAAGTTGCGGCGCTGTGTATATGTTGCGGGGCAGTTTAAACATATCAGGCTTACTGGGTAAACTTGGCGGATCTGAACTCTCTAAATTAGGTCTACCCGTACTAAAAGAGGGCAGGCATAAGGAAACAAGTCCTTCCGCCAGAATCCATATCGGCATCCTTCTTTTTCTTTTCTTAGCAACAATAGCCGTAGGTACTTATCTTTCTTTGTTTAAGCTTCTCACCAGCCAGAGCGGACCAGTCTTTGGAGCAGTCTTTACCGATGTAAACGTCATGATTCCGCTTCTTCGGGTATCAATTCTCGCAATAGCTTTTGCCGCACTTGCCTGTTTGTATTGGGGGATAAGCGGTAAGACTTCTCTTTTATTTGGAGCAGTTACCATTTATTTTCTGGTTGGGCTTATCTCAGGAATTGTTCCCTCTATTTTTCAAAAGCTGATCGTTGCTCCCAATGAGCTTGCCAAGGAAACGCCGTTTATAAAAAACAATATTGCCGCCACCCGTCAGGCTTTTGGACTTGACAAGATTGAAGAACGGGAAATTTCAGGGGATAAACCATTAACTGCAATTGATATTACTAGCAATAATCTTACGATCAAAAACGTCCGTCTTTGGGACAGAGCACCGCTTCTTTCGACATTCTCCCAAATACAGGAGATAAGAACTTATTATGAATTCGCCTCTGTTGACAATGATCGCTACACCATAGACGGTGAAATCCGCCAAGTCATGCTTTCACTTCGCGAACTGGCATCAGAAAGCCTTCCCAACAGAAGCTGGATTAACGAAAGACTGACATTTACCCATGGATATGGTCTTGCGGCAGGACCGGTCAATCAGGTAACCACGGAAGGCTTACCTGTTCTTTTTGTCAAAGACCTACCTCCAAAATCAGATGTAAAAGAGCTTGAAATCACCCGTCCGGAAATATATTATGGAGAACTCTCCAATGATTACGTATTCGTGAAAACAAAATCGAAGGAATTCGATTATCCCAAAGGAGAAGAAAATGTATATACCACGTATGAAGGCCGCGGAGGTGTAGAGATTAATTCACCCGTCAGGCGTCTTTTTTATGCTATGCGTCTTGGCTCACTCAAACTGCTTTTGTCAAACGACATTACCCGTGATAGTAGGATTCTCTACTATCGCAATATCAAAGAAAGAGTTGCCAAGATTGCCCCATTTTTAACTCTCGATCAAGATCCTTATGCCGTCGTTGCCGATGGAAGAATTTATTGGATTATCGATGCATATACGGGGAGTAACCTCTACCCGTATTCGCAACCTTTGCCTCTTAACGGCGATCGTGTGAACTACATCAGAAACTCGGTAAAGGTAGTGGTTGATGCCTATGATGGTGCGGTTACCTTTTATCAGGCAGATAAAGATGATCCGATTATCAACACGTATGCTAAGATTTTTCCTAAAGCCTTCCGCCCGTTTTCTGATTTACCCAAAAGTCTCATTCCTCACTTACGGTATCCTGAAGATATTTTTACCCTGCAAACAGCCATCTATTCCACCTATCACATGGACGACCCCCAGATTTTCTACAACAAGGAAGACCAGTGGGAAATACCAGCGGTTGCTACGGAAGGAGAAAAAGACACCACTGGTAACATTCCGATAATGACTCCAAGACACATGATCATGAAACTTCCGGGAGAAAAGATTGAAGAGTATATCCTGATGCTTCCCTTTACTCCGCGTGCCAAAGATAACCTCTCTGCCTGGATGGTGGCAAGGAATGATAAAGAATTTTATGGGAAACTTCTTGTTTACCGATTCCCTAAACAAAAACTCATCTTTGGTCCCAAACAGGTGATTGGCCGTATAAATCAGGATGCGGAGATATCAAGACAGATTTCCCTCTGGGATCAGCGGGGATCCCAGGTAATTCAAGGCCCGCTTCTGGTTATTCCTATCGAAGAATCTCTTATTTATGTAAGACCACTCTATCTTAAAGCAGAGGCTGGGAAAATTCCGGAACTCAAACGGATAATTGTGGCTTATGAAAATAAGATCGCCATGGAAGAAGCTCTTGAGGCCGGACTGGCCCGGATTTTTGGTACAAGTGCCGCAAAAGGCAAACCTGAAGAAAAAAAGGCAGAACAGGCAACTGCCGTTCCTTCCCAGAATGGTGCTGAGATAGCAAGACAAGCAAAAGAGGCTTATGATGCCGCCACCAGCGCCCAAAGAGAAGGAGACTGGTCAAGGTATGGAGAAGAGATAAGGAGATTGGGAGAAATCCTAAACAAACTTCAAAAATGAATATTGCCAAAATTATAACCATCGCTATCGTTTCTTTGGTATCAATCAGTTTTATTCTAGGCTCGCTGTTTGCATATTAAATGATTCCATTTTCTTTTCTTCGAAAAATACTTTTGACTCTGGCGTCACTGGCGCTTTTTTATCTTCTGAAAAAAGGAGAAAAGAAAGATTTTAAAAAGAAATCCTCTCTATTAGATTTTGATAAAAGCAAAATAGTGGATGGAGAGATTGTCAAAGAAAAGAGATGAAAACAGATTTGTCTGGACAATTTATTAGGTCCCAAAATTGTAGCCGGTGAAACACGTCTTCATCCTCTATTTATCTAATGACAG
>MFBN01000037.1:4466-4608 GCA_001776425.1 Candidatus Curtissbacteria bacterium RIFCSPLOWO2_01_FULL_37_9
CCGTGTATCCGGGCAATATAAATTAAGCTGATGGGAGTCCAGTCAGAGCATTTGCTGTGGTGTGAGACAGAACTTCAAAATGTATAAAAAGGCGTTAGAACATTTTAAAACAGTTGATCCGATCCTTTATAAAGTGGCGTTA
>MFBN01000037.1:4616-4744 GCA_001776425.1 Candidatus Curtissbacteria bacterium RIFCSPLOWO2_01_FULL_37_9
AAAATTAACACTTCGAAAATCAAACGATTATTTCGCTTCGCTTGTAAGCCAGATCATCAACCAGCAGCTCTCGGAGAAAGCGGGCGATACAATTTACGAAAAGTTTATAGCTCTTTTTCCGGATAAAA
>MFBN01000037.1:5007-5125 GCA_001776425.1 Candidatus Curtissbacteria bacterium RIFCSPLOWO2_01_FULL_37_9
CTGCGAAGGGGACTAATGAAGTTGTATAAACTCAGAAAAGAACCAAGCGAAAAGAAAACAATACATCTTACCAAAAAATGGTCACCCTACCGCACCTTTGCATCAATGATTTTGTGGA
>MFBN01000038.1:0-674 GCA_001776425.1 Candidatus Curtissbacteria bacterium RIFCSPLOWO2_01_FULL_37_9
AATATTTTTTCTACTCATGAGTCAGGTGTATTTTAGCATGAGGATAACTTTTTAAACAATGCAAGAAACCAGACTTATAAAGACGCCTTTTTCCAAAATCATCATTTTGGCGGTAGTTCTTTTGATGGTTTTACCGTTTATTTCGACTTTTAACGAATTTTTAACCAGACTTTTTTTAAAATGGGAACTTTACAGAATTTTGCAGGATATTGTTGTGCCTTACGAAGCAAAAGTAGTAGCCGGATTTTTAAATTTATTGGGAATTAGCGCAAACGCGGTTTCCAAAGGAGTTTGGGTGCAAGGTTCTTTTTTGGAAATTACCTGGAACTGCCTGGGCTGGCAGTCGGCGGTTTTGCTGCTGGCCTCGTTTTTGGGCGGGTTTCAGGGGAAATTTACCAACATTTCCCGCTTCGAGGTAGTATTAATCGGGTTTTTGGGTACGTACCTGGTTAATTTTGGCAGGTTGTCAATGGTGGGTATATTAGCTATCAAGATTAATACATCAGTCGCCATTTTTTTCCACGATTATCTGGCTTTGATATTTGTAATTTTGTGGTTTGCGGTTTTCTGGTGGTTTAGCTACTCTTTTGTACTCGAAGAGACAAAAGAGCAAGGTTTATGAGGGGAGATTAGGGTTGATGAGGGTTGATGAGGGGAGATGAGGGGAGATGAGG
>MFBN01000038.1:684-5857 GCA_001776425.1 Candidatus Curtissbacteria bacterium RIFCSPLOWO2_01_FULL_37_9
TGAAGAGATATTAGGGTAGATTAGGGTTGATTAAGGTTAATCAGGGTTTATGATGGAGAATAATGTGGAGAAGATTGGTTATAAAAAACTAATTGTTTGGCAAAATGCCTATAAACTTAGAAGATTAATCTATGAAATAACCAAAAGATTTCCTGCTTCTGAGTTAAGGCGAGTTTCACAAATGCGTGATGCCGCAAGAAGTGTTAAGCAAAATATTCAGGAAGGTTACGGCAGGACACTTGGGCAATATATTAATTATTTAGAAATTTCGAAGGGATCGCTTAAAGAATTGTCTGGTGATATTGAAGATTGTTTTGACGACGGTTTAATTAAAGAAGATGAATTTAAAAAACTAGATGAACTTTGCGGTAAAACAGACTATTTGTTTATGCGGTTAATTCAGTCACTTAGACGAAAGAAGCAAACAAACGCTTGATCACCCTTTATTTCCCTTCATTAACCTTTATTACCCGTGATACATATGGGGTTTAGCTACAGTTTTGTTTTAGAAGAAAAGGTTGATCAGGGTTGAAAAGTGAGAAGCCCAAGTTGACAAGATAAACACCCGTTGTTATATTGTGAATAGCTATTTCAGAAAACTACCTAAATCATGCGTAAACTGAATTTGCTTTTTGTGGAAAATACCTTAAGAGAAAAAGGGATAAGAATCTTTACTCTCCTGGAATTTGAAAGAATTTTTGGCGTTTCCAAGACAGCTTCCAAAAAATTCCTGGAAAATTACACAAAAAAAAGTTTTTTTGGCCGTCCCCGCCAAAGCTTTTATGTTACCAATTTTGATCCGCCGGGAAGTTTTTTGATTGCCAACAAAATCTATTGGCCATCTTACATTTCTTTTGAGACAGCTCTATCTTTCTACCATATTATTGCCGAGACGGTATCAGCCGTTACTTCAGCAACACCTCGCGCCAGCCGGGAATTTCGCTTTGGGGAACAAGTTTTTATTTATTCAACAATTAAAAAGGATATTTACAGTTTTTATACTCCAACTATGATTTTGAATGAAACGATTCTAATAGCTGAAAGAGAGAAGGCTTTGGCAGATTTCTTGTACTTTGTCGCCATGGGGAAGAAGAACATTCCTGATCGGTTTGATCTTTCAAAGATTAATAAAAAATTACTTTTGAAGTATATTGCTTATTATAATTTCCGTCCCCTGGAAAGGCTGGTAAAAAATGTTATCTGAAAAGATCATTATAGAGCTTTCTGGGAAATGGCAGACGACTGAAGTTAATATTGCTCGGGAATATCTACAGCACCTTTTTTTACGAAGCTTTTATAAATTTGAGGAATCAAAGAAAATTCTTTTTAAAGGGGGAACAGCTTTAAGAATTGTTTATGGGAGTCCGAGATTTTCTGAAGACCTAGATTTTTCCGCACAAACAAGAAGTTATTTGCCAATTGAGAAATTAATTGAGGAAACCTTGATAGACTTGTCGCTTGTGGAAAAAGTTGAACTTGAGGAAGCGAAAACAACCACAGGCGGATATTTAGCCCGAATTTTAGGCAAGATCGGTGGGTTATCAGTCAAAATACAGATTGAGATTTCACAAAGAAACGGGCGGATAATTGAGCCCGATTCATTTCTTGTCACAAACCCGTTTTTGCCGGAATATCTTATTTTGACTTTACCGAGAAATCTTTTAATCGCAGAAAAAATTCAAGCCTGTTTAACACGCAAAAAGAGTCGAGATTTTTTTGACATTTATTTTTTCGCCAGAAAAGGAATGCTTAGTGAATTCTTGAAAGATTACCAAAAGCCACTTTTAGCTAGTCTTAACCATCTGGATTCAGCCTTAGTATTAAAGGACCTTAAGCCTCTCTTGCCAACAAGTCATCAAATATTAGTACGATCTTTAAAAGAAAATTTGAAACAGGAGTTGGAAAAATTTAAATAATATCAGGCGGGGTACCTTGAGATCCATTGACAAATTGACTCATTTCGAATATTATCGAAAAGAGGCGAGAATCTTATGCTTAAAATCGAAATCATTTGGCGCGAATTACTCTATCAAACGATTGAAAAAAGAAGCTTAATTGCCAACAACGCGATTCGTTATTTTACCCAAAAAGACATTGCCTCAAAATTTGGCTTTTCCACAAGTACAGTATTCCAGGCTTTGAAAGTTCCCAGAAAAATGGGGGCGGTTAGAGTCAGCGGCCGAAATTTTACTTTAGAGGATGCGGAAAAACTACTGTATCACTGGGCCAGTTTTAGAAATCTCCAAAAAGACGTAATGCTTTCAGCTTTTGTGAATTTGCCGGTACTGGAAATCGAGGCCAGAATGCCGCCGGAAATTGTATTTGGCGGGTTTAGCGCCGCCAAGGAAATTCTTGGGGAAAATGTGCCTGCCGACTATGACAAAGTATACGTATATGCGGAAAAAATAAATGAAATCAGAAAAAGGTTTGAGATTGGCAAAGGCCCGTCTGTATTGCAGGCGAGGCAGGGGAGAGCAAACCTTACTGTTTTGAAAGCTGATAAATTTTTAGCTTCCTACGGGCAAATTACAACTGTTGCCCAGACTTTCGTTGACCTTTGGAATCTTCCGTATTGGTATGCTAAGGAATATACTCGAAACTTAAAGGAAAAATTAAATGGATTATTATCATAATTTAATTACCGATAAAAGCTGGAAACTGCTTTTGAATTTACGCAAAAAATACCGATTTATTTTAATCGGCGGCTGGGCGGTTTTTTTATACACTAAGGCCTTAAAATCCAAAGATATAGACTTAGTAATTGAGCATAGCGAACTCGATAAACTCAAAGGTGCATTTGATGTTACCAAAAACGACAGGCTTAAAAAATATGAAGCCAAAACAGCCGGACTGGATATAGACATTTACATTCCATATTTTTCTGACCCGGGACTGCCGGCAGAGGAGTTAAAAAAATATGCAATAAACTATGAAGGTTTTAATGTACCCAAGAAGGAGATTTTGGCAATATTGAAGCAGAAAGCATTGATTAAGCGAGCAGGTACCGTTAAAGGGAGAAAAGACCTGATTGATCTTTTTAGTCTTTTTACAATGCCGGATTTTGACTGGAAAAAATATATGCAGGTGATAAACCAGTATAATCTTGAAGCTGATTTAAAAACTGCCAAAGAAATACTTAGCCGGACAACGGTACTTGAAGAGTTAGATATAAACGTTCACAAGATGGCAAAGCTAAAGAAAAAGATTCTCTCTTGGCTTTGATTTTGTAATTTTGTGGTTTGTGGTTTTCTGGTGGTTTGCGTATTCTTTTGTCCTTGAGGACAAAAATGCGAATTGAAACCGAATTTAAATTATGCGAATTTATGCGAATACTTAGAATGCGAATATAATGCTAATGACAATTGTGCTAATGTATGCAAAGTAGGCAAGAACATGACAGAGCTAGTTTACAAAGACTTAAGTTATAAAATTATTGGGATACTTTTTTAAAGTTCACTCTAAGCTTGGTGGTAAATACCAAGAAAAGTACTACCAAAGGGCAGTTGAAATAGCCTTAAAAGAGGCTGATTTGTCTTATAAGAAAGAAATTGCAGTTGATTTAAGTTTTAATGACGTTAAAATTGGTAAATATTTGCTGGATTTTTTAATTGAGAATAAAGTAGTTTTGGAACTTAAGGCCATACCTCGATTTAACCGTCAAGATTTTAGACAAGTCATGGCGTATCTTAAGGCGAAGGACTTGAAGCTCGGGGTCTTAGCAAATTTTAGAGGAGACAAAGTAATGTATAAGCGGGTTCTGAATAGCGAAGTGAAGATCTGATGTGCAATATTCGCATCTATTCTCAGTATTTACATTTATAGTTTATTCGCATGTCAAAGTTCTGGAAAAAAGCATTTCTTGCTAATTTAACGGCTATTTTAGCAATTGTCGCTGTTTTGACGGTCTTTTTTTTGACACCTTTAGGCAAGGCGCATTTGCGCACCTTCCTATTGGCTTCAGAAGTAATTCCGAATTTTCCTATTAAGCCTTTAGGCTATTTAAGCAGGGATCCGTTCATACAGGAGATAACACTCAAAACTTCATTTGTAGAAGTAGCGGCTGATCTTTATAGGCCGCAGGATAATAAAAAACATCCTGCTGTTATTTTTACTTTGGGAACAATAGTAAACAGAAAAGATGCGCAGGTAACCAAATTTGCCCAGGCTTTATCAAGAACTGGGTTTGTAGTTTTGGTCCCCGATTTACCGGATTTTATGTCTGGATTTGTCTGGACGGATTCTGTAAACACTTTAATCTCTTCAGTAGAATTCTTAGACGAGCAGGATTTTGTTGAGAAAAACAAAATTGGATTTGCCGGGTTTTGCGTAGGGGCTTCTGCCTCGGTCATAGCGGCAGAAGATAGCCAAATTGCTGATAAAATTACTTTCATTTCTGCTATTTCCCCATATTTTGATCTAATTTCTTTATCTGAAGCAGTAACCACAAAACAAGCCCAAAGTGGGAAAGGAGGGTTTGAACCCTGGGAACCGGCAAAGTTAAGCGTTGAATCGGTCCAAAAAGGGTTTATTAATTATGTAGCAGACGAAGAAGAAAAACAGCTTTTGAAGGACTATTTCTTGGAGGGGAAACAAATAGACCAAGAGAAAATTCAAACTTTTTCTATTGAAGCTGCGAGTATTTATGGGTTTTTAGCAAATTCTGACAGAGAAAAATTAAATGAGATTTGGCAGAATTTTCCCCAAAGCGGAAAAGATCTTTTAGTTGAGCTTTCCCCAAGCACAAAAATTGACAAATTAAAAGCAAAACTTTTTATTTTAAATGACAAGAAGGACACATTTGTTCCTAAAATTGAAGGACAGAAGTTAGCTCAAAGTTTACCACGGAGCCAAGTTTACTTTGCCGAGGTCGATTCTTTTGAACATGTAAATCCGAAGACAAGACTGCCGAGGCTGGCGGCAATAAGGCAACTTTGGCATTTGGGCAAATATCTTTATAATGTGTTTTCTGAGGTAGGCTAGTCGTGAAAGAAATTTACAGGGCAGCTGAGAAAAATTTCTGCAAGATTCCCGAAGGACTTCGGGATTTGGTGACGGTTAGAATCGCTGAGTTTTATCTGCAGTTTGGGCCAGGGCACGGTTTTAAAACTAATAAGGGGCGTTATTGGGGACATAAAATTATGACAGATTGGCTTGAGGGGAGGCCGACTCCTCT
>MFBN01000039.1 GCA_001776425.1 Candidatus Curtissbacteria bacterium RIFCSPLOWO2_01_FULL_37_9
CATCTCCTCTAAATTTGTATGTGGATTTTACTGTTATTGAATTCCAGCGAGTATAGGTTCTTCCCTCAAATTCGTCTTCTACAAAACCCCACCTAAATGTAATTCCATAGTTACCTTTATCCATTAAAGGTATTTCAAGGATTAAGGAGTCATCAACTTGCTCCGAGAGTTCTCTAAATATTGCTGAGACGTGGTGGGTTTCAGTAATTAGTTTTTTTAATCCTTTAGCACGTTCTCTATTTTTACTAATTATTTCTGTGTGAACTCTGTCGGGTTGGGCTTTTCTTGTTTCAAACTCATCACAAGCTTGTTGAAGTGCTTCTTTTAAACCCATTTTATTGTATGATTATACACTATGGGGTCAAAATATTCGAAGGTTGGTTTAGTAGTATTTCAATATCAGCAAAACTAATGTTATTTATGCCTAAATTTGTTCGAAGTGCGTCTAATATTCCCGACTTTGATTTTTGAGGCTAAATATTCTTGAATTTGCCTCTATATTATAGATGTCCAGACTCTCCCATTATTTTTAGTGTATAATACGCTTATGAAAACATTTATTACATCAAACCCGAAAATAATGTCAGGGGCACCTGTTGTTGCTGGCACACGCGTCCCTGTTGCTCGTATTGTTTATCTTTTAAGGGATGGTTTCACAATGGGGCAAATAAGTAAACAGTTTCCTTGGGTGGGTTTAAAAAAATTGCGGGGTGCAATAAATGAGTTAGCTCAAAAAGTGGAAACTATCCCCTATGGTACGCAAATTTCACAAACACAAGCTGCTGCTTGATGAAGGTGTACCTGTCCGTTCGTATTTTCCCATTTTAAACAGCCGTTTTGATGTTAAACACATAGTTCAAGATTTTAAGCAGGTCAGTCTATCGGACAGGCAGGTACATAGGTTTGCGGCGAAACACAACAGAATTGTTGTGACATTAAACATCAAAGATTTCAAATCACTTTCTCCAACTAATAAAAACACGGGAGTGATCGGTGTTTCTGCCAATTTACCCAATGAACAGGTTGATAAAAAACTTACAGCTCTTTTGAACAAGTCTAGTAAGAAGCAGCTCCTCGGCAAACTAACCGTTATCAGCGGCGAATCACAGAAGTGAAGTCAGATACGAATTTTAGATTGTACCGTATTATATATGGCTCTTGACTAGAACAGTCTAATATTCCCTACATTGATTATTTTTTTGCGTCTCTGATATAATTTGCTTCATGAAAG
This sequence comes from Candidatus Curtissbacteria bacterium RIFCSPLOWO2_01_FULL_37_9, assembly GCA_001776425.1. Taxonomy (GTDB): domain Bacteria; phylum Patescibacteriota; class Microgenomatia; order Curtissbacterales; family GWA2-41-24; genus MFBN01. Next base: position 1,232 of record MFBN01000039.1, read on the forward strand.
AAACACTAAATAGCGGTGAAAATAACAAAAGACCGCCATTTATTTTTAGAAATCCGTTAGTTGCACATGGAACTGCCTACATAGTTGATAAATCAATAGGTGACGGATGTACTCCGGAAGGTCATCAATTATTACGTAAAATAGTAGTAAGGATATGTAAAGGAGATGAAATTTCTATAAGCCATGATATTCCTGATGTTTATCATGGGGCCGATCTTCAGATAGAGGTTGAGGGTCAAAAAAACATTCCATCATCTGGGCCAACTATTTTTATTGCAAATCATACCCGTGGTGGTCCGATGAATAGTATTGGTCAATTTTTTGAAATTATAAAAGAAGCTTATGTGGCTAGATTTGATGTAGTAGATGAGAATGTTCGCGAGCCATTTATTATTATTCAAAAAGGTCTTGCTAAAGGGAAAATAATCCAATATTTTACAGGCATATTCTATGAAATTGCCGGACATTCCTTAAATTGTGAGGTTGTAGAAATTCCCCGATATAATGACAAGGAAATTATTAATGGACAAAAGCTTAAGGCTTGCGCAATTGACAGAATTACAAATGGTGGTGCGGCACTGTGGGCACCTCAGGGTACACATAGAGATGCTCGTGATTTGTGCTTTCCTGAAAAAAAAGGTAATGGATTTTTAAATAGAGTTTATAGTGAAGATAGAAATGTTCAACTTGTTCCGGTCAGATTAATTCCCGACTTACAAGGAAATGTAAAAATTTTCTTTGGTCCGGTTATTGTGTTGCAACATATTATTGAAAATGGGGGAATAAATTATTTTACCGAAAAACACCTTGATCCACTGGGGAAAGATAGAACTTTATAATATAAATAGAGAGATGTTTGAAGGTTTGTTTAGAATAACCTTAATAGGGGTAGATATCTATAATTTTAGATAATTTTAAATTTTGATTTCTAATATTTTATATTCGACATTTCCACTAGGAATTTTAATATTTACGATATCACCGACTTTTTTGCCTAAAAGTGCACTACCGATAGGGGAAACATCGGACATTTTCCCTTTAGCCGGGTCCGCTTCCAAGTTAGATACAATAGTGTAATTTGTAATTTGTAAACCATCGTCTATTTTAACTGTTGAGCCGAATTCTACTTTATCTATGGTTTTAACTTGTGTAATTTTGGCGATTGTTAATATGTGTTTAATCTCCCTAACACGGCTGTCAATTTGCGATAACTCTTCTTTTGCAGCATGATATCCGGCATTTTCCGAAAGATCTCCTTGTTCGCGGGCATTCGTCAGGTTAATTACAACCTGCGGCCTTTTTAATAGAAGATTTTGCTGTTCTTTTTGTAAATCTTCGAATCCTTCTTTTGTCAGTTTTATTTTAATTTGATGCTGCATATCACTATATATTATCAAATATCAGCTAATTTTTAACCTTGGTAAATCCTATCTTGTTTCCCATAAAAATAACCTGTAAAATTTCTACTATGGATAATCCATTCAATAAAGATGATTCGTCTTCGGATAATACTAATGATTTATCAGAAGACGATATAAAGCATGAACAAGCTAAGCCTCCTTCTGTAACCGGAGAAGAGGACGTATTTTCTGGTGATGCAACCAGTTCGGAAGCTGCTGATATTGATGATGAACTGAATCAAGTAGGTTTACACGGAGATGAAGAAGGTATTAAACCTCTTGGCGGCCATGACGACTTAGAGTAAATACTACCGAAGTGTGACCCAGGAGGGATTCGAACCCCCGACCAAGTGCTTAAGAGGCACCTGCTCTGCCACTGAGCTACTGGGCCTTTTGCGCGCCCTGAGGGACTCGAACCCCCAACCACTCGGTCCGAAGCCGAGCGTTCTATCCATTGAACTAAGGGCGCTTAATTAGCCTCAATTATTATATCAGGAAACGCAGCAGTAGGAGAATAAGCTAATATATTACATGTCCAATACAGGGTGCTCAATTTTTATCCCATATCGGCTGAATCCGTAATCCAAAAGCTCCTTCATTTCGCCGCGTCTGTCATCACTTCCCAAAATCACTGCCAAAAGTTTTTTATTGCTATTTTCCGCGTAAGTAACCAGACAAAGTTTTGCTTCCCAGGTAAAGCCGGGCTTGATTCCGCGCACTCCCGGATAAGTAGTTAATAAATTTGTTTCATTATTAAGATTAAAAGCTTTATGGTCTTTGGTTGCTTCAATAGGTTTATTAATCGTGGCGGTTATATCTCTAAACTCAGGGTACTTTTCCCAAATATAATGGGCAATAACTGCCAAATCGTAGGCAGTAGAATACTGGGCATTGTTATCATCGTCAAGCCCGGAAGCATTGATAAATTTAGTATTCTTCAGCCCTAAAGAAACAGCTGTATCGTTCATCATTTTTACAAAATTTTCTTCAGTTTTTGCTACTCCTTCGGCTATAGTAACCGCCGCATCATTGCCGGAAACAAGCATTAGACCGTATAAAAGCTCTTCAAGCGTCAGTTTTTCACCAGAAGTTAACCCCATACTGTTTTCTCCTATACTGGCGGCTTTTTCAGAAACCGAAAAAGCATCTTTCAGTTTAGCGTTTTCTAAAGCAACCAAAGCGGTCATTATTTTAACCGTGGAGGCAACAGGCAATCTTGTGTTTTTTTGTTTTTGAAAAATAATATTCGCGGTTTCGTAATCCACGATCAATGCCGACTGGGCAGAAATTATTAAAGATGAATCTTTTTTATCAAATAAAAAGTAATCTTCTTTAGGAAACCATTTATTTACTTGCGGACTCTTGGCAATCCCAAATACTTTTGGAATAGGGGAGAAAAGAGAATTTTGGCGTTTTTGCAAATAAAAAAAGCCGCTCGTAGCGATAATTAGAACAACTAAGACAGTTAGAACTCTACCCATATTTACTTTTAGTATGAGGTAAAACGAGACTGAAAGTAAATATATCAGAGGAGCACCAAGTTTACCCTGAGCTTTGCGAAGGGACCTGCTGATTTAAAGAGAATTCTAGCAGAGAGAAGCTATTTTAAACCAGTTTTAGTCTTTTTCCAAAACTTCAACTGCTGCTTTTGCGCACTCGGCGTCTTGAGAAACATCAGCAGAACCCCCAACACCAACTGCACCAACTACTTTCCCTCCTTTTTTAACGGGCATACCGCCGGCAATAACCATTAATTTGCCTCCGAAGGCATCTGTAATACCGTAATATGGCTTACCTTCCGCTGCATAGCCGGCAATATCACCGCTTGGCATGCCTAAGGTCGCAGATGTATAAGCCTTAGCGTACGCAAAATCCTGGCTTATGACAAAGGAGTTTTCCATCCGGTTTAAAACAATGGGCGTACCATGCTCATCTACTACAACAACGCATATAGCAATTCCAAGCCCGTCGGCGTGCTTAAGCGCCGCTTCAGCAGCTTTCTGCGCTTCCTCCAAGATAATCATTTATCACCTCCCCTAAAATCAGTTTAGCAAATATTGATAGTAAAAAATCAAGCGGCTTTTGACATAACCAGCGGGTAATCTTGACCAGGCCTTACTTGATGACAACGGCCGTCGGCCCATTTAAAAACCTCAAAAAAACGGTCTGGCTGATCGGCGGTCGAAAGAAATGTTCTATAGGCGAAATTGTTAAACCAGGCATTTTCGAATTTTAAACCGCTTTTCTCGCTGGAATCTTTTTTGGCAAAGTCCTGAACTATAACAAACCCGCTGGAATTAACAATCCTCCTTGCCTCTTCGAGAATAACTAATCGATCTTCTGGATGATGCTGATATAACATGGTACTTAGTATAACTG
>MFBN01000040.1:0-2990 GCA_001776425.1 Candidatus Curtissbacteria bacterium RIFCSPLOWO2_01_FULL_37_9
CAAAAAGTTTGGATTGACAAAAAAATTAATATGAAAAACAATAGTTTATTTCTTAAAAAAAATGGGGTGCTTAATAAAATATAAACGTACCAAGAAACTGATAATAAATATAGTGAGATCTTTGGAGTAAGAATAAAAACTGTCAAGACCGCAGAAACAAAAATCATTGATAAACTTACACTTAATAAAAATCTCTTTTGATAAAATAATGTTTGTAAACTAAATATGGCAATGATAATTCCTACAGGACCAATTATCTGAAGTAATAAACTAGGATTGAAAGTTGTAATAAATGAAGACAAAATCTCATAAGTTCCAACTGATATTTTGTTATGAAACAAGCGAGATGTGTTTCTATTAACGCCTTCATCAACCAATACACTTTTTTCCACCCCAATTACGATCGCGTGTGGGTCAAATCGAAAATTTTTAAATTGTTTGCAACCCGTTGTCTGCCAAATTCTAAACACAAATAATGCTATTAATAATAATATTGCTGAAAATTTAAATTTACTCATTTATTCCCCAAAGAGAATATATATGTTTACCGTTGGTATCATTGATTTCAGTTATTAAATATCCTTTAACTTGTTCCCAAAAAGGGGCCACATAGAGGATTCTTCCATTATTGTAAACGTTGGTATCTCTTGATACAAAAAAATATTTACCGAAAGAATTCTGCGATCCTCCTTCTAGTAAATACCGATTTGGATCATATTTTTCATAAAATAACAAATAAATATAAGGAGCCTGATTCAAGTCCGTGATGAAAATTTTATTATATTGGTGATCATACTGCTTGATACTTTTAACCATCTGGCGATAACCATCTTGCCAATCAGCGGCAAAAACTCGTGGATAATGTACAAATCTCAAATGCCAATAAGTTAAAAGAGAATACGAGATAATAAAAATTAATCCAATTTTCAAAAGAATAAATCTTTGAGTAAAAAGATAATAAAGCCCACTGGCCGAAAAGAAAGCCAGTGGCAAGGACATCTGAAGGGTTCTGTTTGCATGAGGTGTAGGTGTAACGATTGAAGCAGGAATTGGAGATAATAACAACCATGCTAACATAATAAATTTAAGTTTATAATTTAATGTTTTAAACGCTAGCAGAGAGGCTGAAAGCAGAATAATCTCGAATCCAAATATTTGACCTGTCTCCACCAAAGAATGTCTTCCTATTTGATCTCCTTTAAAAAAAAGAAATACTGGAGAAAAATGGTCTAAATAGACATTTGTTGTGAGATACGTATAATAAATCGACTTGCTCCAATATTTCGACAAAAAACGTAAAGGTCTTTTAGAAGAGAGATCATACTCTATTCTTTTCTTTTCATAAGCTTGTTTGTCAAAAATAGTCTGAGAAATTGCTCTTGCTTTTCCATTGTTCGAGATAGTAAAAATCGTAAGTGGTAAGCAAAGAATAAATGCGATAAAAGCAGTTAACGCTACTTTAATTAAGTTTTTTTTAATCTCAACATAGTATATTATGATTAAACTGGCCATAATAAGAGGAGTAAAAATTCGATAGGCGTGATAACTGTACATAGAAAATATAAAAAATAAAAATGAAAAAGAAAATAATAAAATACGCATCTTTCCCAACCCTATAATAAATAAATAAACTCCTAAGATCAGAAAAAAAAGACCCGGGTTAGATTCAAATCCTCCCCTAGAAAATTGAGTATGCCATGGAGAAATTGCTAACAGAAAAGCACAAGTTAGCGAAAGAAACTGATTTTTCGTAAGTTTATTGATTAACAAGAAAAAAATAAATATGGTAAGTGAGCCAAAAAAAGCACTTGGAAAACGAACAGCAAATTCATTGAGGCCAAAAACGGCAATTGAAGGTACCAGTAAATAATGGTATACAGGTAATTTCCAATCACCAAAGCTTTCAAAAAATAAAGGCAAAATTGTACCGTGATGATCTCTTCCTGTTTTAAGTATTGAATAAGCATCATATCCAAGAACTGCTTCATCCCAATAAAGACCAGGCGGATTACTGTCAAGTTTGTAGAATCTTAAAAAAAACGCAAGAACGATTATAAAAATCAAAATTAACTTCGTTTTCATAAAAAAATATCTTACTACCTTTTACTCATTTAAGGTAATAGTTACTCAGCAATATATATAGCCGAAACACCGTTTAGGTAATTAATTTTCTGTAAAATAATATCCACATTAGAAGGAAATTCTTCTGGAAGACCAATGAATAAAGTCTTTGCTTCTAATTTTTGTTTTTCGTAAACAATAGGCTTAAAGAAATATTTATCAAATTTATTTCTATTTTCTAAAAATCCGCCAGAAACAGTACCACCTTCGGATAAATATTTTTGCGGATCGTACTTGAGGTAATACAGCCAAAATTCATGCGGTTGATCTATTTTTGTTGAAACAATTATTCTATCATAATTCTTCTTAATCTTTTCACCAAATAATGCAGCTTCCTTGCGCCCATAAAGCCATGCTTTAGAGTATTCAATTGGCATGTGTACGTAATACTGATGTAAATAGAAAAGAAAATTAAAAGTTAATAGTAACAATGCAGAAAGAATAAAAAGTTTATTCTTTTTAGATTTAACATAAAGATAATAAAGACCGATTGCAGCAAATATTTGATAAGTCGGAAGAAATATTTCACTTCTCAAGGCATGCGGAACACCCCAAGTTACAGAAGAAGCAACAGGGGCGATCAGAAACCACCAGAATATAATAATTTTTGATTTAATTTCGAATTTTTTTCTAATTAAGAAATACATCCCGCAAAGAATAAATGGTAAATCCCAAAGATATAGAAGTCCTATTTGTGGAGCATGGTGTCTATCCGAATCTGCAGTAAAAAATAAAAAAGTAGGTTTTAAATGTGACAGATAATTTTCAATAAGAATTGGTATATAAACAAGACGTCGATTATGAAGAATATTCCCAATTAACAATTGCCCAGATTGATCATCTTGAACGATTTTTTCAGATGCTTTGTA
>MFBN01000040.1:3000-5034 GCA_001776425.1 Candidatus Curtissbacteria bacterium RIFCSPLOWO2_01_FULL_37_9
GCATCCGCGAAAATATTCGTTCCTTTGAAACGAAGTTGTCCAGAAACAGAAAATATTATTGGAATAAGAATAATCGAAAAAACTAGAGCAATTATCGAAGGCAACACTAAATAACTTTTATTTTTCCAGAGAATCTTTTTGTAGAGAAATAATAACATCAAACTAAAAATGGGAATAAATACACGGGCATTGTGATACATAAACAGATTAATTCCAAACGCGATTGAAGAAAGAGTCATCCATAAAACAAGCTTATATTTAATTGTTTTAATTCCTTTTAGAAAAGCAAAAGTACCCAGCACTGACCAGAAAATAGCACTGTTTGTTTCAAAAGCTACTCTGGAAAATTGCAGATGCCAGGGAGATATCGCTAGAAATAAAGTCGCCAGTAAGGCAATTACTTTATTTTTAAAAAGCTCAAATACCATTAAGTAAGTAAATAAAACCGCTAATACTCCCAAAAATGCGGATGGCATTCTAACTGCAAAGTCATTAAGTCCAAAAACAAAAATAGAAGGCACTACTAAATAGGTATAAACTGGAGGTTTATAATCATCAAATGACCTAAATGATAATGGAAATTTATAACCGTATTCGTCATTACCTGTTTTGAGAATCGAATATGCGTTATAACCATGAGCTGTCTCATCCCAATCTAAACTCGGTGGATTTTGCCCAAGCTGATAAAATCTTAATATAAAAGCAAATATAACGATTAATATCAGATAAAGATTGATTTTTAGCATTTCTAATAAGAAAGATTAACAGAAAAATTATATTAGAAATTATTATCTGTTTCCATGCCTATCAGTAATAATTCCATATTCGATTATTTTTTCCATTCATACGTCTACTTTTTAATCAATTTATTACAGTTAACTTGCTTATCAATGAAAAATTATTAAAAAATCAATAATTATGCTTCTGGGAAATATAAATAGATTATTTTTTAAATATTCCTATTTTGACTAATCCTGATTGGAATATGTAATAAGTAAATAGGGTCCATAATGTCATCAAACCATATTTAACAGATCTTTTAAAATTAATTGAAGAAGCTTCAGGGAAATACTTACAAGGTACCGGAATCTCTGAAATATTAAATTTATTGGCAAGTGCAGAAATTAAAATTTGCTGGTCGAATACAAAATCATCTGAAAATTTGTAATATGGAATGCTCTTTAATACTTCTGCGGAATATGCTCTAAATCCGGTATGGTACTCAGACAAATTCAGTCCCATTGATAAATTCTCAACCAAAGTCAAAAATCTGTTTGCGAAGTATTTCCAAAGCGGCATCCCGCCGGAAAGCACTTGGTGTCGGGTCTGAATTCTGGAACCCAACATGATATCCGCTCTGCCGTTTACTATTGGTTCGCAAAGAACACCCACTAGTGTGACATCATACTGGTAATCCGGATGAACCATCACTACTATATCGGGATTTCTTTTTAGGGCCTGACCATAACAAGTTTTCTGATTTGCTCCATATCCCCTATTTACTTTATGGATATAAACTGTAATTCCTAAATTTTTTGCTTCTTTGATAGTCTCATCACGAGACGCATCATCAACTAGAATAACTTCTCTTATTAAATCTTTCGGCAAATCTTGGTAAGTCTTGCTGACGGTTTTTTCTGCATTATATGCAGGCATTACAACAATTATTTTAGGATTAAGTTTAGAGTCCCAAAGGACATTATGATTTTTCAAATCTTCCCAAAACCTCCCGATCTGATAGTGAATAGTGAATAGTGAATAGTGAATAGTTAAAAATTAGTTTTGGGATCTGAACAATTGCCCAAATGAAGCCTGCGAAGAAGGCTACGTCAAGGCTCATTAGGGCTTGCGTAAAATGATACGGTAGCCAAAGGACGTGTTGGATCAAGAATATGGGGTCTGTAATATTTTTCCAAACAAAAAGAAGTTGATTTCTATATGAAACTGTCTTGATGAAAAAAGAAGATTTGGATTTTTTAATTGCGCCTTCTTCGTGGAAATGGTCAACTTTTGATTTTGGCTCAAAGACACACC
>MFBN01000040.1:5069-6184 GCA_001776425.1 Candidatus Curtissbacteria bacterium RIFCSPLOWO2_01_FULL_37_9
GATTTTGGCTCAAAGACACACCTATATCCAACTTGCCAAGCACGAAAAGCAAGATCTATATCTTCCCAGTAGAAAGGGGCAAAAACAGTATCAAAACCTCCAAGATCCAAAAATTTCTTTTTATCAAAAATTCCTGCTCCTCCGGAAACCCAAAACGTTTCTCCTGAAACCGATTGCAGCTTGGAGTGAGTTACAAATCCCTTATTGAAAGAAGCGCCGCCTCTTCCACGAATCACAATTCTTCCGCCTTCATGGCTCAAATCGGCAAAACCTACAGCAAACGTTGTGGGATCTTTGAAATATTTTAGGGCGGCTTTTAAAAAACTCTCCCTTGGTGAAACATCTGAGTTAAGCAGAACAATCAAATTACCTGAAGCTACTTTAACTCCACTGTTAATAGCCGCAGCGAATCCTTTGTTTGTATCCAGTCTTACTATTTTTATCTGTTTAAAATTTTTAGCTATGTAATCAACCGAGTCATCGGCTGATGCGTCATCCACAACAATAATTTCACAACTTTTGCAATTTTTTATCACACTCGGAAGATTTTTTGCAAGCAGATGCTTCCCATTATAATTGGGAATAATTACTGATATTTTCTTCGCCATAGTATAAACGTGATTAAACCGGTAGTCATTACTGCAAATACCGAAATATATAATCCATTATAAAAAGATCGGGGTTTGAAAAATATTTCAACTTCATGTTTTCCTTTCGGCACAATTATTCCCTGGAGCATAAAATTAACCCGTTGAATATCTGCTTTATTATTATCGATTAAAGCTTGCCATCCCGGATAATATACATTGGATATTATAAGAGGAGCAGTTTCATTTGAAGTAGTTATAATTTTGAACGACTGGTCATTATAGTCAATTATATCTGCCCTAGCAATTAAATCTTTTATTAAAAAATTAAATTCAGTAGAAGTTGCACTTTTTTTTATGTCAAAATCTTTATCAAGTAACATTTCCAGCTCTTGGTTTCGACTTTGCAATTGAACTACCTCATTAGTAAAAAAAACTCTTGGCAGTACATTCTTATTTTTAAATATTTTTGTCTCTCCTTCCTGAAACACTTTTCTAAAACTTGATTCCGTTAACTCATCAAAAGTG
>MFBN01000040.1:6212-6417 GCA_001776425.1 Candidatus Curtissbacteria bacterium RIFCSPLOWO2_01_FULL_37_9
TAAATTTTGATGAATAATTTTGTGGTGTCACTATTCTATTAAAAGATCCCGGTTGCGTAACTTTTTGAGACTGCCAAGTACTTACTAGTTTTGCGTAATCCGCCAAATATAAAGGATCATAGCCTCCAACAGTTTCTATTCGATAAACACCGGATGTATTACCGTTAAATATTCTTCTATCTGTGGCTAATATCCGAAATGGCCT
>MFBN01000041.1 GCA_001776425.1 Candidatus Curtissbacteria bacterium RIFCSPLOWO2_01_FULL_37_9
ATATCGCGTGAATGTCAAATTTATTACCCTGAATCCCTTCAGACTGATCATTAGTTACAATTCCACTTACATATTTATCTTCCGTAGTGGAATTTTTGAACGAAGAAGAAAGGTAGTTTTTGTATATCTCACGCAATCCAGCCTCTCCCTGATTATTAAGTTCGTACTGCTTTTCAGCAGTCTTTCTTAAACCAGCTTCGTTTTGAGAGTATGTATTATTAAAAATAGGTGCTTCTATTCTTAATGAAACAAAAAATAAAACTATCGTAGCAATAATTAAAGCAATGTATTTAGAACGATTTTTACTAGATGAGTGACTAATAATTGCACGCAACAAAATTACAAAGGAAATTATCCCAACGAGTGCACATATTCCAATGATTAAAATGCATAAATTGTCTGATATGTAGCTGTTTTCTCTCAAAACGAGGGCTACATAAAATGCAAGCATAGAGAATAGCCAAAACAAGTAGTTTTTTTTAAAAGGAGAAGTAGTTTCGCTAGAAATTTTAGTTTCCTGTTCAGTTACACCTTTCCCACAATTCTTGCAGAATTTCGCATTCTCAATGACCTTATTCCCACAGTTTTTACAATACATATTCTATTTATTCCAATGCTTTGGCGGATCATCAACAACAAGCGTCCCTGCGGTAGAATCGTGCCAGCCTATTGGGTTTCCGGCATTTTTAGTTGTAACAAAAGATAGTGCTTCTATTAAAAATACCCGCACTAAACTTCTTACAGCGTAATCTTTAAATGTTGGTTTGCTACCATCACGTTTTATTACTTTAGTACTGGTGATAAATTTTGCAGGGCTTTTATCCATAGAAGATTCACTGATCAAGTAGTAAAAGTAATAAAGAATCGCACCAAGAAGCTTGTCATAGACCGGCGTCAACTGGTCAGCAAAACCCATAACACCAATAACTACTCCAACAATCAAGGCAAATGCATAATAAAACATTAAATCCAAAAAGAAGTTAGCTATTCTTTTGTAGACTACTGCAGGCCTAAAATTTTGCTCTACAGTCTTACGTTTAATATCAATCTTCTCACTAACTAGTGCGTCATCTTCATGCTCGTTTGGCAAGTTAGGCTTATCTGTTTCTTCTTTTGGTTCTATCTCTTGAGAAACGGCATTGTCCCCAGCTGGTTTTTCATCGACAACCTCCAAGCCACAGCTGTGACAGAACTTCGCATTTCCCGTTAATTTGTTTCCGCAATGAATACAATACATAAATAAATACCCCAGGTTGCTTTTTAAATACAAAAAGCCCTCCGCCAGCGATAGCTTCCGCTACCCATAATCCTTTCGGACTATGACTATTCAGGTGCTCTGACGAAGAGCTTACTAACCTGAATAGTTTTTCCTGCCATGCCCTACATTGCTGTAGGGTTTAGGCAAATCCAATTTTTATTTCAAGTTCCGATTCTGTTATTTATAAACTTTTCAATATCTTCTTTTTTGTAGCGTCTATCTCCTCTTTGTCCCAAACGAACGGCTTTTAAAACACCATTCTTATCCCATTGCCTAAGCGTTTGTGGGTGGACTTTAAGTAATTCGCAGGTTTCTTTTAGCGTATATAATCCTAAATCTTTTGCTTTCATTATAGAGGTAAATACTTGATATTTCTTGATATTAGCATACAATAAAAACAAACAAAATCAACCCCGGATTTATGGGGTAGGTTCAATTAATATTAATATGAAACTGGACGAACCGATTTATAAGGCGTATTGGGAAGTGCTAAACATGACCAGGAATATCTATGAAACCTACCAAAATGCACCTGATTTTATGAAACAACTCTATCTCCGCTTCTTCTTTGAAAGAATAGAAATTAAGAACAAAAAAGTGAGCAAATATATTGCTACACCAACCTTTCAGACCCTTTTAGAAGGCCATAAGGTTCTAAAATTGACAACTCAGCTCCCCCTCAAGGACTTATTCGTCAACCGAAAAGTTGAGTTTGATACGGACTTGGATAGCCTCAAAATTCTGTTCACCGAACTAAACCTTCCGCATCCGCAAAATCATATTACAGCGTAGATTCGAAAAGTTAATCGAATTTGAAGGTTGAGGGAAATCAAACTTATTTTAACTTAAGACTGTTGGCTACAGCCATAAAATCTTTTTTGTTATCCTCGAAAGTTTTAAATGCTGGCTTTTCTATTGGAGGAGTAGCCATATTTATACTTAGGTCTGCATTATCATTCGTCCAGAGTCTTATATACGCACCTTCCCAATTATTTTTTTCTAATGTTGCTTTTTTACCTAACCAAGTTTGTGGTTCCGTAGTTACTAAACCCAAAGTAGAAGGCTGCTTACCTTGACCACGATTCACATACAGGTAGACCTTAAAACCTTTTGTTACATTTGGAGCAGCGTCTTCTGCATAATCAGAACTTTTAAATGCAACGTCAAACTGATCAGGGAAAGAATTATCTATGACCCAGTTTGGAGGATATACTATCGATAGCTTACTATTTTCAAATTTTTTCCAATTTGCAGTCTCGTCAACAGCAACTGGTGACTGTTTGGGTGAAGCGATCGGTGATGCTTCTTGCTGTGTAATTTGATTGGTGCTGGCAGGCACTTTGCCTTTTTTAGTCTGAAAATAAAAGTAAACCGAAACTGTAGCAAAAACTAAGACAAGTGCGACAAGAGCAAATATGATTATTGAGCCTTTTTTCATTACTTTGTGAGTTTGAATGTTGCTACTATTTTGTCAAAGGTAGCTATACTATCGGAACTTGCAGTTTGAGAGCCAGACGAATAAATGAGCATATGATTCTGTGGCTTATTGACAATTGTTCCGACCTGAATCAACGTGCCTTTATCAGAAATGAACTCTTTTCCTGCTAACCGTTTCACACTTTGGCCTGCAACCTGAACAGTTGTATTGGATTCTGTTTTAGCATTAAATTCGGGTTTCGCACTTTGAGCATAAATGTCAGGATAAGAATATGAAGTAATCGTATAAGAATTATCAGGCGGTGACCAAACATCAACTACTATAGTTCCACCTTCTCCTTGGTATTCAGTTGGTTTTTTAACTAAAGAGTCAGGATATTGAATGGAAAACCCGAAAGCCGTATTCGTATATATTTTCCAATTTGCAGTTTCGTTGGGAGAGGCAGTCGGAGAAACTTTGGATGTTGGGCTGGATTGACTTGTGGATTGACTGGTTGCGGACTGCGGTTGAGGTTCTGGTTTTGATTTAAATTGGAAATAAGCAAAAGTAATGCCGATTCCTATGATAAGACCGATTATTACAAGTATGATAGGGGTGGCAAATCCAGTAGGCAGTCTTTTTGTCATCTATTTAATGATTAAGTCGATTAAAACATTTGGCTATAGATTCCGCAATCCCTATGTTTTAAATGCAAAGAAGCACTTTTTGGTAGAATGAGCCAGCAAAATGCTCATATTTGTAGAGGCTACGCCAGTAGCTTGAGCTGCTCCTCGATGTAACCTGCAATCCACAAGGCTAAATCACCACAAGTAGCATCGTCTGCACAGGCACGAATCGCTCTATGGTAATTTAGACGTCTTTTACCATCGTGTCTTGGGTATCCTGCCATTGCAGGCGGTAATCCAAAAAATATAGCAAGTTGGTCTGTCAGTACCCTCGCTACCCTACCGTTTCCATCAACAAAAGGGTGTATTCTAATGAACTGGTAATGAACCTGCGCCAAATCTCTATACTTATCTTCGTTTGATAAGAGGTCTTTATTAACTAACTGGCAAACCGAGTTTGCAAGCGCAGTCATTTCTCTTGGGACATCTCGGTGAGACGGAATATGATAAACTTCCTCATCTCCTGGACTACCGAATCTAACATCTTTCCTTCTCCAATTTCCACAGTCTTTTAGTATGTGCATAAACAGCATTTTCTGCATATTTTTCCACTCACTCAACCAAATACCAACGCTTCGAGATTTTAGTTCGGCCTTTGCGTTTTGAGTTGAACTCAAACTCTTAATAAACTGCGTGTAGATACTTTGCAAACCTACTCTCTCCTGCTTTTCAACCAAAGGGTAATGTGCTGGAATTGCTTTTATTAGACCACGTTTGTAATCAGGGGTCTTTTTATATGCTAACCAAAGAGGAGTTACTGCATCCTCTTGAGATAGAGGAACGTCCATTGTTATTTACTTGAATGAGGATATTCCAAAGAAGTGCTTTCTTCTACAATTTCGTCAATCATACCTTCCATTAACCTTGCTTGGAGGTGTTGAGTGTCAATTTCTGAGTTCATCCCAGATGACTTTGTAGTGGTTAAGGCAATTTTTAAATCATCCACACCAATATAATACTCATCACCATTCCTGTGGTTCATCCAAGATGGCTCTTTATGAGCAATAGCTACCATCTCACTTGTTGAAAACGATGCAAGTTGTCCTACAATCCTTTTAATTGCAACAGTTCTTTTTTCGTCAGTAAAATCCACACCATCATCATTTAAGGTGTAAAGTTGTTTATCGTAAACCAGAGGACTTGTTGCAACCTCATCAATTTTTATTTCTTTGTCTTCGGCAAGTCCTTTAAATCCAACAGGAACAGGCCCCAGAGGCATCCTTATAAATTCCATATCTTTTATTGATGAAAGTTTTTCTTGAACTAAACCTTTGTGGGTAAAGTACAGAATTTTAGCAAATCTTACCTTAGTAATACCCTCCGGTGTTAACTTTAAAATTTGCTTTGCAAGTAAGTGAAGATATTGATTTTTCATTAAATTGTCTCCTTTAATCCAGTATAGTCAATTGTTTTATAAACTTACAATTTTTAGATTTGGCCAATTATAGCATTTTGGTAAAATGCCAAATTGAAGGTTAATTCTAAAAATGACAGAAGGCAAAAAGGCAACTCTGCAACCTATCCAAACGTAAATCTGGAACGCAAACCATACGGTAACAGTTCGGTTAACAGAGTCTTTGTGGGGTAAGTGTACTACAATTACAGTTA
>MFBN01000042.1:0-172 GCA_001776425.1 Candidatus Curtissbacteria bacterium RIFCSPLOWO2_01_FULL_37_9
AAGTTAGTTTATCAAATATTGTCTTAATAATTTTAATAATTTTAATAATTTTAATTTTTATGCATTTCTACTTTTTCGTTATTCTAACTATTCCTTGATATTTGTTATACCTATTAGGATAAGCTTTTATTCGTTTCAGCTTTACTAAAAAAGTATCTATTTACTCAATTAA
>MFBN01000042.1:318-5010 GCA_001776425.1 Candidatus Curtissbacteria bacterium RIFCSPLOWO2_01_FULL_37_9
CCTCGTTTTCGGAGTGTTTTTGGTAATTATTAATGTTTTTAAGAATAAATTAATTTTTAATAAACTTTGGAATTTATTTTTTAATCATTATTTATGGTTAACCGGATATTACAATTAGCAATAACCTAATAAATTATTCAAAATAATATATCCAAAAGCATCATATTATATATAAACAGTACTATATTTCAGTAATTTAATGCGGTTTTCAATAAAAATAAACAAATTGAGGCTAATATAAGTAACTTAGCTATAATCTCCCGCGGGAGCTCTATATCAATATTATGCTAAGTAGATCTTTCTTTATCAAAGATTGCAGAATTTTTTAAAGATAATCTATATCCTCTTCCGGCTTTTTGGAAGCAAAAGTAATAAAAGAAAAAATTGCCCCCAGGGAAAAGCCCACGCTAAACATTCCCCAGTATAAAAGCATTATATTAAGCCCTTTCTGGACAGCAAATCTTCCGCCGTTTGGCGAAAAAATAGCTTTTACGCAAGACAAAGCAGTTTATGGCAGACTAGAATACAAAGAGGTGTTCCCGGTACTTATTAAACCCGATTATTAAGCATAAAAACAGTATGATAATCTATATTTAATTATATTACAATATATCATTTTCTATCATGTTAAATTTGCTCTTTTGGTTGCCTGTTTTGGCCATAATCGGCATCATTTTTGATTATTATTTGCATAATTTTTCTAATTTAGCACATATATTTTATGACTATATTTATTCTAATTTCATAAACTACAATTTTTCTCCGGCACATGTAAAAATCCCCCTCCAACCCCTTAATACTAACTGACGGCGATCCGGTATCGCCGTCAATCGCCGTCAAAAACTGCCGTTTGTTTAAATAGGTTGATATTATTCCAAGTCAAAAGTTAGATGTTTGATATTTGCAAGTTCCTTGGCGTAGTTTGCCTGATCTAGAACAAACTTTTCGTAATCGGTTCTTGTTTTAAAATACCCGATAACTTCTTCCGGTTCAACCAGCTTATCTTCCTGCTCCCCAAGATAATTTAAATAAGAAGACAACGTGTAATCCCTAAGATCAACCACTAAATTGTCTACCAACGGATTCAAATGAATGTAGCGAGAAAGATGCATCAACTGTTCGTCGTTTTCGACCGGAACATTCTTAAATCGGCCTTGAAATAAGGGACCGACACGCTCGTTTTTTAAATTTATATGATGTACATAACTGTTAATAAAATGGCGCATATAAGTAGTAATTCCCCCGTCAACCAATTGCTTAATAATAAAATGGAAATGATTGGGCATCAGGCAATATGCCAGAATCTTAACCCGCGGTTCTTCTGTAGGCTTTCTTATAATCAGATTTTTTGTCTGGTCCGGTTTAGCTCCAGATCCTGTTGACGGCGATCCTGACGGCGATCCGGTATCGCCGTCAGTGGTTACGAGAGTACGTTTAATAGTACGTTGATCACTTAATTTGGCAGTATTCGTTTTATAATATACAGCAATATCCAAAAAATTCCGGCAGTCTTCTTCTGAGAAAAAAATCGGGCCTTTATTCACCCCCCGATTGTATATATGAAAAATACTGCCTGTTACCAAAGGTATCTTTCTTAACATTTCTAGATAATATCACAAATCAAGTGACGGCGATACCGGATCGCGGCAGTTTTGTATTTTCTACTCTAAAACAAAACGATAACTAAACCACCAGAAGAAAATAAGCCAAATTATAGCCAGAATAACAGCTACATAATCATGGACAATCTTGGCAAAAACTTCATTTATATAATAAATCCACGCGGTAATAACATTCATACGAAAAACATTTACAAAAAGCGTCCCAAATAGTCCAAAAACAATATATTCCAACCTCGATACATTGGAATACTTCCCCTCCAAACCGGCAAAAAGAGATATGATCAAAAGCAGCATACTTTGCCATCCCAAAAAATTCCAAGCCACATCTTGCCTACTTAAAGCTTTCGAATAAACTTCCGAGGACTAAGAGTCCTCGGCCTTGCCTGCCGGCAGGCAGGTTTTGTTTTTTAAAGTTTTAGGCCCGCAGTCGAGTCAGACTCGACGAGAACCGCATGGCACTGTATACAAAAGCGCAGAAAACCACACTATACATGTTATTTCCAATACCCCGGAAGTATGTAATCGCTTTTAGTGCATTCATCCCCCGAGTCAGACTCGGGGGTTTTCTGCTAAGCGGATTATAAACCTTCATTCATCCTGGTACACCGTTCGTCTCGAAGCGGTTTCAAAGGTGCAGCTTTGCAGAAAGCCCTGGAAAATACAGATGAGAAAGCACAGTATATCGTTGTTTTTGATGCTGATTTTTTGTTTGATATGCTTATCCGAAAGCTTTAAATTAGCAAGATTTGCTTGGCAGATTGGTATTTTTTCAAGCCATGAATAGAAGGCTTTTCGGGAAATTCCGGCATGTCTACAGACTTTTGCTACTTTTTCACCTTTTTGGGTTCTTTAAATAATGGCAATTTTAGCTTCGGAAGAAAAAGGCCTCATACTAAAGTGTTACTGTTGTTGGACAGCAGGCGTCAAATCATTATCGGGTTACTATATCAGAGCCTATAGCCAAGTTTTGAAGATAAAAAGACTAAAAAAATGATAAGATTATGAGATAAAATAAAATAAACTATCGGGTATATGGTGTTTATTATAAGACATTAATGGTAATGTATCGCTGTTTAGCTTATTACAAAAGGCTTAATAAGGAATAGGGCTTCCATTGGTTAGCTTGATCAAGGATTGGGCTAAAAGGAAGTGCTTGTTTTGCTTATTTTGTCTTTACATACTAAATAATCAG
Source organism: Candidatus Curtissbacteria bacterium RIFCSPLOWO2_01_FULL_37_9 (assembly GCA_001776425.1). Lineage (GTDB taxonomy): Bacteria > Patescibacteriota > Microgenomatia > Curtissbacterales > GWA2-41-24 > MFBN01. The sequence continues at coordinate 3,133 of MFBN01000042.1, forward strand.
GCTCTCGCTCCGGTGTTAAAACTTGAAGCTATTTATGCGTATTTTTCCCTTCAATTGCCTCCTTATTACAAACCCCAGAGTTATTAAAGTTATCAAATAGCCAAAATAAACTACAAAAGGCTTTTTGTATACCAAATTGATCTCAAAATTCCCCTCGCCTTTAGGTATTAACACCATGAAATCAAAAGGGTCTTTTACCTTCTTCCAGGTGCGAATCCGATCATTTTTTGATGTTTTAACCTGCCAGCCGGAATCATAGGTTTGCTGAAACAGAACAGCTTCCCCTCCTGCTATTTGGCCTGATATTTTATATTGACTTGCGGAAATTTGGGAAACTGTCAGTCTATTTGCGGATTTTTGCTCTATCCAGGACAAATATTCATATATTGGTTTCTCGTCAATTGCATTATTGGGCTTTTTTAGGTTTCTAATAGAAGATTTATCAACAATTTTAGCCAGAGAGTCGTTTTTAAGAGGCACATTGTAGTAAATATCGCCGTTTTCGCTTGAAATTCTATTTAAAACTCCCTCGAATTTTTCAGGGGGAACCTGAAAATCCTTATAAGTTTCCCCAGAACCTATCGTTGTATAAACCAATTTACCGATATTGGCAATCTTAAGCCAAGCAAGAAAGATGGCTGCGTCGGTTCCGTTGGTCACTTGATAATAAATATGTTCCGGCCAATAATGGGTCGACGACTGGTATAAAGCTCCCCTAATTTGAGGCACGTCAACAAAGTAATTAAACCAGAAACCGTAATTACCGGGGGCAAAAACCCGCTGATCTGTGCCGGAAGTTAACTCCTTTAACCTTTGCGACACTCGGTATTCGGCCGTGTTCTCAATCGAGCCAACCTTGCTGGCACTTAGAGGTTTTGTGTATTCGGGCAGAACCTGTATGAGTTCTCGCCCTTTGAAAAACAATGCTAAAAGAATCGCCAAAAAAATAATAAGGGCACCCAAAAGCGCCGGAATTTTATAAATTCCTTTAATTTTTAAAGAAAATAAATATATATTGGAAACTATTGCACCAACAAGGATACTTAGGGCCAAATCGACTTCTGTATTAAGCCTCAACGCCTGCGGAACGTATTCAATCCGCTCTTCACCGGAGGCATAATAAGCAAAAACTAAGCTAAAAAGCATTAAAAACCAGATTAGGGAAAAAGCAATTCCTTCGAAACTATCTGTTAATTTCCTGATTAGAAAAACAATTCCAAAATTTACTAAAGCAAGAGGTATCATGCTCCAAGGGAAAAGAGCTGCCCAATTACTAAATGCTCCCCCGCCTTCCGCAAAAAATGTTTTGATAAACGGCAGATTATACCAAAAGGCAGTCAATCCGTAAGTCAAAACCGCCAGTTTTAAAAATTGCTTTATAAACGAAGTTATTTCTGTTGATTTTCTACCAATTCCTGCCAGAAAAAATGCTATAATCAGTAAAACAGCTGCCCATAATGCAATTGCGTTGGTCAGGGCAATTAAACCCAAAAAAATAGCAGAGATTAGTAAATCCCAAAACTTATTTTTGTTAAGAAATCTTGAAAGAAAAACTCCAAAAAGCGGTAAAAATACCAAAGCTAAAATATGCGGTCCTTCACCCCATCTGACTAAGATCGTATAGCGCCTCGGCTCTGCTATACCGCTTATCGTATCCTGCCTGACATCTGTAAAAAGCAACCCGATTACCGAGGGTACGAAAGTATAAAAAAGAGCGGATATTAAAGCACCCAGTTTGCTTTTGGAGATCTGCCAGACGAAAAAATACAGGCAAACAGGTGTCAAAACGTATCCTGCGGCCGTAATAACCCTGTAGGCGTGCGCAAAGCTACAATACAGTAAATTATGTGCTAAAACCTCCAAAGCAGGCAGAAAGGG
>MFBN01000042.1:5028-9041 GCA_001776425.1 Candidatus Curtissbacteria bacterium RIFCSPLOWO2_01_FULL_37_9
TACCACAAAGGCTGCCACAATCCCCTGCCTTCGACCCAGAATTTAGCCATTTGGATATAGGAAATTTCAATTGAGGCTATATTCTGGTTAAACTCACCATCAAAAAAATATCTGATAAGGAAAAAATTAAAATAAGCTATTAATAAAACGGCTCCCGCTGTAAAAACCAAAGAAAAAATATGGTTAAATCTTAGAAGTTTTCTCATCGTCTTCAAATGCTAAAGCCTTCAGGGTCAAAGCGACAAGCCAGATAAGGAAAAAGGCCGTAATAATAATACCAAGCGTTAATTGCCAATAACTGGACATGCTTTGGACTAATTTTAAGTTTCCACCTGCTAAATCTATGGCATTTTGAGTTTCAAAATTAATCTGTTGTTTGATTTTCTGCCAATAACCTGCGGATCCTGAAAGAACATTGATGATTACGGGAGATACTACCAATACAAGACCGACAAGACCTAAGAAACTGCCGGTTATAAAAATAAAAGTTCCGGCTATTTTGTCCAGCTTACTCCATCGGCTGATTTTAATAATTTCCAAAATCTTAAGTTTGTCCAGTAAAGCACTCATAGACAGAGCAAATACAATAGCAGTAAACATGTTGAAATTAGGAATTAACCTGTGAGGATAAGGTATAAATGACCTGAAATGCAAAAGCCAGTCGGCAGTAATGACCCCGAAAGCGATAAAAAGCAGAAATGAGATAAAAATCAGCCTCCGATCTTCATTTTTGCCGAAAAAAACAAATGAAAAAAATGTGCCGATTACTGCCAGAATTATCGGCAGAGGAAATATGTATTTAAAATTTAAAATTATATAAGTGTTTAAAATACCGAATGTTTTAATCCAAAAGCTTGGAGTATACCAGAAAGTAACCAGTCCGATAGAAAAAATAATCACAAAAAAAAGCCTCCTGATTTTAATTCTAGCCTGGCCAAGAAGCAGTGAATTTAGGGCAACCACCGAAAGAACAAGCAGTAGATTTAATGATTGGGTCCTGTTTATCAGGAGTATTAAGGCGCAAGACATCACGGTTGTGGAAAAATAAATTGTCCGGGCGGTTTTTAAATAGCGCTGGAATAAAATAATCGTATAAGGCATTATCGATAATGCCAAAAAATGGGCAGTATCTCCATAAACTATTGTAAAGAATGAGCTGATCCAGTTTGCCCCTTCACCATATAATCCCGGTTTGAAAAAAATCAGAATAAAAATCGGAATCGGCCAAATTACAAACATAACAGAAGCCAGAATAGATGTAATTTGCCTTCTGGTCATATCCAAAACCAATATATAAATGCCGATCGAGGAAAGTAAAAAAGAAAATATATAAAGGGATTTTAAAACAGTTTCCTGACCAATATTAAATATTGCGAAAATATTAAATAAAAATGGCACCAAAGGAGTAAAAAAAACTTCTTCAAATGTAAAATTGGAGATTATCGGTAGAAAAAACACCAAAGTGATCAAAATTATTATGATAATTACCCAAACAGTAATCGGATCAAACAATTTTGTTTTCTGAAAATTAGGCGTTTTATCGCCCAGCCAAAGATTGGAACGAGCGGGAATGATTTCCTGTGGAGTCATTAACAATTAATATAATCTTAAATTTAAAGCTTATTCAATAAGAGAAATTGGTTTGTATTCCGGTAGTTAGTTAGTTCTGTAATAATCTATCCAACTATCGACCCAGTGAACTATCTATCCATTTATAACTGCGGGAATCTTATTAAAAATATCAGAAGCTGCCAGTCCTTCACCAAATTGTGCAGCAACCAGTTCCCCTGCCTTACCATTGATATAAGCGGCGCTATGGGCGGCTTCAAAAAGTCCGACGCCTCTGGCCAGTAAAGCTCCGACAATTCCGGCTAATGTATCACCGAATCCTCCTTTGGTCATAAATGATGTACCGGTATTATTGGTGATAGTTGTTGCACCGTCGGTAATAATATCAACATGGCCTTTTAAAAGTATGATTGAGCGGTATTTCTGGGCTGCGGCTTTGGCAGATTCCAAACGTAAATTAAAATCTTCATCTATTTTTTTTTGACCCAAAAGTATAGCCAGTTCCCCAAGATGAGGTGTTAAAACTACATGTTTTCCCAATATCAAGCCCGGTATTAACGAGGCAGAATAAAGGGCATCCGCGTCAATCACTGTCGGAACGATCAATTTCTGAATAAGCTTCTGGACAGTTAAAACAGTTGACTGGTGCCTGCCTAATCCGCAGCCGATAACAACACTGTTTACCCTGCGAACATGGGCAATATCCATTACATCGTTAATGTGCCTTGATGATAAAAAATCGCCTTTTAAAGGATAAGTAATTAAATCAGGGAGTGTATTAGCCGCAATATTTGCTGAACGCTCGGGAGAAACAACAGTAACCAGATCGGCACCGGCGCGCAGAGCAGAAACCGCAGCTAGAGTAGCAGAACCGGAGTAAAGTTTTGAGCCGCAGATAATAAGAACAGAGCCGTAATTTCCTTTATGAACCCACGGCGGACGTGGAGGATATATTTTTGATAAATCCATTTGGACAGTAAAAGTTTGTAGTTTGTAGTTTATAGTGTGTAGTAGGTAGAAATTCTCTGCCTTAGCTCTTCTTACCACCAACTACGAACTACCCACTATGAACTAATGGAAGGTATACCAGATATTAACTTTTGAAACAAGAATGGTAAAAAGATGTATAATCTGGCACGATAAATAGTGAACGTCAGTCAAACCTAATAACAACAACTAAAACCGATACAAAAATTACCCGAAGCCTCTTTCTGAGGAGATCTGCCACAATTTTAGCAGCCGCCCTTATTGGAAGAGTGGCCGGTTTTGAAAATAGGAATAGCGATCACGAACCGCCAAAATCTCTCCCAAAAGACCTAATTAGTGAAGAGGAACTTATAAAACTGAGAATTAGGATAAACCAATCCCCAAATACAAAACTTTATTTAAGACAAAGTGCTTTAGAATTCCCTTTATTTAAGGATGCGGCTGCTGGTTACTTAAACGGAGTTGTCATAAGCTTAGTTGACGCAGATCAGGTAACAACTAAATCAGTGGCCCAGCTTCCGCCGGATGCGCGTTTAATTTGGGAAGTTCTTAATGATGCCGAAACTAAATCTTACGGGGAATTTCTCTCGGATAATACTCTTTCGCAAAAGACTCCTGAATTTTTAAAAAATCATCCCGAGTTTACCAACAAAATATTTATTTACCTGGCAGTTGGCGGAAAATCCCAGCCTAATCCCAAGGATTCTTACCCCGATCCTCAATGGTTTCAAGATCATAAAGTATTATTGAGCCCCTACCGCTTTCAAACATCCTTTAGCGGCAACCTTCGGGGTTTTGTCCTGCGCCACGAAATTTATCATTACGGAAACGAAAGCTTCGATCTTTCTTATATTCTTACCGAACGCAAAGCGGATACCCTAGCGTTTGAATCCATTGCCCAGGCTTGGAAAAAGTATAAAGAGACGGGTGATTCCAGCGGTTATTCCTTTGTTTTTGTTAATAAAGAAGGAATCATGATCACCGCCAATTTAAAAGACCAAGAAGCAGTAGCTAAAATATAGCTTTTAAAGAATTCAAGAAGAAACTGACTTATCGACGACAATTACCTGCTCAACTGTAAACTTTCGACCTATGACCAACCCTTAAAATCAATATTTTATTATCTTTCCTATTCACTTTGTACACGACTCTATAAACTCCAACTCTAAAACTAACTTTATCTGAAAGTTCTCGAGATAACGGTTTACCTAAGTGCGGATTCTCAACAATATCTTCAAAAGCTAAAACTATCGCGTCTTGATGCTTATATGGTAATTTTTTAAGCGCGTTTGAAGCTCTTTTGGAGATTAGAAGATTGAACATGGAACTTAAGCTCTTTTTTAAACTGTTCAAATGTCACAAAATTTCCTTTTTTAAAATCTTCTTCTCCTTCTTTTATCCCTTTCATCAACTCGGGATCAGACAAAATTTCATTTGTTTCTATCCAGGAATCGTAC
>MFBN01000043.1:0-271 GCA_001776425.1 Candidatus Curtissbacteria bacterium RIFCSPLOWO2_01_FULL_37_9
CGACCATCCCCGAAAGAGAATAGAGGGTTTTATTTATTCTTAATAAAAAGTCAATTGTCAATTGTTAAATGTCATTTATTGCCTTATTTGCCCCTTCCCCGAAACCCCATGGTCCTGAGCGTAGTCGAAGGATTAGCACTCTTTTCACAGGGTCGCCAAAAAATCCCACTCTCCACGACAAGGAGAAGTAAAGTCTCATAGTTTACCTATTTTACTAGCCATTTTCTGGTTGAATAAGACCCATAATTTGAGTGAAACGAAAATTATAAGC
>MFBN01000043.1:399-17987 GCA_001776425.1 Candidatus Curtissbacteria bacterium RIFCSPLOWO2_01_FULL_37_9
CATTTTTGGAAAAAATTTGAAGCTAACTCAAAGCTAAAACTAGTAACTAGCCACTAGTAGCTAGCCACTATTTTCCTCATCTTCCCCTAACACATACTATAGGTTGACATTTTCTCATGAGTCTGTTATTGTCTACACATATGTCTGATCGAATACGCGTAGGTCCTCCCGACCCGGAACAAGCAGCCAAAAACATGAAATTGACAAGACAACAAGAATGACGCCAGCAAACAATCCGCGAAGAAAACAGCCGAAAATACTTTTGTAATGATTGTCTTGAGGATTTTGCAAGACTCCGGTCCAATTATAAACCAATGCCTTCTGTTTAAAAATCTGTATCTATAAAATTATCCGCTCCACCTGGTAGTAATAACTACGACTGTAAATACGATAAAGGCAACAACTAAATGTTCCCAGGCTACCCTAGATGTTAATTTCCCGCTAAATTCGAATTGCCCAAGACCTAATAAAACATACATAACAGTAGCCAAGGCCAATGCACCGTTAATAGGTACAATCGGCCAAAATGATAAAATCAAGGCAATCTGTACTGTCACCAAGGTGAAGATTAAAGCATGTACTAAAACACGTGATGATATGTGATTTTCCAGTTCATATGACCAAAGATCTACTAAATAAAGCGGAAATGTAATCAAAATAGTTCCGACAACTATAAGGTAAAAATGAAGATGCAGAGAAAATAATACATTTGCCAGAAAAAATACACTGATTAATGAAAACAATAAACCGACTGCATGGGCTGCCCGCAAAAGCCCAATTGTTCTAATAGCGGCTATATTAAAAATATTAGAAGTTAGCATTAACAAATAAACCGAAATTCCAAATAGAAAAGCAAAAGGCAGCCGAGTTAACCATCTTACCGGCAGTAAAAAGTAAAATAGCGAAGCCCCGGCTACAAAATAAACAGGCAGAAGCAACAACAGAAAATATTTAATTCCCGAAAGTTCTCCCCAAAGTGCAAATGTTGAAAGAATAATAGTCGCTAAAGCTAATACACCAATGGTTTGAAAACGCATGTCAACATCTACGGTTTGAGTTGTAATTAAAAGTCCTGTTAAACATACCGACATAAGAACTAATTTTTGCCTTTTGGTAATTTCGTATGCCGTAATTTTGGATATAAAATTTTGGAGTCTGAAAAAAATCCTCACTTCCCTACACCTTTTTTTCTTTCTTATAAAACTTATATTTAGTAATTAGTACTATTATTTTAATTAATTGGTTTTTAAAAAATGGCAAATAGCAACAGCCAAAGCATCAGCCGCATCATCCAAATAACCATCTATTGGTTTTTTCAACTTCCTCTTTCCTAAATATTTCATCACAGATTTCTGGACTTGTTTTTTGTCTGCCTTACCGGATCCGGTTAATGTAAGTTTTACATGCAATCCCTGATATTCAAAGACAGGTAACCTATAAGAGAGCTTGTTTCTCGATGACTTGAAATAGGAAGCAGCTGCCGCTAGGACTACTCCTCTAGCCTGCCCAACTGTCATTGCAGTACGCATATTAGCTCCAAAGAATAATTGTTCTACAATTACACAATCAGGTTTATGTTGTCGTAATAGGGTTTTAATTTCTTTATGAATACTATATAACCTCAAAGGCATTTCGGTTTCTTTTGAAGTAATAATACAACCATAATCAATTAATTCAATATTATTTTTAGATTTAATACCTCCAACTTTTATTATCCCATAACCAGTAGTAGCAGTTCCCGGATCAATTCCAAAAATAATCATTGATTAATTTTCAATTTACAATTTATAATTTTCAATCAATTTTTAATGTATTAATTTTCAAAACATTTAATCATTGTAAATTCAATGAAAATTGAGAATTAAAAATTAAAAATTCCGCGAAAGTTTACTTTCGCGGTCTTGGTCCGTCGTACTCCACGTCTTTCTCCGTCAGTCTTCTAAAAGGCTTTTCTCTTAATGATTCTTCAATAATATGCGCTACTAAACCAGGAGTCCTGGCAATTATAAAAAAACCTTTACCGACTTTAGGGTTAAATCCCATTTCCAATAGCAATGCTGCAAAAATTCCGTCAATGTTAAGTGGCAATTTCTTCCCTCCTTTTGAAAGAACATCTTCAACAGAAAGAGCGAATTTGACATATTTGCCCAAGAATCCGAATTTTTTTGCCAAAGATACAAGTTTTTGCGTTCGGGGATCAGTTTCATAAATTTTATGACCATATCCGGCAATCCGTTTTCCGCTTTGGTTAAAATCATTAAGCATTACTTTTGTACCAAGATTTAAGTATTTTTTAAAATTCTCCATAGCAGTTTCTATAGCTCCGCCATGGTATTCACCTAATGCCAAAATACCGGCTGCAACTGCGGCTTGCAGAGGACTGCCTCCGGAATATACATTTCTGGCAGCCACAGTTGACGGAGGTTCTACTCCATGATCAATCGCAATAGTTAACATGCTGTTTATCATTTTTTCACTGTTTTTATCCGGCATATTTCCTTTAAGGATCAAGTAAATTGATTTTGCGAATGATGTTTCTTGGGCAAGATCAACCAAATCGTAACCATAAACATACAAACGTCCGTTAACATGAGTAGTAATTGAAGTTCTGTAAGCTTTATTCATTCGGTTTAATTTATGTCCGGGTTAAAATTGCGCATAAATTCATTGCCTGGTTGATAAAAAGCAGTCACAGGTCCCATTAACCCGATATTCTGACCTTTAGAAGTTCTTCTCCAACCTATCTTTATCCTAGTCAGCTCATGTTCGGAAATTCGATCTGTAACTAATATCGTTTTAAATTTAAATATGCTGGCTGCATCTGCCAGCTGTTTATAAGTTATTCCTACCAGAAATTTAGGCTTTAGGCGATTTTCCGAGATATATTTCGCAATCTGCCTAAAACCTGTTTTAAACATTTTTAGCATTTTATAAGGAGTTTCTGCTTGAACCAAATTATTTAAGTGCATTTCCAAATAATTTTCCCCCGGCAGAATCTTAAGCGCATCTCGAATCTGTTGAGGTAAATTCACTGCATCTTTGAAAGCCATGGAAAAATCCAATGTTCCCTCTCCGGCTTTAACACGAAGCGGAATTTCCGCGGGCAAGCTGATAGTAGATTGTTCGAGCATATCCAATTGTTACTTATAGTTTACACGATTTATATTACTTTTTTAAGTTCTGTGGGAATTTGTGTAAAATCCTCCAGCACAATCGCTCCTGCTTGACGAAGGACTTTTATTTTGTCTTCAATCGTAGTTTCCATCCCCACAATTGCTCCGGCATGACCTAAGTTAGTATCTTTGGGTAACTTTTCGGCAAATCTACCCGCAAGATAAACCAACAGAGGTTTAGTGAATTGCCCTTCGTCAATCAAATTAGCAGCCTCGATTTCTGCCCTACCCCCAACTTCGCCAAATGCAACAACTGCTTTTGTCTGGATATCCTGTTCAAATTCCAAAAGTAGGTCCGCAAAGCTTGTCCCAATAAGTAAATCCCCTCCTATCCCTACTACAGTCGACTGACCCAAACCAGAACTGGATATAAGCATTGCAATTTCAGAACACATTCCTCCGGATCTTGAAATCACCCCTATAGGGCCTTTGGCAAAAACCTGATTAGGATCCGGACCGCCAATTGAACCTATTTTTACTTCCTGTGGTGAAATTATTCCTACCGATGCCGGACCCAATATTCTAATCCCCTGCTTCTTAGCTTCAAAAAGCATTTTACTGGTATCCAAAATCGGTATTCTTTCAACAAATATATGAATAAACGGGATCTTGGCATTTATTGCCTCAAAAACTGCGTCTTTGGCAGAATACGGCGGAACATAAACCATAACAACATCTATTTTGCCGACTTTTGATATTGCTTCTTGGATAGAATTGAAAACAGGCACCGTATCTACAACTTGGCCGCCTTTGCCCGGTGTAACCCCGGCAACAACTTTAGTTCCGTAATTCAAAAGCTCGCTGGTTACCTGCACACCCGACCTACCGGTTATACCTTGAATTAAAACTCTTGCAAATTTGTCAATTAGAATTGCCATAAATTTTTTTATATTCTTGAGAAAGTTCAACTATTTTTTTGCTGGCTTCAGAAATTGGAATTTCCGGGCCAAGCAGGTGTATATCGAAATTTTTCGTTCTGGCGAACTTTTCCAGCATCTTGTAAGCCTCCGGTTGGCGCGGCCCGCCGCGGCGTACAACAATCGGATATTTTGGCTTAGGTTTAATTTTTACAAGACCCAGAACAAATCCTGTCAATGTCTCGTAAATATCGGTGAAATTTGCAACAGCACCGGCTACAATACAACCACTAATGCCGCTTTTGGAAAGTGTGATTTCGGTAAGCTTTTGTACTTTTTCAGCCGGTGGATTACCGGAATATTCGGTATAATTTGCGGCTCTTCCTCCTGCTGCTATTAAACTATCCATTAAAAGTAAACTGGCACCGCCCCCGGATGCAAGAACCGCAATATCACCATCAAGTTCTATAAATGTTGTTCCGGCACTGCCCCGATAATCATCTTCATCTATTTTTCCAGCCATCACTTCCCGATCCGTTGGAATAGCGCTAATTGCACCTTTGGGCATTACTTCCAAATCTTTATGGCGGCTCAGAGCACTGTCATCAAGTATGATTTTTGCATCAACTGCCATAAGCTCATTTGTTACTTTTGCAAGCGGATTAACTTCCACAAGACGGCAGTCAAAACGGGAAAATACATCCCAAAGCCGTAAAATAAATTGAGCTATTGAAGTGTTGTTTTTAAAAACCTTGCTTATCTCTTTTTGATTTGGACCAACAATCGGGTCAATACCGATTCTTAAAATCTTATCAGGGTCAGTTTTTTTGACTTCGTCTATATCCATACCACCGTAATCGCTATAAACCAGAACAGGCATTTTAAGCTTAGTATCGTAAGTAATGGAAATATAATATTCTTGGGCAATGTCAACATATTGGGCAACAGAGATATATTTGACAATTTCATTTTGCAAACGTGTACCAAACATTTGTTTTGCGAATGCAATCAGTTGCTTTTGATTATTGATTTTTTTAATTCCACCGCTTTTGCCCCTTCTTCCATATAATGTTTGTACCTTTGCAACTATTGGGAATTTCAAACGTTTACGGGCTTGTATAACCTCGTCAAGGCTTTCACAAACAACAAAAAACGGGCTTTGGATTCCGGTTTTAGCCAAAATCTCGTGCCCTTCAAATTCGTAAAGCTTCATAATTTACTAAAATATTTCTGGGCTATATTTCTTTCTTATTTTATTTTACGGAAGTTTTTTCTTTTCAATTGCCGGAATGCCCACAACTAAGGTATTTTTGGGAACGTCTTCAAGTACGACTGCTCCTGCTCCGGTTTTTGCCCCTTGATTGACTTTAACCGGCGCCACTAAAACTGTATTTGCGCCGATAAATACTCCGTCTTCTATATAAGTTTTATTCTTTACTTGCCCATTGTAATTTGCCACAATCGTACCTGCTCCGATATTCACGTTTGAACCGACTGTCGTATCGCCTATATAACTGACATGCCCGATTTTAGAATTATCCTCAATTTTTGATCTGATAATTTCCACAAAATTGCCGATATGGGTATTTTTACCCACATTTGCTTTGTCGCGCAAATGGGCAAATGGGCCTACATCACTTCTATCTCCAATGTGGGAGTTTTTTATTACCGAATAAAAAATAACGCATTTGTTGCCGATTTTCGAATCCTGAATAACAGAATTAGGACCAATTTCACAATTCGCGCCAATTACAGTTTTTCCCAGTATTGTTGTATTAGGATAAATTGTCGTGCCCTTACCAATTTCTGCATCCTCATCGATATAAGTAGTATTTGGATCAATAACCTGAAGGTTGATTTTAGTCATATTGATGCTATTCTAGCACAGTCTATTTCTTCTTTCCCGCTCTTCTTATCGCATCAATAGTTCTATCTAAATCAAACGGGAGGATGACGAAATAACGCTTAATATACATCTGTCCTTTACTCTCAACACTTTTTCCTCTAAATTCCCGAAAGGGTATCTTTCCTCTTTTTAAAATATTAATTACATTTTCCATATCTCTGTTTGGGCTTTTCTTACGCCCAGCCAACCTTGAACATTTTGTTAATGATACAAAGTAACCCCTGTGGTGATTAAAAAAAGTATAAGATAAACTATTTAGAAGTCCTTGACGTAAGACCGGAGGATCTTTGGGTGGATTAGAAAGGACTTTTTTTAGCCAGTTATTAAACCTGCGAGTCAACTCGTGATTTGATGGCCCAAGCCTACCGGCTTTCCTCTCCCTTTTAATGATTCTAATAACGCTAGTTATAGGAATTATTGTCAATTGACCTATTTCTTGGGCATTTCTACCCAACTGGGATAACAGCAAAATGGTGTTTAATTGATGCTCATATTCTCTTTGTTGTCTGTAGTTTTTGGGATTTTTAAGATTTAATAGTTTTTCCAATGGAAATCTTTTCCGGGTTTCTTCGGAACAATTTTCCCAAAGACATTCGATAAATTCATTTATCAACTGACGAGGTCTTTCCCTATCCGGTTTATCACTATTTTTGAAACCATATTGTTTTCCTATGTCTTCAAGTGCCGCCCATGAAGAATAAAAGGCACCGGCAATATTGCGCATCCTTACCCACAAAACGCTAGCGTAATCTTCCAAAGAATTGATAGCAGTAATATCAATGCCCCGAGGTATTTTGGGATTCCCTTTTAAAAATTTGCCATAAGCATTTTTTTTACCTTTGACAAAAGCAGCAGGAGGTTCTATTTGGGCTCCTTCAGAAATCGCCGTTTTCAAAAACTCAAAAGTTACCGGGTGTGCATATGGATATTGTTCAGACTGAATCTGCCGGTTACGCTCCATAATCGGCACATAATACTGATTTTTAGTTTAAAATGCAACTCTATGGGATATAATTCTTAGTTATAAATAACGCCTTTGAGATATAATACCTATTATAAAGAACCTTGAATTTCCGCGAGTATATTATCGGGAATATCGAAATTAGAAAAGACTTTTTGAACATCATCTAGGGCCTCCAGCTTTTCCATCAGATTTAAGATTTTCTTAGCTGTTTCAGGATCAGTGATTTTTACAGTGGTTGACGCCTTTTTGGCAATTTCGGCACTTGCGACTGTCAAACCCTTATCAGTCAAGGCTTTTTTGACAGCTTCCAGCTCGCCCGCTTTAGTGTAAACTATGACATCGTCTTGCATCTCCTCGACATCCTCAGCGCCTAAATCGACGGCACTCGCAAAGATCTCATCAAAACTTTTCCCATCCTTGGCAACTGTAATCACTCCCTCTTCCGCAAATATCCAGGAAACGGCGCCAGGGGAAACAAATGTGCCGCCAGCATGCTCAATAACACCTTTAATTTCGGCAGTAGTACGGTTTTTGTTATCGGTTGTCGCCTCGACAATTATGGCCACTTTGCCCGGTCCATAACCTTCATAAACGACTGATTCCAGTTGTCCCAATCCTGAGCTTGCCGAAGGACCTAACCCCCGATCTATCGCCCTCTGGATATTTTCCTTGGGCATATTGACTGCCTTTGCCTGTTCAATGGCCAGCCTCAACTTAAAATTAGAAGAAGGATCACCCCCTCCGCCTTCACGTACGGCAATCGTTACGGCATTACCAAGCTTGGTAAACACCTGCCCGCGCTTGATATCCGCTGCCCCCTTCTGGCGCTTAATGGAAGACCACTTGCTATGCCCGCTCATGATGCAGCAATTATATAATATATTTAGAGAAGTTATAATTTAGGAAACTACCAACTAGAATTTTCCGTGATCTCACAACCCATTTCGACAAGCCTTTCCTTGATTCTTCTATCTTTTTCCGGGTCAACTGTTTTAGGATTAATCCCCACATAGAAATCAACAACTTTATCCGGATCTTGGTATTTATGCTGCTCGTCGACTTTAACCTCTGCCCTTTGAGACAAGAACGCCGTCATGTCTGCATCTTCAAGATCAAATGGTTCCAAAAGCCTTCTTAAGGTTCCCGGTCCTTCATCCTCAACGCGAAATTTAAAACTAAACATTCTGATATTTGCATTTGTTGCCCCAATCATTCCCGCTTTTTCAAAAAGAGCTTTCACAAAGCCTTTGGGGTTATCATGATAGTCGATATTCCCCTGCAAAAACTCTTGAAAGCCATAACCTGTAGAAAGAGCCGCCTCAAAATCCTTAGCGCTCTCTCTAACTGCCTGCATTAATTCCCATTTAGCTGGTTGATTCAAAAGCACTTCAGAAGGAATACCAGGACCCTGACCAGCAGTTCTTCCGGAAGGTTGAGTTTGAAGCTCGGCGTTAAGTGTTGCAAAATTGTCAAACCTTTCAAGTGGAAACCCCAGTCTTTTAAGTGCAGTGAGAAAAATATGTGAGGTAGCCATCGTCAACCATTGAGCCTTTTCTATATTATGGTGCTCCCGAATATCAATAACGATGATAAATGAATTTGTGGAGAGAAATATATCCGTACCCAATCTCTTTGCACCTTCTGAATTCGGCCCAACCGTACAGACCCAGGCTTTGATCCCCATCCAGGACATATCCGGCTTGGCTCCTAAATGGAAAGGGGCAACACTGACACCTCTTCTGTCAAGATCTTCGTACATAGGAATAAGCGGGGCCTTTACGCTGCTTCCGTCAAGAACCCGATGATTTGGTGTTAGATAAGGCCAAACACTTCTTAGACGATCTTCCACACCCACATTATCTATTGCCAAAACCAAATCGGTGGAAGTCTCCACAAAGTCAAGGAAGGGATCGTCTTTTTCGCAGAATTTAACCTGCTTAAAACCAAGCGACTCCAAGGCTCTTCCTACCTTAGTACCCTGAACACCTTTCCCAACTACAGTCGCAACTCTTTGTTCGTAAGGTACAAACTGCGAAGACTCACCTTTTTCTCTTTCAGGCACAGCGCAAAATATACTCCTATAGGCTACAGATTGCAAGAGAATCGGAATTTGGGACACTTAAACAGCTTTCGCCATCTCGCTTGCAGCAGTGATTGCAGTAAGTGACCTTAGCTTGTCTCATTCCACTGATACCAATCCTCTATTTCTAATATCGGTAAGAACTAACAGCTCGGGAGCCTGCCCCGCTAATGTTTTAATAAGATCCGCGTATTCAATTATCTCTTCGTCTATTGCTTTTCTGATAAATCCTCTCATATACCAGGAAATAGTCCCGGCATTCGGAAGATCTATCAACGATTTCAAGCAAGTAGCAACGGCAACAACAGTATCCGGATCGTGGGTTTCGGTAATAGTTAAACTTATGGTGCTAACAAAATTTTCTCCGCCACGTGTTTGCTTTACAATATCCGTTCTGCACACATGCGCCGCATCAAATCTTCTTGCCAAATTTCTTCTCACCTCACCCGCTGTTTCCCGAAGTTCCATAACAGTCCTATTTGAAACTCTTTCGTTTTCCATTAACATATTAAATTAAAAATCGCTTCTGAACACCATGAGTACTCAAATTATCCAAAATTGTCGCGTTTTTTTCACCTATTGACTCTATTTTTGCATTCATCTAATTTAGTTTGGTAGTAAGATACCCATGATAAACAATACTCCAAAGGCAGTTGATATCCAGCAATTGACCCAGCAAGCAATCTATGCAGCCATGTCTCTCAACTGGGAAAATGCCATAAAAATAAATAAGAAAATATTAAAACATTCAAAAACTGATATCGAGGCATTAAACCGATTAGCTAAAGCAAAAATATGTAGTGGTAACATGTCTGAAGCTCAAAAGATCTATAAGAAAGTACTAACACTGGATAAATTCAATATAATTGCCCGTAAAAATCTTAATAAAATTTCTAAATCGCCGAATTCTTCTCCTAATGGCAAAAACCATACCAATGGCCAGTTAAATACCCAAACAACTAATCTATCAGCATTATTTCTCTTTGAACCCGGTAAAACAAAATTAATCAACCTTTTAAATCTAGCCCCGCCCCAGGTTCTTGCTACTTTAAATAGCGGAGATCAGGTTTTAATTAATCCTAAAAATCACTCAGTGACTATTTCCACAATAGATAATGTATACTTAGGAGCATTGCCGGATGATCTTGCACACAGGCTAATTGCCTTTACAAAAGGCGGCAATAAATATGACGCTTATATAAAATGTACAAATTTGAAAATTCTGACTATATTTATAAGAGAAGTATATAGATCCCCAAAATTTATTTCCCAGCCTTCATTTCAAACCAACCAAATTTATCCAGACGAACGCAACTAATTTACTTAACTTCCGTTTTATTAATCAACTCTCCGATCTGGATAGTGCCGCCAAGTTTTGAGGGCTTTTGCTGATGCGGTTTAATTTCACCACCAGTCTCTGTAACATGACCGGGAAACTGCTTTATATCCAATGTATCAGTTGCGATCGGCTCTTCCCACGGAAAACTTTCGTCTTTAGAATGTTCGATATTCTTTTGGTTGAGATTTGTTAATTTAGATGACTCTGTTAGGTGATGCGAAATTTCTGGAGCCAAGTTTATTCTATCTACCAGGTTGTTCTTATTTTCTACATTTTCCTTTTTAATTTCTTGATTAACATTATTAACTGCATTTTTTGAGGACAATTTCATAATTTTGTTCTGTTCTTTCAAAAGTGAAATAAAAGCAATTATGAAAGAGATAACTAAAACGCCTATTCCCAGACTAACAAAAATCATTGGTAATATCTTTTTGCGAAATCACGGCCGATAATTAGCGTAATCTGCTCATCACCCGCCTCATTTTGCCGGCTAAATATATCACAATCGAATATTTTTGCCAAACTACGGGCAGCATACGATTTTTTACCTGATACAAAAATCTTAGTTTGATCCTCTACTTCATCAACATATTTAGAATCGTTAACATGAAAGCCAACTGTATTAATAAAATCAGCAGCTAATAATCCAACAGATGAATTGCCGGAAGCATTCTGCAAGTTTAACTTATAATTTGAATTAATTAATGCATTATTATCCAGATATGGTGTAATTTTTGCGTTAAATGCTTCTTCGTCTACACCAATAACTTTTTGCTTATCAGCAGTTACAATCTCCTGACTTAAATTAGATAAATCAACGATTTCTACCCTATTTATGCTTAAAGATTTAATTTGCCACCATAACTTAAACAGGTCTTTTCGAGTAACATTTGTTTCCTTTACACTTTTGTTCATTCCTTTGACAATAACAAGAGGTGTACCCAAAGATGCGAAATTTTTAAACATCTGATTTATATTTTCTTTATTTAAACTGTCATTATTTTTTAGAAAAAGATAATACTTAATATCCGCACGAAACGCCAATGACAAGATTTTTGTCAATTCCTGTCCGTTATTTTCATTAACTGCTTTTGAAAGTTTCTGCAAAGGGTTCTGCTGTTTTCCCGTAAAATAATATTTATCTTCGCCTAATTTAAAAATAACAATTCTTTTAGGCTCAGTCTGATACACCACAACTGCTGCAGGATTTGTCCCTGAAGCCATTACAAAAGAAGATTTA
Organism: Candidatus Curtissbacteria bacterium RIFCSPLOWO2_01_FULL_37_9; assembly: GCA_001776425.1. GTDB lineage: Bacteria > Patescibacteriota > Microgenomatia > Curtissbacterales > GWA2-41-24 > MFBN01. The sequence continues at coordinate 11,959 of MFBN01000043.1, forward strand.
GAATCCCATTTTGATTCCCCCAGATATTTTTTAAGAGAAAATGTTTTAATTAACCCGTTCAGAATAGCAAAAATTAGGGCAATCGAAATAAAAATTGCCAGTATATTACCCCACTGCTTTTGAAATTGGCGTCTTTGCCAGGCTGGATATTTTGTCATCAAATTACCAGCTCAGCGCCCTAAAATACCCTTTAAGCTTTCGCTTAAGGATTTATCCCTTACCTTTTTTACCGAGGATCTCTACTTTAGGAGGAGTATATACCCTAATCGATTTAAGAGCTTCTTTTTCTAGTATTTTTTTCTTCTGCTTTTTTTTCTCACCTTTATAAAATCCCCCATATGAGCCCATATTGATTGCCCTCCTTTACATTAATTTTAACAAGCAAATTAGAATTCGGCAAGAATTGTTAAAAAATTTTGTGCGAAAGTAACTGTTCAAAATGCTTGCTTTTTTGCTTTTTAATATTATTTAAATCTTCCCAGTTTTCCGCAAGCAGTCTGCTTATATGTTTACCCCCGACTGTTTCCGGAACAACTACATAATCGGCTCCTGTTTCATATAATTTAATGGCATCATGCAGCCAATAGCTTGAGGCAACATATGGACCTTTGTAATTTTTGTCTTTGGCAAATTTGATCAAAAGTGCGCTATCTAATAGATCAGGATCAGTAATAATAATCAGCTTAGCCCTGCCAAGCTCAAGTTCCTCAAGTACCTCAGGGTCACTAATATCCCCAAATACCGCATTAAAGCCCGCTGCCCGGATGCTATTTATAATCTCCGGGTTAAAGTCAACTACTACTATCTGTTCTCTATCGGCAACTTTAGATTTAAGAAATTCCAATATGTCAGAACCCATTTGTTCTGCACCTATCAAAATAACATGATCTTTAAGTAATTCTCTATGTAACACATAAGGATCACGTGCTTTTTCAGGAAAAAGTTTGGTAAACGGTTTTTGAATAAACTTGTAAATTCTCTCACCGTATAGAATTAAATACGATGAGAGTGTAATTGTGATTATGCCAACTCCTGATACAAGTGAAACCATCTCGGTTGTTAAATGGCCTATTTCATAACCTACTGCCATAAGAATAAGTGAAAACTCGGAAATCTGAGCTACTGTTACTGATGTTAAGAATGAAGTTCTATTCCTAAAACCCAATGGAAGCATGATAGCCAAAACTATTAATGGATTCCCGATTAATATAAATAAGGAAAGAATAATCATATGAGAAATTTGAACTCCGGACGCGCCTATTGACATGGAAGCTCCAAGTAAAATGAAAAAAATCACGATAAAAAAATCACGGAGAGGTTTAACTCTGGCAGAAATTTGAATTCTGTAAGGTGAAGACGCGATCGCTATTCCCGCTAAAAAAGCACCAATTGCAATAGAAAAACCTATCCGTTGGGCAAAAGCCGCCATTAAAAAAGCCCAGGCAATAGCAGAAATAAACAATAACTCAACTGAAGTAGAAGTTAGTTTTAAAACATATTTTAAAATCGTTTTTGAGACAATGTATGTAAAAATAAAAAGGAAAAATCCTTTTACGAAAATCAACATGATATCGCCAATATGAGGAGTCTTGCCAACGCTAAATCCGGAAAGAAACATTAAAGCTAAAACAGCCACAAAATCCTGAATAAGCAAAAAACCAACTGCTATTTTCCCGTAAAGTGACTGCAAATCATGTTTTTCCGTAAGTAATTTGACGATAATAACTGTAGATGAAAAAGTTAAAGCAATCGCAATATACATTGCCGGAACCACAGGAAAACCCAATGCGCTTACAATTATAAAACCAACCAGTGCCGTAAAAAATATTTGTCCAAATCCTGTAAAAATCGCTGCTTTTCCCACATATTTAAGATCTTCAATTTTCAACTCAATTCCAACTAAAAATAATAGGAAGGCTATTCCAAAATTTGCCAATATATCCAAAAATGCTCTATCAAAACTCTTAAAAACAGCAAAAACAGAAATAACAATCCCTGTAAAAATGTAAGCAATGATTAACGGTTGTTTAAAAAGTCTGGCAATAATCCCAAAAATGCTCGCCAGTACTAAAACAGTAGCTAACTGAAAAAATAGATTTTCCATGGTCAAAGTAAATTTGACCTAACCGAGCAAGCTCGGCAGGCAGTACTCTAATCAATTGTTAATCCAAAGTGGCTAATTGTCAATTGCTTGCCCAGAAAAACCCCGCTTTGAGAGGCGAAGGAGAATCAATTTTCCAAGGGCAAAATCCAGGTCTTTTGGCAATTGGCTTGTATACTTTACAGCTTTTTTACTCTGCGGATGCGTAAATTCAATTTGTGCGGCATGCAGATAAAGCCGCGGGCACCAGGTTAAATCAAAAGTTAAGAGTTTATTGGGTGTATAAATCAAATCAGAGACAACCGGATGATTTATACTTTTCAGATGAACCCTTACCTGATGGGTCCTGCCGGTTTTGGGAAAAATTGAAAGAAGCGCATATTCTTTTGCATGATTTCTCAAATAGTTAATTCTTACTTTCGTTAACTTGTATCGATGTAATAACTGGTTGAAATGATCATCAGGCATAATATATTGTGTTTCAACAATATAATCCGAAACTGATTCCCGGGCTCCTTTAACAATTCCGAATTTACCAAATTTTCCCACTCTGCCAATTTCTGCAACAATCGATCCCTGGTGTCCTTTAACGAAACCATGCACAAGAGCTATGTATTTTTTTTTAACAATCCTTTGTCTAAATTGCATCTGCAAATCATCAAACGCTTTTTGTGTTTTAGCTACAACCAAGAGTCCTGAAGTTTCGCGATCAAGCCGATGCACTATGCCCGCCCTATCACCAAGTCCCAATTTGCCGCCTAATTTAAAATAGTCGGAGATCTGATCTTGAAGCGTTACTTCTTTTGATGTTTGGGCTCGGTTAACCACTACACCCGAAGCTTTATTAATAATAAGAAGAAAATCATCCTCGTAAATAATTTCGAACATTTTAAGACTTTATGTTTGGTAGCTTGATTACGGTTTTCCAAAGCATGATTACAAATCCTGCAGTCAAGGTTAAATCTGCCAAATTAAAAAGCGGCAAAAATTTCAAATATGGCAAAAAAGCCCCAATATTTATAAAATCTCTTACACAGCCGTTAAGCAACCTATCTAAAAAATTGGCTGATCCTGCACTCAGTATCATTAAATATGAAATTACAAATACCTTATTATTTTCTTTAACAAGAAGAAAACTTAATAAAGTCAATAATGATCCACTTATTAAAAAACTAATTCCTACATTACCCAAACCAAAAGAAATACCCTTATTGCAAATCACAAACAGAAAGTTTTGGGCGTAAATTTTTGAAAGAAAATCTAAGACAATTACAAATGGAATAACTATAAATCCCAATAATAATTTATTCTTTGGGCTCAAGTTCTTTCTCGCACTTCATACAATAATTAGCTTGCGGTTTAACTTCCAACCTTGCATAATCAATTTTCTTTTTGCATTTTTCACAAATGCCATATGTTCCTTTTGTTATTTTCGTTAAAGCCAATTCAATTTCTTTAAGATCTGCTTTGAGCTTATTTTCTAAAACAACAGCCTGTTCATGACCGAATAATTGGGCGGCGTCCGTACCTGGTTCGACAATCAAAGATCTGTCTTCACTGGAAAAAGGGTCATCACGTTTTAACCGCTTCAGCGCCGCAACAACTGTATTACGTTGTTTTACTACTTTGTTTTTTAATGTTTCCAGATTAATCATTTAGTTCCTCTGAATACTTTTAAAAAGCCGCATATTCCCAAATAGAGTTCGTGCACAACAAACCTCAATATACAGTAAAACGATTTTACCAGATAAGCCGGGAAAAAAATAGCGGATTTGGCAGTAGTCAATGTTTCTTCAATTGAGAAAATCATTCTTTTCATCTTAAACATAACCAGTAAAATATAAGCAAATATATTTTTGGAATCGTTAATTATGTTTCTTTTAGCAAGAAAGTACCAATTTGCTAACACAAAGGCCAGAATTATCAAAAAGATTAAAATCTGATTAATCAAAACATGATTAATACCTATTCGATACATAATATTTAAGTTTGGTATCAGATTAATAATCATAATTGAGCATAAAAATAAATTCGAAAAAAATCCTATATGTTTTTTCTGGGTTTCTAACCTTTTAAGTAACCAAAACAATATAAAATAACTACCAAAATAATATAAAGATTGGGTATTGGATATTTTTAAAAAACCGATTTTTATATTGAAAAACAAATTCAACGTGTAGAAAGAAATATCACCGGTTAAAGTTTTACCTAATGAGACAATTGCCAAGGATAATGCAAGCGGAGCAGCGGCATAATCAAATACGTACCAAATATTGGTTTTTTTAATCTTCAGTAGAAATGTTACGGCTATTCCAACACCGATCAATGCTCCCCAAAAATTAAATCCGCTATAGATATTAAAGAAAACCAATTTTTTAATTGACCAATAATAGAACTCAGGTCGGAGTAAAAAATCAAATATTCTACCAAATAATAAAGAACCGGCAATTGAGACCCCTATTACATCGAAAAGTATCTCGGAGCTGATCAACTCATACCTGCCTGCTCTCCAGAACAAAAACATTGCCAATATAACAGCAATTATAAAAAATATTAAATTCGCAGATACCGAAAAAAAACTAATTACGATTGAATCCGGAAGCATTTAGGTTGGAAATTGTAGTTCTAAATTTCAATTTCATAGTATATCAGATATACATCCGACTTGCTCAACACAACTTGCTCAACACACATGTTATATGTTATTATGATTCACACGACCAGCTAGACTGGTTTTTTAAATGACAGCAACCGCGCACGCATTGATCGGGGCAAGTATAGCTGTAAAATTCGTAAATCCCATAATAGGAATACCTTTGGCAATAATCTCGCATTTTGTAGCGGATTTGATACCTCATTGGGATGCAGGTACAAATCATCGGCAAAAATCGGTAACCAGACTTAAAATCGAGGCTGCAATTGATGTTATTTTAGGGTTTGTTTTAGTATTTGTTATATTCAGGAATTTAGTTGATCCTGTATATCTTTTTACAATGGTAATTGCTGCCCAGCTTCCGGACTGGCTGGAAGCACCCTCCTGGATGTTCGGATTTAAAATTCCACCGTTTTCATGGCTGGATTGGCTCGGACATAAGCTGCAATCCCGACTTCAGCTTCCCTGGGGACTTGTAACACAATTTGTTACAGTAGGTATATTGGTTATTTATAGTGTTGATATTTTCAGCGTAGGCAATAGACTTTTGGCAGGATTATTTGCTTCTCTTTAAAAACTTACTTTGCTCTTTCCACGTAGTCACCGCTTCTGGTGTCAACACGAATAATTTCATTGGTTTTGATAAATAATGGAACCTTAACTGTCAAACCGTTTTCCAGAACAGCATCTTTATACGAAGCTCCAACGGTATTACCTCGTGCAGAGCCTCCGGTTTGGGCTATTTTATAATCGCATAATTTAGGGATTTCGACAGCAACAGTTTTATCTTCTATGGTTAATAACGTAACATCCATGTCTTCTTTTAAAAATTTCTTGATACTGGCAATTTGAGAAATTGGAACTACCATTTGTTCAAAAGTAGTCATATTCATCAGATGACAACCGGACTTATCATTATATAAATATTGAACGTTTTTTCGGTTTAATTCTGCTTGTTGAACTTTTGCTCCGGTTGTAAATGTTTTTTCAATGTTGGCATTAGTCTGCAAGTTCTTTACCTTAACTTTAACCGTACCTGATCCCCGCCCCATTTTAATGTGCTCATAGGAAATAACTTGGAAATACATCTCGTCTTCCTCAAATACAGTACCCGACCTCAATTCTGTAACACTAATCATATAAATCTACCCGTTCTTCTGTATTCCCAAGCGACCTGTCCTGAACGCAGTCGAAGGAAAGCAAACGGACAAAGGAGAGTTACGTAAATCATTTATTCCTGCTTTTGAATAGAAGAAATATCGAGTGCATATTCTT
>MFBN01000043.1:18001-19556 GCA_001776425.1 Candidatus Curtissbacteria bacterium RIFCSPLOWO2_01_FULL_37_9
AGATTTTTTTCAAGCTGTTCAGTTTCTTCAGGATGTTCATCCATCCATTTTTTGATTTCCTCTTCTGTATCAGGCAAATCAGCTATTTGTGGATTTCGCGAAATAGCGCGAAGCCAATCCAAAAAATGGGAATCAAACTCCCTGTCTATTCTTTTTGTTTCTTTTCCATGATTAAACTTTCTGTCTGGATTCATTTCTTTGTTTTATTCAATCTTTTGACTCTAATTAAACCGGAGGCCGGAATAACAATAATTCCGCGCTTTTCCAATTCATCCAAGAATAAATTGGCACCGATTGAATCGGAAACCATGTGGCCGGCAATAATCAAGTTGATGTGGTATTTTTTGGCCTCTTCCCTGTGTTCTTCCGAAGTATGCATGGAAATGATTGTGCCTACTCCGGCCTGCGACAGCTTCTCGTATATCTCTTTAGCCCCTTCTGTTCCGCCGGTAAACTCGGCAACAGCCACCCTACCGGCCCTGTTTCTTTCATTTCCTGTGTAAAGAGATGGTCCTGCCTTAAACTTGATCGCCTGTTTGTATTCCGGAATCGAACGCAAAATATCCAAAACGTCGCCGACAGTTTCATGATCCTTCTTTTCAAAGATATCGGCCATAAAACGCCAGCCCATATTGTCCCAAACCGTATGAATACACATAAAAGGCATGCCTAAAAGTCTGGCCGCATCAACGCTTCGGTAGTGATTAGCCGGACCGATTTTTCGCCTTACTTCGGAAATCCGATCAGCCAAAACTCCTTCTGCAACATTAACCGGTACCCCGTATGAAGCCATTAAATCCACCTGTATGTCCATAACTTCATGAAGCGAGGAAAGAGCGCCGCCTGCCGGGTGATGAGCAATCAAAAGATCAATGTTTTCGCCTTTTTCGTTTAATCTATCGGCCAAAACTACCTCACCGGCATCAAAATCAATACCGGCCATTACTTTTTTAACTGGCTTTTTTAAGTCGCCGAATAAGACACGCGTGTCTGAATAAGGGTTTCTAAGGGATTCTAGATCAAAATCCTCTTTTTTCTTTGCCGGCAATTCTTCGTAAGTCTTTTTCTGGCGTGCTAAGTACTTTTTGACGCCTTCCTTACCGCGGGGATCCGCCTCTGTCCCCAGTTTAATTGCCAGCTCGTAAATTTCCTGGATAGTCATTTTTTGTCCAATTAGAAATTGGGCTGCAAAAATAATATAATAATGCAACTGTCATTGCAAGCTAAAGGGCTTGATTGCGACGCCGGCCGAGGTGATGGAATGGTAGACATGTGGGTCTCAAAAACCCATGGGATTAAAATCCCGTGAGAGTTCGAATCTCTCCCTCGGCACCAGAAAGGAAATTTCAAGAGGTTTTGGTTCGCCTCGCGGAGTTTATCCCGCACCGAACTTGTTCTGGTGCGGGGCTCGGCAACTAATTTGTATTGGATTTTGGGGGCAAAAACGAATTGGCGGTTTCGCATTTTGGGGGAAGAAAATTTTTAATTCTATGAAGAAAAGAATTTACATAGCACATGGCTGGGATGGCTATCCTGAAGAAGGTTGGTTCCCGTG
>MFBN01000044.1:0-18872 GCA_001776425.1 Candidatus Curtissbacteria bacterium RIFCSPLOWO2_01_FULL_37_9
ATTGATGAAACATTTGATGTTCCTCCTTGCACTTATACTCAAAAAGGACTTGAAAAACTCAAGAAAGAAGGCAAAAGGGTCGGTTATCTCCCACCCGAAGTCGCAACGCAAGCAGGGAGACATAAATTGGGTGAAATGTACCCGGAAATGGGTAGCTACAGTGTACAAGAGGGTAACCCTGTAACAAATGATTACAGTCCCTCCGGCTGGTTTGATTATGAGGTTTCAATTAACGCTCCGTACCTTGATACTACGGAAGACCAACTTCTTGAAAGGACGAGGGAAAACGGCAGAAAATTATTAAGCCTGAACCAGTATATTGTTGCATTCCAGGACAGCAAACTATTTACAGATCATTACTTAGATGAAAAAAGCACATGGGTCCGCGTTGCTTCGCGCCACGACGGCCGCATGGTCAACGCCCTCGTCAACGGTGATGGCTACCTGCTCGTCCTTGCGGATCTGAAGCCTGACGTTCACTTTCCGAACTTTGGCGGCCGTTCCTCGGGAGTGTAAAAGCTTAAAGCTTTGATACTTTTCTCTTTTAATCCCTTTAAACTTTAATCTTTTTGCGATATATTGCTTTTGATAGTAGGTTAATGAACTCAAGTCCACGGATTTGAGTCACCGAAATCCTTGATTTTCAAAAAAGCTGCCGGAGTCCAGGTGTTTACGGATGCCTGGAGTGTGCAGTTGAAAAGCAAGACACTCCGTGCCTTTGCGCTAGTGGAGATGCTTGGGGTTTTCCTTGGCTCGCTCCCGGATAAAATTCAGCAGCGAGAGCAATCAAGCTGCGGTGTCTATAGATGGTGCATGGCGCAGATTAGTTGCTTCGCGCAACGACGGCCGCATGGTCAACGCCAACGTCAACGGTGATGGCAACCTGAACGTCAATGCGAATCTGAAGCCTGACGATCACAATCCGAACATTGGCGGCCGTTCCTCGGTAGTGTCTTGCTCATCTTTTAGAGGGAGCGTTTCCAGCCGCCCAGCATGCGGCCGATTTCCAGAATACTTTGCTCAAGGGCAATGTACTTTCTGTTATCGAGAGCATTTGTGTCCTTGGCAAGTCTTAGTAGAATTTTCAGAAGATTTACATTGACAATCGCTTTTTCCAAAATGGGTAATTTGCGTTCTTTCGTAGCATAGCCTGCAAAAATCACATACTCAATGGTTGCTAAAGTCACTTCATCAATCTTTTGACCAAGTGTAAAGCGCTTGGTTTTAGGAAAGAGCAATAAAATGTCACTCAGATTTTTGTAAAAATCATAAAGCCTGGCAAAAATCGGGATATCGAGGCTAAAAGGTTCGGGGGGGGGGCATTGTTATTAGTTCAAAGTTTAGAAATCAAAAATTAAAGTTGTGGAAAGTTCTCAATTTCATTCGAACAATAATATTTATACTTCGAGCTTATCGAGAAGTTCCTATTCCAGCTTAATATCAATTGAAAACATTTTTCAAGCATGGGAAGAATTTAAAAAGGGAAAGTGCAAAAAACTTGATGTACAGGTTTTTGAGAGAAACCTCGAGGATAATTTATTTCTACTTCACGCGAGACTAATAAACAAAACATACAAACACGGCAAATACATGGAATTTTATGTCAGCGACCCCAAAAGAAGACATACCCACAAAGCGGAAGTTGCAGATAGAATAGTCCACCACCTTTTGTATAAATACCTTTACGGAGTTTTCGACAAAACTTTTATTTACGATTCATATTCATGCAGGTTAGATAAAGGTACTCACAGAGCAGTCAGGCGGCTAGAAAGGTTCACAAGAGGCGTCAGTAAAAACTACACGCAAGATTGTTGGGTGCTGAAATTGGACATTAAGAAGTTTTTTGCCTCTGTTGACCATGAAATTTTAAAAGAGCTTATAAAAACTAAAGTTAAAGATCGAGATATCTTTTGGATAATTGGTGAAATAATTGATAGTTTTTATACGGGTCATTCTCGGCTAGACCGAGAAGCAGATCCTCGCGTATGCGAGGATGACAAAGAAGAAAATACAAATAAGGGTATTCCCCTTGGTAACTTAACAAGCCAAATTTTTGCCAATATTTACCTTAACGAACTTGACCAATTCATAAAACATAGATTAACAATTAAGTATTATCTCCGCTACGCCGACGACTTTTTACTGTTAAATCAAAGCAAAACAGCTTTGCTACACTGTTTTAAAACAGTAAAACAATATCTTGGAAACAATCTTGATTTAGAAATTCATCCCAATAAGACCTGTTTTTGCAAACTTTCATGGGGAATAGACTTTTGCGGTTATATTGTTTTACCGCATTATATTTTGCCAAGAACCAAAACAAAAAGAAGGATAATTAAAAAAGTCATAAAAGGAAATATTTCAAACCATTCATTGCAATCGTATCTTGGTTATTTTTCTCACGCCGACTCTTGCCGTTTGCAAAAAGACTTGATAAGCATATATTTTTTTACTTCCCTGCTATAATTTCAGATGAAATTACATGAACATTGAGAATATAATTTATCCAAAGTGAAATCAGGCGAGCTTCGGCAAAAATATTTGAAGTTTTTTGAGGATAGAGGTCATAAAATTATTCCTTCGGCTTCTCTTGTTCCACCGGAATCTGTCGAGCTTGCCGGCACGCAAAGAGTCCTTTTTACCACTGCGGGAATGCATCCATTAGTTCCCTATCTTTTGGGTCAACCTCATCCTGAGGGCAATCGTTTGGTTAATGTCCAAAAGTGTCTTAGAACTGACGATATTGATGATGTCGGCGACAGCGTCCATAACACCTTTTTTGAAATGCTTGGCAACTGGTCACTCGGTGATCCTGCCTCGCCTGCCCGCTCCGACGGATCGAGGCGAGACGGCATCGGTCTTGGCGGGTACTGGAAAGAAGAGGCAATTTCCTGGTCATATCAATTTTTGATAAATGAATTGAAGCTTGATGCCAAAAGAATATATGTTTCTGTTTTTGCCGGGGATAAAGATGCTCCATTTGACGAAGAATCATATCAAGTCTGGAAAAAGTTAGGTGTGGGTGAAAACCGCATTTATAAATACGGCAAAAAAGAAAATTGGTGGGGGCCGGTTGGCCCGATTGGTCCATGCGGTCCCGACACCGAAATGTTTTATGATACCCAACCCTTTAAAGGAGACTCCTTGAAAAGGGGGCCAGCTGAGGATTCAGAAAGATTTGTGGAGATTTGGAATGATGTTTTTATGGAGTACGACAAACAAACAGATGGATTATACAAACCCCTTTCTCAAAAAAATGTCGACACCGGCATGGGTCTTGAGCGGATGCTCATGGTCTTGAACCATGCGCCTACTATTTATGAAACTGATGTTTTTCTACCGATTGTAAAAAGGATCGAGGACTGGTCAGGCGTTTTTAATCTTAAATCGGCCCGTATTGTCGCTGATCACTTGCGTGCCTCTGTCTTTTTAATCGCCGATGGTGTCATTCCGTCCAACGTTGAGCGCGGCTACATTTTGCGCCGTCTGGTAAGAAGAACGATTCGTCATGCCGCGTTTCTCAAGATCAAACAAGACTTTTTCGAAGAGTTAGCCAAAATAGTTATCAAAATCCATGGCAGCTTTTATCCGAAACTCGAGGAGTTTCAAAAATCAATTTTTGAAGAGCTCAAAGGCGAGGAAGAGAAGTTCAAAAAGGCTCTTGCAGCCGGCATAAGACAATTTGAGAAAATCAAAGGCGAAATTTCCGCCAAGGCCGCTTTTGATCTTTACCAGAACTTTGGATTCCCTATTGAATTAACTATCGAGCTCGCCGCCGAAAACGACAAAAAAGTCGATATTGGAGGCTTTAAAAAAGAGCTTAAAAAACATCAGCAGTTATCACGTGCTGCTGGCCAAAAAACAAAAGGCGGTTTGGCCATCCAATCAGAACAGGCTGCCAAACTGCATACAGCCACTCATCTTCTTCATCAGGCTTTGCGTGATGTTTTAGGTCGACACGTCCATCAAACAGGTTCCCACATTACCGCAGAAAGGCTAAGGTTTGATTTCTCTCACTCCCAAAAAATGACAGAGGGCCAAATTGTAAAAGTTGAAGAAATTGTTAATGGTAAGATAAAGGACAATTTAAAAGTTTCCAAAGAAATCATGCCTAAAAAATCTGCGGATGAAATCGGCGCGATTGGGCTTTTTGCTGAAAAATATGGCGATTTAGTCAATATTTATTTCATAAGTAAAACCGGCAAAATTGAGGATGCTTACTCTAAAGAATTCTGCGGCGGGCCTCATGCAAATTTGACTAATTCTTTAGGTTTTTTTAAAGTTATAAAAGAGGAATCAGCCGGAGCCGGGATTCGTCGAATATATGCTACAATAAGTTCTAAGAAAGGCAAAAATTAGTGGATCCAACTGCCCCAGAAGATAATACATTACCCCAAGGAAGTTCAGAACCACAAAATCCTATCCAGCCAGGCCAGTTTGTAGTTGCCGAGCAGAAAACTACAGATCAAAGTTCTGCTGTTCCGAATGCACCGTCGCAACCCCAAACGCAATCTGCTTCTCCTTTCCAAACACCGGACCAACTTTTAAGTAAAATTACCCAGGAAGCGGGGGGATTAACTGCACAGCAAAAGACAACAAATCCATTAGTGAATATACCGCCTCTGGAGCAGTCTATTAAACCTTCTCCTTTGCCGGAACAATCAACATTGTCTCCACTTGAGTCAAATGCGCAATTGCCCCAGCAGCCCGAATTGAATCAATCCTCAGTGCCGGACCCAAAAATTCCAGAACCCGTAAATGCTCAATCGAACATAACTCCAACATTAGAAAACAACCAGCCTGATCCGGCACCTTATACCCCGCCTCAGGCTAATAATGTTGAAAATATTCCCGAAGAAGGAGGATCTTCAAAACTCGATAAAATGAGATTAATCGCAATTGTCACCGCAGCTGTACTTCTTTTGGCGATTATTGCCGCTATAGTCTGGTTTTTTGTGCTTGGTAAGAAAGGTGAACCTGTAAAAACAGAAGTTGATATTAACCAACAAGTAGAAGAACCTCCTTTAATCCCAAAACGCATAAATGACGGTTTTGGAGACCTGCCTGAAGCAACCAGTGAGGCAACTACCCCAGCAGAATTATCGCCGGAAGATTTATTACTCTTAGAATAACAACCCGATACTAGTAAGTTTTAAATTGCATAACTTAAACTTAATCTGATCAATAACCACTTAATTTATATCTATTAGTTTTCTGTACATATCCTTATCCATTATCAATGGTTATTAGACGGGTAAGCTGGGCTGATATATAATTGTTTTCAGTTATGGGAGTTGGGAATTTACTTTCAAATTTATTAAAAAAAGAAAAAATAGACAAAACCTGTTTTCTTTCCCTCATTCTTCAACCTGATAAAGTAACGGCAATAATTTGGGCTTTTAATCAGGAGCAGGTTGATATTTTAGGACATTATACGAAATCAATCGGTAATATTGATAACTTGGTGCATCAGTCAGCAGAAGCTATCGACAAAGCAGCCAGTATTGCCCAGAATGATGTTTCCAAGGTAACTTACGGTTTAAGCCAAAATTGGCTGGAAGAAGATGGAAAGTTGACGAAAGATACTTCCAGATTGCTCAAGAATTTATCCGAAGATTTGGATCTTGATGCTCAGGCTTTTATCCCGTTTTCTGCGGCTGTGAATCACCTGCTAAAGATTGAAGAATCCGTAACGCCGCGGGCAGTTCTCGTTGGATTATTTGAAAACTTTTGTGAAGTACACTTAGTTGAAAATAACAGTGTCATTAAATCAAAGTCTTTCAAGGCAAAAGTTAATATCACAAATGTTAAAAATCTGATTACCCAGTTAAAGAGTCCTTCAAAAGATTTACCAGCAAGAATTGTTGTTTATGGCAGCACATCGCCTGATATCATAAAAAAAACTACCTATGAAGATTGGCAGGACATTTTCGAAAATGAACCTAAAATTGATATTATGGATAGCCTTAAATTGAGTCAGGCAGTGGCATCTGCACAAGCAGCGGATATTCTTGGCTATGAACCAACTTTATTGGAAAAAGGAAAGATCAATACATCAAAAGCCCCGCCGATAAGTAATCAACTAGGTTTTGTAGAAGGAGAAGATATTCTGCTTGATAGCCGCAGTGATATTGGGAATATTGATAAACCGGAGGATTCTTCAGAAGAAACAGAACCTGCAGAAAATAGCCCGAAAATAGAAAGTGAAACTTTTCCCCATACAGCACCAACAGCTGATGATTTATCGCCTGACATAAGATATAGCCCAAAAACAGATCAGGGAACAAATGATGAAAATCAAATAACTAAAACCGCAGTTGCGCAAAGAGCTGGCATTACGGAAGATTTAGTCTCAATCGGCTGGTTGCCTAATTTATTGAAATTAATCGGCCAAAGAAAATTCGCTAAAAAGATGATTTTTGGCTTAATTGGCATAGTATTAATTTTAATTGTTGGTACATTTGTTGGAGGACAGTTTTTAACATCGGCAGAGGTGATTATTAAAGTGAAGTCTGATGCCCAGGAAAATAATTTTACAGCCCAAGTTTTAGCTGATAATTTTAGTGAAGGCAGTCAAAAGATTTCGGGAGCGGAACTTACAAGTACCCAAAGCGGTTCCCAAAAAGCTGTGGCCACCGGGTCCAAAAAGCTGGGCGAAAAAGCCAAAGGCCCGATTACTGCATTTAACTGGACTGTTACACCTGTCGCATTTCCAAAAGAAACTGTAATTATTAGCAAAAATGGCCTTAAATTTATTTTGGATTCGGATGTAAAAATTGCTTCAAGAAGCGCTTCGATTCCTGGACAAAGCAACACAGGTGTAACCGCTGTCGAATTTGGTCCAAGCGGTAATGTTTCCAGCGGTACTGATTTTACAATTCAAGGTTATGATGAGCTGCTTTATTCCGCCCGTAGCGATTCTGCGTTTTCAGGCGGTGATGAAAAACAGGTAACAGTGGTTTCCCAGGAGGACCTGGATGGATTGAAGAAATCACTTACACAAACACTTTCCGATAAAGCTAAAGCATCTCTTATGGAAAAAGCCAACGGACGAAAAATCCACAGTGAGGCAATTATTGTCACAGTAAAAAATTTACGGTTTGATAAAAAAGTTGACGAAGAAGCATCTTTGGTAAATCTTGAGATGGAGGTTGTGACATCATCAATAGTCTATGACCAGGTAAACCTGAGAAAATATTTGGCAGAGTCGTTAAAAGATCGAGTTTCCAATGATTTGGAAGCTAGAGGCGAAGATATTGATATATTAGAAACTTCTGCAAAGATAAACGATAATATATTGGTATTATCCGGCAGATTTAGGGCAAAAATTGTGCCTAAATTCGACCTTACACAGCTAAAAGACAAAATAGCCGGCAAAAGCGTCAAGGAATCCAGGTCAATAATAAAAGAAAACACTGATGTTGGCGAAGTAGAAGTAGATTTTTCTCCGAGTATATTTTTAACAAATACTCTACCCAGAAACAAGGATAAGATTAATATTAAGGTCGAAGCGATTTAAATGGCACTCGCAATTTATATTAAAACTTTTCCAAAATCAAAAACCTCATGGTGGAATAAGCCTAATAAGTCCCGTGACAGGTTTTTTTTTATGGTTATTACTATTTTTGGCTTATCTTCAATCATTTTCGCTGTCTGGCCGATTCTAATTTGGCAGTTTGTAACTTTACCGCGATTAACCGGTGGTGTCGAGAGTCTGCCGATTCCTCAAAGTCAGGTACTTTCAGTGCAATCATCGTTAGCCAATAGTGTTCAAGTTGCCAAGGATCCGGACGGATTTTCTTATTTTCTTCCAATAAATAATCCGAATCAAAATGACAATAATTCAATAGCCTCAAATGAATCCGGTGAAGTTTCAAAAATCCCAATTCCCGAAGAATTTTATATTTCAATTCCCAAATTAAAAATTAATGAAGCTAAAGTGAAAGTAAACAGTTTGAATTTTTATAATTATTTGGCCCATTTTCCCGGTTCCGCTTTACCTGGTGAGGTGGGTAATTCATTTATTACCGGACATTCTGTTTTGCCACAATTTAATGATCCTGACAATTACCGGACAATTTTTACGAAGCTTTCGGATCTGGAAGTTGGTGACGATATAGATGTAAAGATAAGGAATCGTAGATTACGCTTTGTTGTTCAGTATGCTAAGATTGTTAATCCTCATGACCTAACCGTGCTTTCTCCGATTTCCCAAAATGGACGTAACTTAACTTTAATGACATGTGTCCCGCCCGGTACTAACACAAAAAGATTGGTTGTAATTACAAGTTTAATTTGATCGCTTAAAGTTATAATTTTAAGATTAGCCGGTATTGGTATAAAAAACACTTTGCAAAATTGAAATAATGATACTGGGTATTGATCTTGGTCAAAGAAAAACCGGACTGGCGATTTCCCAAGGAAAATTTGCTACTCCGTATAAAACGCTAAGTCATTTGTCGTTAAATGGCGCTATTTTTAAAATCGTCGAAATTTGTGATGATCAAATGATAACTAAAGTAATTGTTGGGTACGTTGAAGGCAAAATAAAATCATATTTTACAAGGTTTGCCAAAGAGCTAAAAAAACACAGGCCTAATCTTGATGTTATACTTTGGGATGAAACTTTAACATCCCAGCAAGCTCGCAGCAGCATGATTGAACTAGGAATATCTTCCAAAAAAAGAAAAGCTCACGAACATCAGAAAGCAGCCTGTATAATTTTACAAAGTTTTTTGGATAGTCTATGATTAAAAAATTATTGGCTCCGGTTCAAGCATGGATACTGCTACAGGGAAAGTGTGTTGGTTGTGGTAAGAAATTATCTCTCGGACATAAAATTGAGCGGGAAGATAACAGCCAAAAAGTTATTTGTTCTTGCGGCCGGACGTTTATTTTCGATAAAAGAAATGGGAAATACCGCCGGGCTGATTTTTCGGAGGTTAAAAGTTGATAAAGAAAAAATTCCACGTTTTTATAATAGTAATCATTATATTAATATTGGCTCCCTTGGCATTAAATAAATATTATAATTTTTTGCTTGAGCCAAATTCATCTGATGCTGGCGATATCATATTTATAATTAATCCTGGTCAGTCGGTTCCCCAAATCGCTCAAAATTTAGAAAAATCCGGTCTTATTAAAAATGCATTTGCTTTTAAACTGCTGATATCCCAGATGGGTATCGGCAAAAATATTCAGGCAGGCGATTTTCGAATATCAGCTAATCTTTCTTCCCGCGATATTGCCGAAGAATTAACTCATGGTGCCATCGATATCTGGATTACCTTACCAGAGGGTATACGAATTGAGGAACAGGCTCAAAAGCTCCAAGAAAAATTACAATTTTCTCAAAATGATATTTTTCAATTTGATAAAAACGAATTCATTAAACTAGCCAAGGAGGGTTATATGTTTCCCGATACATACCTAATACCCAAGGATGCGACTGCCGAATTTGTATTTAATAAGCTAATGGACACTTTTGAACAAAAAGTTGATATAAATATGTTAAAAAAAGGCAGTGAAAATAACTTAACCGAACATGAGATTATCATATTAGCATCTATTATTGAAAGAGAAGGTAAATCTGACCAAGATCGTCCAATTATCGCGGGGGTGTTGATGAACAGAATTAAGGCAGGCTTGCCTTTGCAAGTTGATGCGACGGTTCAGTATGCTAAAGGTTATGATGCGAGTAATAACAGCTGGTGGCCTCAAATCTCGCAAATAGATTATCAGGCTGTTAAATCTAATTATAATACTTACCTTTATTTAGGTTTACCGCCCGGACCAATAAGTAATCCCGGATTAGAATCAATTCGGGCAGCAGTTCAACCGGAGAATACGGATTATTTCTATTATTTACATGATTTAGACGAAAAAGTTCATTTCGCAAAAACAATCGAAGAACATAATCAAAATATTCAAAAATATCGCTAAAGCACTACCGGATTGACAAACTTATTAATAGATGATATAAACTAAGTTAAATTACACCCATTAATGGGGTACTTTTGGTACCTTTTATTTTTGTTGTGTTTTTAGTTCCTGTGAATTATCCCAATAAAACGTCTTTTCATTATTAACCAAATCTTTTTTTCCGTCAGTTGCGGGTAATCGATGACGTTATGATGATTATTGGTTTACTAGTGGTAATCTTAAACATTACTAGAAAGTAAAAAATTAGTGTCAAAACGCATATTTTGGGGAAAAATCAAAAATATTAATTTGCCGTCCCTGGATTTAATAGAAGTCCAGAGGGAATCTTTCAAAGATTTTTTGGAAACCGGGATTCCCGAAATATTAGAAGAAATATCTCCGGTTGATGATTTTACCGGCAAGAATTTTACATTAACATTTGGTAATTATAGTTTCGGAAAATCTAAATATTCTCCGGAAGAAGCAATTGAAAAAGGGGTAACATACGATTTACCTGTTAAAGTA
The DNA here is from genome assembly GCA_001776425.1 of Candidatus Curtissbacteria bacterium RIFCSPLOWO2_01_FULL_37_9. Classification (GTDB taxonomy): domain Bacteria; phylum Patescibacteriota; class Microgenomatia; order Curtissbacterales; family GWA2-41-24; genus MFBN01. Next base: position 10,447 of record MFBN01000044.1, read on the forward strand.
GAAGCACAAGTCATCAACAAACAGACCGGTGCCAAAAACACTCAAGAAGTTTTCTTGTGCGATCTCCCAATGATGCTTCATAAAGGCTCTTTTATTATCAACGGTATTGAAAGGGCTGTTGTTAGTCAGCTGGTGCGGGCGCCCGGTGCCTATTATTCTGCAGAAGTAGAACCTTTAACCGGCAAAGTTCTTTATTCCTGTGAGATCAGACCTATGAGGGGTTCATGGCTGGAATTTGCTATTTCCAAAAATGATATTTTAACCGTGAAAATCGACAGGCGTAGAAAATTTCCCGTTACTACATTTTTGCGTGCGATCGGTTTTTCTGATGATCAATCGATCAACAAATTATTTGAATTTATTAAAGACGAAAATTCAAAAAAGTTTCTTGAAAATACATTTATGAAAGACCCAACATCTTCACAGGAAGAAGCATTACTGGAAATTTATCGAAGAATGCGTCCCGGTGATCATGTCATATTAGACAACGCTAAAAGCTTGATTGAAAATATGTTTTTGAATCCACGCCGATATTCATTAGGTAAAGTCGGCCGATATAAAATCCAGAAACGCTTAATGAAAATTAAGGATAAAATTGCTTATGCCAAAGAAGAAGATCAAAACAGTCAGATACTTACCCCTTCCGATTATGTTGCCGCCATTGTTTATCTTTTTGAACTTATTGCCGGTAACGGTCGGATTGATGATATTGACCATCTGGGTAACAGACGGGTCAGACGTGTCGGGGAGCTGGTAGCCCAAAACGCTTTCAGAGTAGGTATTTTACGACTCGAGCGTGTTATTAAAGAAAGAATGAGTTTGACTCCGACAGATATAGTTCCTTCTCCGGCTTCATTAATCAATGCCCGGCCTATAATTTCGGCAATTAACGAATTTTTCCGTTCTTCCCAGCTTTCGACAATTTTAGATCAAGCGAATTCGTTATCAGAACTTGATAATCTTAGAAGACTTACTGTTATGGGAACTGGTGGAATTGCCAGAGAAAGGGCGGCTTTTTCCATTAGGGATATCAATCATTCGCAGTATTCCAGGATATGCCCGATCCGCTCTCCGGAAGGTCCCAATATCGGGCTAGTAACCTATTTGTCGTTATATTGTCGGATCAATGAATTTGGTTTTCTGGAAGCACCTTACAGAAAGGTTATTAAATCAAAAAACGGTAAATCACAGGTGACTGATGAAATAGTTTATTTGGCAGCGGATGATGAAGAAGATTATTATATAACCCATGCTCAAATTTCTATTGATGAAAATGGATTTATTCAAGACGAGAGGGTACCGGTTCGTTACAAGAGCGAGTTTACTACAGTTGCGCAATCATTAGTTAATTTTATCGATGTTGTTCCCAGGCAAGTTGTTGGTACTTCCGCATCATTAATTCCATTTTTATCCCATGACGAAGCTAATCGTGCACTAATGGGAACGCATATGCAGTGTCAAGCTGTTCCTTTAATTAATCCCGAAGATCCAATTGTCGGGACAGGCATGGAAGCAGTGGTCGGTGATAATTTGCAGGATGTTGTACACAGTCCAGTAGAAGGAAAAATAACATATGTTGACAGTAAAAAAATTGTAATCAAAACATCCCCAAAGCAGGATACAAGTCATAATAAATCTCAAAATGGAGAAATAGTCTTTCCTATTCAGAAATTTACCAGATCTCCGCAAAGTACCTGTCATTCTCAAAGGCCCAAGATATTAATCGGCCAGAAAGTTAAAAAAGGCGATATTTTGGTGGATGGTTCATCTACGGAAGGCGGAGAGCTCGCTTTAGGGAAAAACCTGCTTATAGCTTATATGAGTTTTGACGGTTTAGGTTATGAAGACGCGATTGTCATTTCTGACCGGCTTTTCAAGGAGGATATATTAACTTCAATCCACATTGAGGAACACGATATTTCTGTTGTTGAAACTAAACTTGGTCCGGAGGAAACCACACGTGATATTCCGAATGTTTCCGAAGAAGATTTAGCGAATTTAGATGAAGATGGCATTGTGGTTGTTGGCGCCGAAGTTGGCCCAAATGATATTTTAGTAGGCAAAATAGCTCCTAAAGGTGAGACGGAACTGACAGCAGAAGAAAGATTGCTGCGAACTATTTTTGGTGAAAAAGCCCGTGAAGTCCGCGATACCTCTTTAAGGATGCCTCATGGTGAAAAGGGAACTGTTATTGGTGTAAAGATTTTATCCCGAGATAAGGGGGATGAACTCGAGCACGGGGCATTGACGAAAATTTTCGTTAAGATTGCTCAAATCAGAAAAGTCGTAGTCGGTGACAAATTAGCCGGAAGACACGGTAACAAGGGAGTAATTTCAAAAATTGTTTCATCATCTGATATGCCGTATTTGCCTAACGGCCAGCCGGTTGACATAATTATTAGCCCTCTCTCGGTGCTTTCAAGGATGAACCTTGGCCAGCTTTTGGAAACTCATCTTGGGTGGGCTGCTCATGTTAAGGGTTTTAAAGTCGCTCTGCCCGTATTTGAATATATTTCCGAAGATCGAATAATCGATGAGCTTGAGTCTGCCGGTCTTCCTTCATCCGGAGCGACAACCCTATATGATGGCAGGACGGGTTTACCATTTGATAGACCGATTGTTGTCGGCTACAGCTACATTATGAAGCTTATCCATATGGTTGAAGATAAAACTCATGCCAGATCGACCGGTCAATATTCTCTTATTACTCAACAGCCTTTGGGTGGTAAAGCTCAAATGGGTGGCCAACGATTAGGGGAAATGGAAGTATGGGCGCTGGAAGCATACGGTGCTGCCTATACTCTTCAGGAGATGTTGACTATTAAATCTGACGATGTCGTGGGCAGAGCCAAAGCTTTTGAAGCCATTATTAAAGATATGGAAATTCCTCAAGCATTAATACCGGAATCATTCAAAGTTTTAGTCAAAGAACTAAATAGTTTAAGTCTTAATGTTCAGACTATCGGGGCAAAAACCATTGAAGAGGCAAAAACTATACCACTGGATGAAACTGAAGTACAAACTGTTAAAGAATTTGCTGCTGTTTCCGGCAGTGAAAATATTCTTAGTAAGAAAGATATTGTAGGCATAAATCGTTCTATGGAGATAGAAAGGCAAACAGGATGAACGAGCTCATAGATTTTGAATCTTTAGGTTTAAAACTGGCATCTCCTGAAGATGTTAAAAACTGGTCGCGCGGTGAAGTTACTAAACCCGAGACAATTAACTATCGGACGCTTAAACCGGAAAAAGACGGATTGTTCGATGAGAGAATTTTTGGACCGACTAAAGATTGGGAGTGTTATTGCGGAAAATACAAAAGGATTAGGTATCGAGGAATTATCTGTGACAAATGCGGTGTAGAAGTAACCCAATCCCGTGTTCGAAGAGAGAGAATGGGTCATATTAATCTCGCTGCGCCGGTTGTCCATAATTGGTTTTTTAGAGGAAGTCCATCAAAAATGGGCTTGCTTCTGGATATTTCCCCAAGAAGCATAGATGCTGTTGTTTACTTTGCGTCTTATCTGACTGTTGAGATTCATGAAGAAAAGAAAAAGCAAACCTTAAAAAACCTTGATAACGAGCTCGATAAAAAACGGAAAGAACACCGAATTATCTTAAAAAAGAAAATCGAAGAAGAAGAAAAAGAATCCAAGAAAGATATTATGGCAATCAAATCCAAAACTAAAGCTAAAGAACAGGCAGATTTGAGAATTGAAGAGATCCAACTTAATATGCGTGCCAAAATTGCCAAGAACCGAGAAGAACATTCTATGGAAATTACCCGCTTGGAAGAAATCTACAAAAATATACAAGATATGATTAATTCGATAAAACTACATGATTTGTTGTCCGAAGAAGAGTATTTGAAATTGGCGGATTACAACGCAAATGATTTTATCACTGTTGAAATGGGAGCAGAAGCTTTGCTGAAAGTGCTTGATAAGATTGATTTGGCAAAAATGGCGCAAGTACTACGCGAAGAAATTACCAAAACTACCGGCCAAAAACACATTAAGGCTACCCGTAGACTAAGAGTGATTGAAAATATGCGAAAAGCTATTATAAATCCTTCATGGATGGTAATTAAAATATTGCCTGTATTGCCTCCGGATTTAAGGCCGATGGTTCAGCTTTCCGGCGGCAGATTTGCAACCTCTGATTTGAATGATCTTTACAGAAGAGTAATTAACAGGAATAATCGTCTGAAAAAGTTAATTGAACTTGGAGCTCCGGAAATTATATTAAGGAATGAAAAAAGAATGTTGCAGGAATCCGTAGACGCTTTGATAGATTCGCAGAGGATTAAAACTACGCGTGCATCTCAAAATTTAAGATCTCTCTCGGATATGTTGAGGGGAAAACAAGGTAGGTTCAGGCAAAATTTGTTGGGTAAAAGGGTCGATTATTCCGGCAGATCAGTGATTGTGGTTGGACCCGAATTAAAATTAAACCAAGCAGGTCTCCCCAAAGAAATGGCTCTTGAAATGTTTAAACCATTTGTTCTGCGCGAAATTATTGCCAGAGGTTATGCCCCTAATGTCAAAAGCGCCAAACATTATTTAGAACGAAGAAGCGGCGAAATATGGGATATTTTGGAAGAAATTACTAAAAATCATCCAATCCTTTTGAATCGGGCACCTACTTTACACAGGCTGGGAATACAGGCATTTTACCCGATTTTGATAGAGGGAGATGCAATAAGAATACATCCATGTATTTGTGCCGGTTTTAATGCGGATTTTGACGGTGACCAGATGGCTGTTCATGTTCCGTTATCAATAAAAGCTCAAGAAGAAGCCCAGGAGTTGATGATGTCTGCAAGAAATTTACTAAGGCCGGCAGACGGATCACCTATTACTCTACCGAATAAAGAAATGGCATTAGGGATTTATTATATTACTTCGCTGGATCCCCAAATAACTCCTTTAAGTACCATTTTTACAAGTATGGATGAAATAATCTTTGTACTCAGAAGTGAAAAATTATTAATCAGACAACAGATATTGTTAAAACTGGGCACAGACGTTATTGAAACTACACCGGGGAGAGTACTTTTTAATATGCAGATTCCCGAATCCATGCGATTTATCAACGAGGCTGTTGGAGCATCAACGATTAAAAAGATTATCAGTAAAAGTATAGACATGTTCCCTGAAGAGGAAGTAGTTGAATTAATAGACCGGCTTAAAAATTTGGGCTTTGAGGGTGCTACTTATTCCGGTCTCTCCGTATCTGTATTGGATTGTATTATTGTAGATGAAAAACCCAAGATTATTCTAAATGCCGATAAAGAAGTATCTGCAATCGAGAAAAATTATAGCCTTGGATTAATTACCAAAGAAGAAGCAAAGCGCCTGTCCCAGGAAATTTGGCTTTCGGTAACTAATGAGCTTGCTGATTTAACCTGGAAAAATTTACCCAGAGAAAATTCGATTAAAATTATTTCTGATTCCGGCGGATCTAGAGCAACAGCTGAACAGATTAAGCAACTTGCCGCGATCAGGGGTTTAGTAACTGATCCTTCCGGAAGGATAGTATCTTTGCCGATCAAATCAAATTTCAGGGAAGGTCTTAGCGCGTTTGAATATTTTACTAGTGCCCGCGGTGCCAGAAAAGGTCTTGCAGATCGGGCAATTAAAACAGCTGAATCCGGATATCTTACAAGGAGACTGGTTGATGTGGCTCACGATGCTATTGTTCGGTTGGATGATTGTGGTACCAATGAGGGAATTATTTTTTCTAAAGAAGAAAAAAGACAAGCAAGTTTTATAGCCAGACTTATCGGGCGGATAATAGCAGATGATATTAGTGTCAAGGGAAAGAAAGTAATTGTGGCCAAAGGAAGCCTGATAGATGATCAGAAAGCAGATGAAATTGAAAAGAATGGTATTAAAGAAGTTTTAGTTCGCAGTGTGTTGACTTGTGAAGCAAAATACGGATTATGCGCCAAATGTTATGGCGTAGATTTAGTAACAAGAAAATTCGTCACGATTGGTACGCCTGTAGGAGTAATTGCGGCTCAGTCAATAGGTGAGCCGGGAACACAGCTTACGATGCGCACATTTCATACGGGAGGAATTGTCGGCTTGGATATTACCCAAGGTCTACCTCGTGTTGAAGAACTTTTTGAAGCTCGTGTTCCTAAGTTTGTTGCTCAATTGTCGGAGGTTGCCGGGAAAGTTAAGATAGAAGAGGAGAGTGACGGTTATAAGGTAAAAATAAAAAGTACTAACTTAAAGCCGCCTATAGAAAAAATTTATACTATAGCTCCGACTGCGGAATTGAAAGTAGCCGATAACCAACTTGTTGCTGCGGGGACCCCACTTTCATCCGGTTATTTGGATATTAAAGAAGTTTTAGCGACATCAGGTTTGAGGGAAGCTCAAAAATATATAATTTTGGGTGTACAGGAAGTTTATGAAACACAGGGGGTAGCCATAAATGATAAACACTTTGAAGTTATTGTAAGAAAAATGAGTGAAAAAGTTAGGATAGAAACACCTGGTGATAGTGTTCTATTACCTGGAGAATTGATTGACAAGTATCGCTTTACATCGGAAAATGCCAAAGTCTTAGCAGAGGGCGGAGAACCGGCAACAGCTCAAGTCGTTATTTTAGGTATTACCAAAGCGGCACTTTTTACCGATAGCTTTTTGTCTGCGGCATCTTTTCAGGAAACTACCCGTGTTTTGACTGATGCGGCAATTGAGGGTAAAAAAGACGAACTGCTCGGACTGAAAGAAAACGTAATAATTGGACGCCTAATTCCAACCAGTCCTGAAAGAGCCGAAATTCAATAAGTTTTGATTTGTTAAAAAATTATTCTTTTTGCTATAATCTCTTAACTTGTTTTGAAAATAATCGTAAATTGTGCTTAATGGAAAAATAAATGCCAACAATAAATCAATTAATTCGAAAAGGCCGTAAAGCTAAACCCAAAAGAGTTCGGGCTATGGCTTTGCGTCGTGCTTTTAACACTTTAAAGAATCGGTATGTTTATTATCCTTCTGGACAAAAAAGAGGAGTTTGCGTAGTAGTTAAAACCATGACTCCTAAAAAACCAAACAGCGCATTAAGAAAAGTTGCAAGAGTGCGTCTTTCAAACAAGCAAGAAGTAACAGCTTATATACCGGGTATTGGACATGAATTAGCTGAGCACTCCGTTGTTTTAATAAGAGGGGGCCGCGTCCAGGATTTACCGGGAGTTAAATATCATATAATTCGCGGTAAATACGATACAACCGGCGTTGTAGGTAGAAAGCAGGGGAGATCTTTATATGGAACCAAGAAATCAGGAGCAGTTTCCGGAGCGCAGGCTGCAGCAACACTCGGAGCAAGTGCAGTGTCAACATCTCAACCTCAAGTTATAGAAGGAGAATCTTCTTAAATGCCCAGAACAGGAAAAGTTGAAAAACGGTCTATTACACCGGACCCAATATAAAGTAATCCGCTTATTGCAAAACTGGTTAATAAAATAATGGTAAGTGGTAAAAAACAATTAGCCCAAAGAATTGTATATCAGACTTTTTCAAATATTAAAGCTAAAGGTCAGGATCCTGTAAAGACTTTCGAAAAAGCGCTTGAGAATATTACTCCCAAAATGGAAGTGAGGCCAAGAAGGGTTGGTGGTGCATCTTATATGGTTCCGATGGAAGTTAGGGGACTAAGGAGGCAATCTTTGGCAATATTATGGTTAATTTGGGCAGCTCGAAGCAAATCAGCGAAAGAAATTTCGCCAATTCCAAAGAATAAGCCGTTGATAATAGCTAAATTAACAGAAGAAATCTTAGACGCAGCTAATGGAACAGGTAAAGCTGTTTCCAAAAAAGAAGAAATGCACCGTATTGCCGAGGCGAACAAAGCTTTTGCCCATTTCAGGTGGTAAAAACTTTGTGAAGTCCTTCCAAAATTGCACCTTGAGCCGTGTATGAATAATACTGAAAAGGCGAAAGGCAAAATTGGTAGGGCGAATAAGGCCTTCGCCCATTTCCGTTGGTAACGAAAGTTATTTTAGTAAGTATATTACCTTTAAACCTGTGAAAGTAGAGCAGGGTTGGTATTTTTTACCGGTAGCTTAATAGAGGTCGAATTATTGGCAAAAACACATTCGGGATAATTATAAGTTGTTTAAGTTGATTTACTTTTTGCAATATTTATTTATTGTGCTTGCATAATACAAATTATCAATATATAATTCCCGCTTAGTTTATAAAAGCTTTTTATAATCGCTTAGCAGAAAACCCCCGAGTCTGACTCGGGAGATGAATGCAAAATAAGCGATTACATACTTTCGAGGTTATATAAGGAGATAAAAGCCGGGGTTTTTCTGCTGCTTATGTATACAGTGCCATGCGGTCCTCGTCGAGTCTGACTCGACTGCGGGCCTAAAACTTGAAAAACAAAACCTGCCTGGTTGGCAGGCA
>MFBN01000044.1:18884-20619 GCA_001776425.1 Candidatus Curtissbacteria bacterium RIFCSPLOWO2_01_FULL_37_9
AATAAAGATCCTATTTTTGGGAGTTTATTGGTATTTAGGTTTATTATGGCCAATTGTAACAGGTAAAATAGTGATATATTATTGAAAGAAGGGCAATTTAAAAAATATGGCTCAGTCAAAAACACAAAAACTGAAAAGTTTAAAGAAGAAACTAAAAGAGCTTGAAGACGTAAAGTTAAAACAGGCACTGGCCAGATATGGTGAGGCTTATCAAGCTTCTGGTGCTGCCTGGCAGGAAAACGCTGCTTGGGAGCTTGCCGATGAGGAAGTTTCTGTACTTCGGGCAATGGTTGCTGAAATAAAAGATGAAATAAAAAGCCTTGAACATCCGAATCCCCAAGCATCATTGCCAACTGTTCCGCTTGCAAACCGACAAAACACCAGTTAATCCGCAATTTAATCCAATGACAGCTACTGCTAACAGACTATATCCGCTCGAAAGAATTAGAAATAGATCAGCCCTCGCCTTTCAGGTTCTTCTGATATATTGCTTGTCTTACTTGAAAGGATATCAGATCAATGGCGGCTAAACAGGATAACAGGCTCTACCCGTTGGATAGAATTCGCAATATTGGCATTATTGCCCATATTGATGCCGGTAAAACAACAACAACCGAAAGAATTCTTTATTATACAGGCAAATCTTACAAATTAGGGAATATTGATGAGGGTACAACAGTCACTGATTGGATGGCTCAAGAAAGAGAAAGAGGAATTACAATAGTATCGGCAGCCGTAACTACATTTTGGACACCAAACCAGGGTCTTTATAAAGGAATCGAATCCAGGATAAATATTATTGATACTCCCGGCCATGTTGATTTCACCGCAGAAGTGGAAAGGTCTTTGCGGGTATTAGACGGCGGAGTTACGGTGCTTGACGCAGAAGAAGGGGTGCAGTCGCAATCGGAAACAGTTTGGCGCCAGGCTGACAAATATAAAGTTCCACGAATTTGTTTTGTTAATAAAATGGATAAGATGGGCGCAGATTATATTGGAACTATCAGCTCGATTCGTAATCGGCTGGGTGCTCCTGCGGTTGTCTATAATTTGCCAATTGGTAAAGAAGATAAATTCCAGGGCATAGTTGATCTGATAACAGAGCAAGCTTTTATTTGGGAAGACGAGTCGGCAAAAAAAGGTGGTATCGAATTTTCTCAAAAGCCAATTCCAGAGGAGATGGCACAGGATGTAAAAAAATACCGTTCCGAACTAATTGAAAAAATAGCCGAAACTAATGACAGTTTGTTGGAAAAATATTTAGCCGGAGAGGAAATTTCCAATCAGGAGCTAAAAAAAGCTTTAAGACAGGCAGTGATTGATTACAAAATCGTGCCTGTATTAGCCGGTTCCAGCTTGAGAAATAAGGGTGTCCAGCCCTTGCTTGATGCGATAGTTGAATTTTTACCTTCCCCAGAGGATATTTCTCAGATTGAGGGAATTGATCCCAAAACTAATGAAAAGGAATTTAGAAAACAGGATATTAATGCGCCATTTTGCGGCCTTGCATTTAAAGTTCAGATTGATCCGCACGTAGGAAAACTGACTTATATCCGGATTTATTCTGGCACTCTTAAATCAGGCTCGTCGGTAATTAATAGTGCCAAAAATAATCGTGAAAGAATCGGTAGAATTTTACTGATGCATGCTAATGTTCGGGAAGAAATCCCCGAGGCTTATGCTGGAGAAATCGTTGCCATTGTCGGACTTAAAATCTCGGTAACCGGCGATTCAC
>MFBN01000044.1:20629-23738 GCA_001776425.1 Candidatus Curtissbacteria bacterium RIFCSPLOWO2_01_FULL_37_9
AAATGCCCCAATTGTCTTAGAGTCAATTTCTTTCCCTGAACCGGTAATTTCATTGGCAATCGAACCATCTACAAAAGCAGATCAGGAAAAATTAGGGTACGCCCTAGGAAGGCTTTCAGAGGAAGACCCGACTTTTAAAATTAGGGCTGATCATGAGACCGGGCAGACAATAATTTCCGGTATGGGCGAGCTTCATCTGGAAATATTAGTAGACAGAATGAAAAGAGAATTTGGGGTGGATGCGAAAGTAGGCAGCCCTCAAGTTGCTTATAAAGAAACAATTAAAAATATTGCAAAAGGTGAAGGCAAATATATTAAGCAGTCTGGCGGTCGAGGCCAGTACGGTCATTGCTATTTAAGAGTTGAACCATGCCCAAGAGGTGAAGGTTATCAGTTTCTCTCGGAGGTAAAAGGCGGGTCAATTCCCTCGGAATATATTCCATCGGTTGAAAAGGGTGCAAAAGAAAAAATGGATATGGGAGTATTGGCAGGCTATCCGATGGTAGATATGAAAGTGGTTGTTTATGATGGGACATATCATGATGTTGATTCTTCTGATATTGCTTTTAAAATAGCCGGTAGTTTAGCTCTGGAAGAAGCAGCTAAAAATGCTCAATTGCAGCTTTTGGAACCAATAATGAAAGTAGAAGTGACAATACCCGAAGAATTTATGGGAGATGTGATTGGAGATTTATCCAGCAAACGTGCCCAAATTCTTTCTAGTGTCCATCGGGCCAATAGCGTAATTGTTACGTCTTTGGTACCTTTGGCCGAAATGTCCGGATATGTGACAACATTAAGATCAATGACACAAGGTAGAGGGTCGGCATATATGGAACCATCACATTACCAAGAAGTACCACAAAATATATCCGATAAAATTATAACTAAGACAAAAGGGGAAGTAAAAGAAATTTAATTTTTTTTAGTACTTGCAATTAAAATCTATAAAATATAAACTAATGAAACACCAGGATGGTGAAAAGCTGATCTTATTGTTGAAATAGGCTTTTACTTATAAACAGATTACAGATTTAATTTAAAGTATTTATAATGTCAGAAGGAAAATTCGAGAGAACTAAACCGCATATTAATATTGGAACAATTGGTCATGTTGATCATGGTAAAACGACGTTAACCAGCGCAATTACTCAGGTCCTTTCTAAAAAAGGTTTGGCTAAGGCAAAATCCTTTGAACAAATAGATAATGCCCCAGAAGAGAAACAAAGAGGAATTACCATCAATATTACTCATGTGGAATATGAAACCGAAAAAAGACATTATGCTCACATAGACGCTCCGGGACACGCAGATTACATTAAAAATATGATTACAGGGGCTGCCCAAATGGATGGTGCAATATTAGTTGTTAGCGCTCCGGACGGGCCTATGCCACAGACAAGAGAACATGTTCTATTAGCCCGGCAGGTCAACGTGCCGGCGATTGTTGTTTTTCTTAATAAAGTTGATATGGTTCAAGACCAGGAACTTTTAGATTTGGTTGAGTTGGAAGTAAGAGAGCTTTTAGATAAATACCAGTTCGACGGAAAAAATGCCGTAATAATCCGTGGGTCTGCCCTCAAAGCGTTAGAAGGAGATGCTGAAGCTGTTAAAGCTATTGAAGATTTAATGACTGCTGTAGATGAAAAAATCCCAACACCTCAAAGGGATCTTGACAAGCCGTTTATTATGCCGGTTGAGGATGTTTTTTCCATAAAAGGCAGAGGCACGGTTGTTACCGGAAGAGTTGAGCGAGGTATTGTTAAAGTTAATGAAGAAGTAGAAATTGTTGGACTAAAACCAACGAAAAAAACAATTGTTACTGGTGTTGAAATGTTTAGGAAAGAACTTGACCAGGGACAAGCAGGTGATAATATTGGAGTGCTTTTGAGGGGTGTTGAAAAAGACGAAGTAGAAAGAGGTCAGGTTTTGGCAAAGCCGGGTACTGCAACACCTCATACGGAATTTGAAGCAGAAGTATATGTTTTGACAAAAGAAGAAGGCGGTAGACATACGCCATTTTTTACCGGTTACAGACCACAGTTTTATGTTAGAACTACCGATGTTACCGGCGAGGCCACTTTACCTCAAGGTACGGAAATGGTTATGCCTGGTGATAATATTAAAATGAAGATTAAACTTATTGAACCGGTTGCAATGGAAGAAGGATTACGATTTGCGATACGCGAAGGAGGCCATACGGTAGGTGCCGGTGTGGTTTCAAAAATTCTTGCCTAAATGCAAGAACGGCCCTAAAGCAATTGCTTAAGGGTCTTTTTTTGATAATATTGGCGTTTAGGATTTTGCAGGAATAATTAAAATGAGGATATTGATTCAGGTTTTAAACACTAGATTTTTATCTGTAATATAAAAATATCCACTTTTTTAGATTTTCCACATAAAATCCTTAACTTTATAATTTCGAGTTGTTAAATTAGAAGATTTTAACAATTTAGGTATATAAAAAAATACAGTTGCACTTTAAAACGAAATAACAATGCCAAAGGGTAGAATCAGGGTTAAAATTAAGGCTTATGACGCACGAGTGATCGATGCTGCATGTCGTGATATTATCAATACCGCCCTTTCAACCGGTGCGAAAATTTCAGGACCAATTCCTTTACCGACTAAAATTGCCAAACTTACTGTTTTAACAAGCCCGCATACAGATAAAAATGCTCGCGAACAGTTTGAAATGAGGATTCACAAAAGACTAATTGATATTATTGAGCCGACTAATAAAACTATAGATTCCCTGACTCATTTGGAATTGCCGGCTGGTGTTGATATTGCACTTAAAATGTAATTTTTTATGCGAAATATTGGAGGTATAAACTAAAAATTAAATAGATTGAGTACCATTAACAATTCAGATTAATTGTTATTGGTGGGACACCTGAAACCCCGTGCGGAATGATTCGGAATCTATTGCATTTTGGAAACGGGTTAATCTTAAGGAGTCCTGCCTTTTTGGTGTATAAGTCATAATTTATAGAATTATTGTATTTATTAATTTTTAAAGATAAATGATCAACGCATTATTAGGTTTAAAATCTAGCATGTCTGTCAAATTCGACAAGTTTGGCAAGCGGATACCGGTAACAGAAAT
>MFBN01000044.1:23813-24318 GCA_001776425.1 Candidatus Curtissbacteria bacterium RIFCSPLOWO2_01_FULL_37_9
ATCAATAAAATGATTGGTTATAGACCAAGATTTATTAAAGAAATTATAATTTCGAATTTACTATCCGGTAAATCAACGGAAGAAAAATCGAGTTTATCTGCCAAAGATCAGTTAACGGTTTCGATTTTTCAACCCGGCGACCTTGTTAAAATAACCGGAATTACCAAAGGAAAAGGATTTGCCGGCGGTATGAAGAGGTGGGGATTTTCCGGCGGTCCCAAAACTCACGGGCAAAGTGACCGCTGGCGGGCTCCCGGTTCTATTGGTCAGGCAACTACACCCGGCCGGGTTTTTAAAGGCAAGAAAATGGCCGGCCACATGGGTAACGTAAAAAATACAATTAGAAATTTAGAAATTGTAGAAGTTGACCAACAAAGGAATTTGATAGTTGTCAAAGGATCGGTTCCAGGTGCGAAAAACGGTTTATTGATAGTTCAAAAAACGGGAATTTATAGCGATTTAAATCACAAATATCCTGTTTCGGGGGTTGGAGCTCAACAATTAG
>MFBN01000044.1:24372-24514 GCA_001776425.1 Candidatus Curtissbacteria bacterium RIFCSPLOWO2_01_FULL_37_9
CGGATAAAAATCAAAAGACAGATGATGTGGAACTTAAAAATACGAGTAATCAAAAAACATAAAACAAATCGAGGTTTTAGCTTATGCGTAAAATAATAACGAAAACTGTAGATAAAAAAAACAAATTAAAAACTATTAAAAA
>MFBN01000045.1 GCA_001776425.1 Candidatus Curtissbacteria bacterium RIFCSPLOWO2_01_FULL_37_9
CTTTTCACCCCTTCATACTGGAAATCCGATATAAGGATGAAAATTGAGAGGGCAGATGAATCAGAGGGTGAAAAGGGAAGAATAATATACATTAATCCGTATTTTCCAGGTAATGGCTCTCTTTATTTTTATGAATATCGTTTTAAAAAAGAACTCAAAGACATAAAGCCTGAAATTATTTTTATACATGAAGAGCCTTGGAGCCTCTCTGCCCTGCAGACTGTATATTTTTCTTCCATTTTTAAACCCAGGATTTTATTTTATACCAACCAGAATATATACAAGAGATACCCTTTCCCCTTTAATCAAATCCAGAAATATATGTTCAGCTCTGCTGCCGAAGGTGTTGCCGTAAGCATGGAGTGTGAGACTGTCCTGCGAAGGCATGGCTTTAATAAAAATATTACTTTACTTCCCTTTGCAGCAGATACAGCAGTCTTTTGCAGGAAAGAGAGCAATAAATTGAGAGGGCAGATGGGGTTGAAGGGTTTTATATACGGATATATAGGGAGATTGACCAGAGAGAAAGGATTGTTGACCCTCCTTGAGGCTTCTTACATATTAAAAAATGACAAATCTATAAATAAAGAGGATTTTAAAATTCTGATTGTCGGTGATGGATATTTAAAAAATGAGATGAATATGTTTATTTCAAAAAGAGGTTTAGAGGATATTGTTATAATACATCCATCTGTTCCTCATAATAGTGTATCTGAATATCTGAACTGTATTGATACCTTTATCCTCCCGTCTATGACAACTACACGATGGAAGGAGCAGTTCGGGAGGGTAATCATTGAGTCATTATCATGTGGAGTGCCTGTTATTGGTTCAGATTCAGGGGCAATTCCAGAACTTATATCAGATACAGGAGGAGGAATAATCTTTCCCCAAGGTAATGCAGAGGTGCTTTCCGAAAAAATGTCTCAGATAATGAATAACCATGATTTAAGGTTTCAAGTGATAGAAAAAGGGGAGAGGAGTGTTCGTGAGAGATATTCAATTAAGGCAGTAGCACAGCAGCTTTATCAAATATTAGCATAAGGAAGAGCATAAATATGCCGCAAAGACACGAAGACACAGAGAAATAAACCAGATTAAACTGCTTAAACTGTTTAAACCGTTTAAACCGCTTTTAAAAACTCTGTGCCTTTGTGTCTTGGTGGCTATATAATTTCACACACTTATGAAAATATTAATGGTCTCTGACGGTTATTTTCCTGAACGAATAGGCGGGAGTTACAGGTATCTGACAGCCCTTTCCATGGAGCTGACTAAAAGGGGGCATGAGGTTCATGTAATTATTCCTAAGTCTGCTGAGGGATTGAAGGAGAATGAAATAATTAATGGTGTTGTAATGCATCGTTTTAATTATAACAGGAGGCTGCCTGCAATAAGTTTTCTATCTCAGATTATAGGTTCACGAAGAAAATTTAAAGAGATATTACGGGAAATAAAACCCTCCTTGATTAATTTCCATCACGCCCTTCCATCAATAGGTATCATAAGTATCAAGCTAATAAAAATGATACCGAAGGTATATACTTTTTATGGTCCATGGGGGGAAGAGTATAGTATTAGAAATAAGCCGTCATTATTGTCAAATTTATATACAAAAATAATGCTGCTTTTTGAGAACTATGTTCTTAAAAGGTGTAAAAGATTTCTTGTATTGAGTGAATTCTCCAGAAAACAATTGAACGAGATTCATAGAATACCTTTAGAAAGAATTTCTGTAATACGGGCAGGGCTGGATATAGATTTTTTCTCTCCCGGCAGTAAGATGGATGCAAGAAGGAGATTGAATATACCTGAGAAGTGCAAAGTCTTACTCACAGTAAGAAGATTAGACCCCCGTATGGGTCTTGATATATTACTCAAGGCATTTAAAATCGTTATAGAACAAATAGGTGAAATAAGACTTATTATAGTAGGTTCTGGACCAGAACTCATGGCACTGAAGAAATTACGGGATGACATGGGTATCAGTGATTCGGTTGATTTTGCAGGTTTTGCTGCAGAGGAAGAACTTGTCTATTTCTACAGGGCTGCGGATATGACTGTTATCCCGTCAAAAGGGCTGGAGGGTTTTGGACTTATGACAATTGAGTCTCTATCATGCGGTACCCCTGTCATTGGAACTCCTGTTGGCAGCACGATTGAAATACTTGGAACCTTTAATAAAAATCTCCTTTTCAGCGGGATTCAGTCCGATTCTATAGCTGAAAAAATTATTCAGGTGTTTTCCGGTGATTCGGATGGCAAACTTCCCACAGGTGAGGAATGCAGAAGCTATATCAAGAAAAACTACAGAATAGATGAAATGGTAAAAAATGTTGAGGATTTTTACTTTGAGACACTTAAAAAAAAGATATTGATTATTGATTCAGCGTCTGAAATAGGCGGTGCTGAGATATTTCTTCTAAGATTTATTGAAAGATTAAATAGGAATAAATATCAACCCCTTTTTTTTCTACTGCAGAAGGGAGGCAGATTATCGGAAGAGCTTTTAAAAAGAGGATATAGCGTGACAGGTATTACTGTTGACCTTTCTGCATGGAGAAAGCCTGTCCCCGAAAGCTCCCCTGATTACTACTTTCTGGGGCAAGTTTATCAGGGAAGGGGGGCATCAAAAAGGGTTCTAAAGGTATTTTCTATGGGAGTTAAAACAATCCCACAATTATTTAAGATATTTTTTCATATAAAAAAAATGGATGTGGATATAATTCAGACATCATGCAATAAGTCGCATATCTTTGGAACTGTATTCGCTGTGTTCTTAGGGGTTCCCGTTCTGTGGACACTGCATGATTATATTTCAAAAGAGCATTTCTCTTTTCCCTTGAGAAAACTACTTGTAATATTTTCGCTTTTTTCAGCCAGGATTATCGCCTTTTCAGATGCAGTGAGGAATCAATTCATATTAGAAGGGGCACAAGTGAAAAAAATTGTTACCATCCATCATGGGATTGATGCGGCAAGTTTCAGGGGAGGGGCTAAAGAAGGTATCCGCAGAGAACTCAAGTTATCCGAGAAAACAAAGGTGGTTACAGTTATAGGAAGGATTTCTTACTGGAAAGGGCAGGAATATCTTATTCGTAGTATTCCAAAAATTATAAGAAGTTTCCCTGACAGTAAATTTCTGATTGTTGGTGATGCCATTTTCGGCGAAATGGCAGTAAAAAGAGGTATAGAAAAATTAATCAGAGACACGGGTCTTACAGATTATTGTATTATGTGCGGATGGCGTGATGATATTGCAGGCATTTTAAAGGAAACAGATATACTTGTTCATACATCGTCAAGACCCGAACCATTCGGTCTTGTGCTGCTTGAAGGTATGGCTATGGGAAAACCGATTATTGCGACTAATATGGGCGGAGTAACCGAGATAATATCCTATGGCATTACCGGTCTCCTTGTAAGACCGGCAGACAGCGATGCTATTGCAGAGGCTGTTATAAATCTTTTCTTAAATCCAGCAGAGGCTGATAGAATGGGCAGGGCAGGGCAGGAGAGGGTAGAGAGATTCTTTGATATAGGGGTAATGAGCAAGAAGATTGAAATGGTATATGATGAAATCATTGATAAAAGTTCTCCATATAGGCAAGTTCTATTATCCATTTAAGGGCGGCATAGAGACCTTTCTGCGACAGTTAAGTGCATCTCTAAAGGAGAAGGTTGATATAGATATACTTGTTGCAAATACGAATTTTACCACTATAACAGAAGTAATAGATGGAATCAGAGTAACAAGGGCTGCCAGTGCAGGGGTATTTTTATCCACACCCCTGTGTCCATCGTTTTTTAAGTTTATCCGCTCATCAGATGCTGATATTATACATATCCATTCTCCAAATCCAATGGCTGAAATGGCTTATCTGTTATCAGGGGATGGGAAGAGGAGTGTAGTCTCCTATCATAGCGATATTTTAAGGCAGAAAATAACGGGGACACTTTATACTCCGTTTCAGAAAAGACTATTGAGCCGGGTTAACAGGATTGTAGTTGCAACTCCGAATCATATACAATATTCGCCTATTTTAGAGGCATTCAGAGAAAAGAGTGTTGTTATTCCATATGGAATTGATTTAAACCGCTTTGATGTAACAGATAATATCAGAGAGAAGGTTTCTGAAATAAAAAGTATATATGGAGGCAGGCATATTATTTTATTTGTTGGGCGGCTGATATACTATAAAGGGGTTGAATATCTGATACAGGCTATGCATGATGTAGAGGCGGTACTTTTAATTGTTGGTTCAGGTAATGAGGAAGCAAAATTAAAAAACCTTGCTTATAATCTCGGCATATCAGAAAAGTGTATCTTTCTTGGTGATGTAACTGATGAAAACCTTGTTTCTCTATACCATGCCTGTGATATTATGGTGCTGCCATCTATAGAAAGGAGTGAGGCATTCGGGATTGTCCAGATTGAGGCATTTGCCTGCGGGAAACCGGTCATAAGCACAAATCTTAAAACAGGTGTCCCGTATGTTAATCAGAATGGAAAGACAGGACTGGTTGTTGAACCACGGAGCCATCGGACGATATCAAGTGCTATACAAATATTGCTTTCTAATGAAGATATGCGTGATGAGATGGGGAGAAGGGGGAGGCTCAGGGCTGAGGAGGAGTTTTCAATCAATAAAATGGGCGAGAGGTATCTCAATTTATACAATGAAGTAATAGGAAAGTTTTCCTAAAAGAAAGAAGAACACGAATTTCACGAATATACGAATGTCACAAATATGTAGCGTGGGGGTTCATCCCCCACAATGTAGCGTTTCATTTATGAACAACAAAGCCGACCATAAAGGTCGGCACTACGGATTAATTCGTGTAATTCGTCAATTCGTGTCATTCGTTTTCTAAGTATTTATGCTAAATATTTTCATAATTGCCTTAATATCAGCTTTTGCCATTACATATTTTTCTTCACATGCCGTTATCTATCTGGTGGGGAAGTATTCTATTTTTGATATGCCTGGCGAAAGGAAGATTCATACCCATCCTGTTCTGACCCTTGGGGGTCTGTCTTTTATTTTTACATTTTATATAATGATTATCGGGGGTCTTATTATATATCCGCAGTTTGCCGGACAGATTCTTCTGCATAACCTGACTGCATTGATTGTATCCCAGATTTTAATTGTCGGTTTGGGGATATATGACGATTTAAGAGGACTGTCTGCCGGGATAAAATTTACAATACAGTTAGGAGCTTCCGTAATTCTCATTTATTTTCTCGGTTTTTCAATTAATATAATTACGAATCCATTCGGAGGGGAAATACACTTAGGTATATTTTCAGTGCCTATAACCATTCTATGGCTTGTAGGGATAACAAACGCTATAAATCTGCTTGATGGGCTTGATGGGCTGGCAGCAGGTATTGTCCTCATATCCTCATTATTTCTGTCATTTGTATCCCTTTATCTGGGGCAGAATGGTGTTGCACTGCTCTTTATTATTTTGGCATCCTCTCTGCTTGCTTTTTTAAAATTTAATTTTTACAAGGCGAGGATATTTATGGGGGATACCGGCAGCATGTTTTTAGGATTTACTATAGCAGTTCTATCCCTTTTGATAAGTATGAAGACGACCGTTTCTCTATCTTTAATGGTTCCAATAATATCCCTCGGCATACCTATCATGGATACATCCGTTTCATTTTTCAGGAGGCTTTTAAAAAAAGACAATCCCTTTAGAGGCGATAAGCTTCATATCCATCATATTCTTCTTCAATCAGGTCTATCACACCATCATGTTGTAATATTGGTCTGGGTGATTACTCTTTTATTTAACATCATCGCCCTATGCTTCATGCTAATACCAGGAAGATATTCCCTGCTGATTCTTTTGATTTTTGCCTGTATGGTTGCAACAGGTATCATGTTTCTTGAGTTTATCAAAAGGGAAAAAATAAGCATTAAATAATGAATTATTGAATTGATAATGGTAAAATAGTGGAAAAGAACAAAGATTTGAACACAAATAACACGAATGGGACAAATTACACGAATAACTACTAATTACAGAAAATATTTTTACTTTCAATTTTGGTTTTTATTCGTGCCATTCGTATATTCGTGAAATTCGTGTTCCAGAATTTTATAATTTCTTATGGACGAACAAAAAGGCCTTGAAACAAAAGAACTGCTATCTCTTTTTGAAATAAGTCAGGCACTTTCTTCAACTCTCGTGCTGGATGAATTGTTTGAACTCGTGCTGCAATCAGCTAAAAATGTGATTCAGGCAGATAGAGGTTCAATAATACTGTATGACAGAAAAAAGGAAAAACTTTATCTTAAGGCATCTTTCGGAATGGACGATAAAAAGGAGATGCTGAGAAATGTTCCTGTGGAAGGCGGTATAGCTGTAAAGGTTGTAGAGACTAAGAAGCCTCTTCTGTTAAGAGGGGATATGAATGAGATTTCATTCCTTAAAGGTATAAGCAAGAGAGATGAGATAAAGTCTGCCATGTCTGTGCCTTTGATTGCCAGAAATGAAGTAGTAGGAGTTTTTAACTTGAGCCGGTTATCTATAGAAACAAGTTTTACCGAGCGGGAATTATCGTTTCTGACCATATTTGCAGGACCTGTTGCCATTGCAATAAACAACGCCCAGCTTTACCATAGGATTAAAAATATGGCAGTAGAGGCTGAAAATGAAAGAGACAAGTTGAAGGCAATTATTGAAAATATATCAAATGGCATAATGATATACAATAACAAGAGGATAATACCGCTTTTCAATTCTACGGCGGCAAAGATATTGCGGATGGATAATAATATTTCTGAAGTTATTACCATTGATGAACTTTTTAAAAATCGGGAAGATTTGAAGCCTATATTATTATTTTTAAATAATTTTGAAAATTCTTCCAATAATTTTCTGGAACATGAATTTACTCTGAATATCAGTGGAGAGATTTTATACATTAATGTATCCTGCATCAAATTG
>MFBN01000046.1:0-13808 GCA_001776425.1 Candidatus Curtissbacteria bacterium RIFCSPLOWO2_01_FULL_37_9
TAGATAGCGAATCAGAAATAAAGAAAGCGGAGGAAAAGATACTTGCATTTGCCGACCCGTACTCATCATGGCAGCGAGGTACAAATGAGTACCATAACGGACTTTTGCGACGATACCTCCCTAAAGGAACATCATTTGTCGACTTAACACAGGAAGAACTTGATGATATTGTTTGGGAGATTAACAATCGTCCAAGAAAAGTATTAAACTTTAACACACCACAGGAGGTGTTTAACTCATACCTTGGTGGTCGGATTCAAGATTGAATGTAGGTCAGCTTAAAACGGTTTGATATACTGAAAGCATGGAAGACCCAGAGGTACAGACACAAACAACTGAGAGAAATGAATCATCAATTAGTAAAAAAGAAATCTTGCTTAAAAGTGGTAAAAAAGTTGAATTGCTTACACTGCATATTACTCAAATGAGGCTTTACCATGGATCTTTAGTAGCTGGCGTTACAGGGTTTGAAGAAGGAGATCAGCAGTCTATAGGGAGGGGGATTTACCTAACTCTTCAGAAAGAAGCGGCGTCAGGATATGCAAGTAAACGTAGTGGGCATGACGGAGTGCCGACGGTTTATGAAGTACAAATATCTGATCTAGATATCGCTGATTTACGAACTAAAGAAGCACAAGAGGAATTTGCTAAATTGTTCAAACAATCATTAATTGAATGGGAAGAGAGTGTCCTGCCCAACCTAAAAGGACCCTCTGATGAAGTACTTGGAGTGATTAAAGAACAGCGAAAAGAGGCAGTCAGAGAATTAGTACACAAAATAGACACAAATACTTTCCTCCAACTTAGAGATTTAACTTTTGGATGGGCAGATTTAGTATCTACAACTCTTTCTAATGTCGGCTATAAAGGATTAATGTCTATTGAAGGTGAACCACCTGATATTGATTTTCATGATTCAATCGTAATGTTTAACCCCCTAGATATAAGGACAATTAATCAGGAAAAGGCAGTTCCGGTAATGCCCCCGGGCAGAATGGGCGAATATTAATCAATCTTTATCTTCGTCTTTAATTAATTTCGTCAGCTGGTAGGTTACAAAAACGGCAAATGCCGTGATTATAATAGCATAGATAAAACGGGAAATTATTCCGCTTCCGACAGATATATACTTGTCGATATACTCCTTGACAAATGCCTGAATCGCTTCATTCCAGGCTAAAGCCGCCACCAAGCCAAAGCCGGCAGTTGAAAGAGTTACCATTTGTTTTAAAAGCTCTTTTTTCAATTGTTTATGTAGCATGATTAAGTAGATTATAATTTACCTTTGATATTTTTGGTACTTTTGCTTTTCGATTTATCGAAAATAAGCTCTCTTTTACATCTGATACTTTTATTTCAGCGTGATCTTTATTCTTGCATTTTCAACATGCGCCGCGTACTCAGTTAAATTAGTTTTTGCCTGAACTTTATACGTTTTAGCTCCCCTGTCCAAGGTGATATTTCCAGAAGCAGTCAGCACTCCTTTTGCCGAATTTGTCGAGATTTCGCTAAACCAGACAGGGTGTTTGTCCGTATCATTATAAAGCTGAGCGTACATTTTACCGTTGCCATTCTCAACCCATATTGAAGCCTCAAAAACAACAGAATCGATTGCGGAATATTTGTTGGTGTCAATAGTTATTTGAAGACCTGCTAAGTCTGTATAGCTGTTGCTGTTTGTCGAACCTGATCCAATTGGGATAAATATTTCTTTTTGCGCATTCTGGACTATTGTTTTAATTTCTTTTTCAATAATTTTTTGAGTTTCTGTATTTGCGTTTGCAATGTCTTTTTGATTTAGGTTTTGATTTGGAGTAGGCAAAAGTGTTGGCAATATCGGTGAAGACTGCGGATTAGTTTCAACTGTCCTAACTTCCTGTTGTTTTTGTTCATCTTTAGCCGATTTTTGAGTTTTAACAATCCACCAATTAATAATTAATAAATCAATCAGAGCAATGACCAGAATCGCGATACCGATTTTGGCAAATAAACGTTGTATCAGGGAATTTTCCATACATTCATGATATCATCAAATTAGAGTTGATAAATCAATCGATTTAAACCTGTATAAGGTTAAAATCACAATCTTAGATTTTATTTAATTAGCAGAATGCGTGTTCGAAAACCTCCATCTATCAAGCAAAAAAAAAGGCTTGCCAAGCTTTTAGGTCGGGACGAAGAGGTATTTTATGTAACCACTATAGGCGGCCGTTATTTTCTGATAAATCTTGTACTTCTGCTTTTTTTGCCTCTTGCCGTCGCATATCTTTCAATGTTTTTGTTTTTTGGTTATTTTAACTTGCCAGTTTACCCATGGCTTAAATACTTAGGCATACCGGCTCTAATATTACTTATCTATAACACACCAAAATATACACATCTTATTCGCATGAGACAATCATACACTTATGCTTTAACCAACCGACGTTTTTTAATTATAAGAGGTATTTTTTCCAGAAAAATAGTTACTGCACCTCTTGATCGGATTACTCATATTACTGTTGAACAATCATTTTTCCAAAGGTTTCTTTTTAACAGCGGTCATTTGGTTATTATCACAGCCGGTTTTGACCAGAGAGAAATCGTTATCGAAAATATAGGCAATCCTGTTGAATTTAAAATATATCTTGAGGAGTTGACTAGAAAACTCGAAGATTCTATGGGAGCTGATCCGCAAGATAATCAGCTTCGGGCATTATCTTCCTGATTGGATTAATTTTACTGCGGTAGTACACTAGACGGATTAATAGCAATTTCTCTGTCTAGGATTTCCAAATGAACATGTGCTCCGGTTGTATTACCTGTTAATCCAACCGTTCCAATGACAGTTGATGGATTAACTAAATTACCTATCCCGACATTGATTTGACCTAAATGGGCGTACAATGATTTTAAACCGTCACCATGGTCAATAATAATTACATTGCCTTTACCATTGGTTATACTTCCTGCAAACTCAACAAAGCCCGAACCGAGAGGGTGAATCGGAGTTCCTAGTGAAGTTGCAAAATCATTAGCACGATGGAAGGATCGATAACCCTGCGAAAGATAACCGTCAACAGGTTTTTGGAATACAAATGGCGACAGCCGTTGAGTAATTTTTTGAGTGATTTCGATTTCTCCCGGATTATTCGAATTATTTTCTGTTTTCTGGGCTACTAAAATTGTCTGTCCGTTTATTTTGATTTTGGCTTCTTTTGGCTTGAGATAGGCAACAGCTTCACTGGTTAATACGAATACCATAATAAGAATAGGCAGAATTTTAGCAATTAGCCTTAATCTTGGCCTGATTTTGATTTGCCAATGCACAAATCTCAAGGCCAGCTTTAGTGTTTTTTGGACTTCTAAACCAGCCAGATTTACCAGGTATTTTTTAATTTTTTTAATCTTTTTTATTTTCATTTATCCTTATTTTCCCCACCAAAAAGATCCATTATTAATTTTCCTGGAGTCTTGGGAAATATCCCATAGTGGAGAATTTACAAGCGCGAATTGTAGCAGAATTGTAACCGAATGTCAAATCCTCTAGTATTAAAATTTCTGGTCAATAAAATAGCCCTTGCGGGCAACATATTATCTTCCATGTCCATTAAAGAAAGGATTCTACAGGGTTGGCAATCTTATGTCAAATAAAAAGGACACGCTTGCACCAAACGAATGTGAGGTGCCTTGCACTGAGCGAAGTCGAAGTGTTAACTTTAAGCAAATGCCCAGAGTTCAGTTGTCAGTCCGAAAATTGCTTCTAGCTACAAGCTACCTACTACTAACTACAATCTTAGCTGGCTGCTCCGCAGTCGGCTCCAACAAGCCGGCAGCTTTGCAGATTACTTCCACACCTGAAGCTTCGGTATTTTTAGATGGTAAACATTTAGGCAAGACCCCGTTTTTTTCTGACCAGATGAAAGCAGGAGAAGTTCTTCTTAAGATTACGGTTTCGGAAGCCAGTTATAGCGATAAAATTACTTTATATCCGGGACGATTAACCGTAGTAAACCGCGAACTTAACAGCAATTTTTTAGCGCAATCCGGAGAAATATTATGGCTGGAGAATGCAAAACAGGGGCTATTTGTCTCATCAATGCCCCAGGAAGCGGATTTTTCAATTGACGGCAGATCGTACGGTACAACACCTTTTCTGGTTGAGAAGATTGAAGAAGGCGAGCACAAAGTCAGGCTTTCAAAAAACGGTTTTTTAGATAGGGAATTTGCGATCAAAACTAACAATAAATATCGGCTGAATGCAGATGTTACTTTAGCTTCCGAAATTGCCAAAAATAAAGGTGATTTAACGGGTCCATCTCCTACTCCTGTGCCAAACCCGCAGGTCGAAATAATTAAAACTCCACAAGGTTTTTTAAGGGTCAGAAAAGATCCGTCTTTATCTTCTGTTGAAGTAGGCAGGGTCAAAACCGGTGATAAGCTGGAGGTGATACAGGAAACTGAAGACTGGGTCAAAATTGCTTTTGAAGGCAAACAGGGCTGGGTTTCCGCCCAGTATACTAAAAAACTGCCTTAATTTTAGGTAATAATTGACACTTACGCTATAAAACTCCTACGATAAAGAAGTACATGATAGCCAAATCTCTTATTAAGTTAATTGACGAAGCAATAATGCCGGCAGTTGCTTTAATAGCCGGGAAAATGCTTGGTCTATTTGCAGCTTCATTTTTCTTAAACTTGCCTTTTACGATCCAAAACAAGGAAGTTTTTTGGCTATTGCCATCTATCCAATTTTCCAGTATAAATGCGTATTTGACTGCAGAGAATTATTCAAATTTAGCGATGTTTATGACAGCGGTTTTGGGAGCAATTCTAGTTGTTGTCCGTGCCCATTTTTTCCATGAAAGCCATATTTCTCCGACATTTCATGCAAAACTTGTTTCTTTGAATTTAGAACGTTTAATTGCCCCAAGTTATCATATTTACCATCAGGCAGCCATTTGGCTAATATTTTTATGGCTAACAGTTGGCTTTTTAATAATCTCAACTATTCTGCAAGTAACCTATGCCCAAATTACAGTAATTGCTTTTGTAATAGCCGCCAACTTGTCTTGGGTATTTGCTTTGGATATTGAAAAGGAAATGGAAATTTTAAGAAGTACATGAAGAAGCATTTTCTCAAAATCACACTCAATTTCTCTGCTATTGTTCTTTTACTTGCTTTAATAGTTACTCCACTTTACTTTGCTAAAAATGCTGCCAAAGTAGCCGGTGTCAAAAGCCAGAGTAAGTATTTAGTGATTTCCCAAATAGACAAGTTTCCCAACATGAAGCTAACCCAGTCAGCAGATAATTTTACAATATCCTTTAATAAACTGGGACCATCCCAGCTTTTTCAGGATATTATGATTATTAATAACCCGACTAATTCTTCACAAAAATATTCTTTGAATGTAATATCAGCAAATATCGAGGTTTTTTTCGGAAATGATTTGACTGACCGTCAAATTAGAATAATTATTCCAAGTCAAACATCCGTACCGATAAGTTTATCTTCAAAAGAAGATTCTTCCCAAACACAAGAGGCGGTTTTTAGACTTACTGTAGAAGACGAATGAAGCGAGCCGGCACGAGATCGCTTGCGTAAATTACCAGAAAAACCAAGATAATCCAGCTTAAAACTGCGATTAATAAAGGAACATCGGAAAGTAAAACCCTTTCCGGTGATTCTCCTTCTTTTTTTTCATATATTACGTATAAATATCTCATTACGCCATAAATTACCAAAGGTACTGTCAACATCAGCCATTTTGAAGCAAGCAAGGTTCTGGGCAAAAAATCGCCGAATAAAACTAATACCTGCGGGCCGGCAGACGGCGGAGGTTGCAGGAATGTAAACATGGTGTAGGCAAACCAGGTTGCTGTAGCAAACATGACCGTTAGTGAATCCAATAAGGATTCAGGGTAATGCAATAAGGTTTTCCTGGTTGATAAATTTGCCTCTTTTGAACCCAATATCAAAGTTTGTTCGGATTTACGCTTACCAATTGCCAAAAACAGGGCAGCCGAGGCAACAGTTAGGATGAACCAGATTGTTACATGAGCATCGATTAGGACTGCACCTGCATAAACTCTAAGCAAAAAGCCGGAAGCGATTGCCATAACATCCAAAAGTATTACTGATCTTAAAAAAAATGAATAGACTATCTGCAAAACAGCATAGCCGCAAAGTGCCAGTGTAAAAAACAGCGAAATATTGTATGCTAAAAATATAGCTATTCCTAAAACTGTAAACGCAATTATCAATGATAATTGGGTATTTAATCTGCCGGCAGCAATTGGCCGGCCGTGTTTGTATGGATGTGCTTTATCTTTTTCAATATCAATTACGTCATTAATGATATAAATAGCAGAAGCAACCGCTGAAAAAAGAATAAAACCGGTTAATACTAAACTGAATTTTGCGGGATTGAAAAAATTACCTTCGAATACAAGCGCAGCAAATAAAGCTAAATTTTTAAGCCACTGTCTAGGTCTTGAAGAAACAAAAAGCCAAAACGGTAACCAAATTACTTTTGGGCCTTTTGAGGTAAATTCATATTTAGCCAAAGTAAGCCTCCAAGTATTATTACAGCAGCTAGAATACCAGCGAATAATTTACCGGTACTGTTTAAGCTGAGGGCAGCCGCTCCCAAAATAGCACACAATAACCAATAAAACAAGGCTATACGCCTTTGGCCCCAACCAAGCTCCATTAGTCTGTGATGCAGATGTTTTTTATCACCCAGAAATGGCGATTTACCGGATGCAACCCTTCGGATTATTGTAAAAACACCGTCAATTAAGGGTATTGCCATAACCAGAATTGCTGTACCGACTTTAGCGCCGGATAGAATTGCTATTACGGCTACCAAATAACCCAAAAAATATGAGCCGGAATCACCGGGGAAGATTTTTGCAGGGTAAAAATTTAAAAGCAAAAAGCCGGCTGTTGCCCCTGCACCGATTATTGCCAGATTACTGACTATTATCTGATTCGGGTCTGTTGGGAAAAAACGTAATGAGGCAGCAAATATGACTATTAAGGTAATAAAAACTATTCCAGGCATTTGTCCGTCAACGCCACTTGAAAAATTAACCATATTAATTACCCAGACAATCCATAAAAGCGCCAATAAATCCGCCCAGACTAAAATTGAGTGTTGACCCAATAAGTCGAATATTATCCTCATGCTATCCAATCTGACAACTCCGTTAAAGGGATTGGTGATAAAAGCAATTCCAACACCACTGCCGACAACAACCAAAGCAGCCACGATCTGGATAATTAGTTTGAGAGAACTCTTCAAATCCCTGATATCGTCAATTAAACCAAGTATTATTAATACAAATCCTCCTAAAAGGATTCCTGTTAATTTTTGATTGGGTTCCAATGCAAAGATGCTTATTGCAAGTATTGCCAGATAAATCGGCAGGCCGCCTGCCCGTGGAATAATTTTTTTATGAATTAGAGCCGGATGTTTATGTTTGGTGGGGTCATCAATGAAGCCGTATTTTTTGGCCAGTGGGATACATATTAGCGTTAAGACAAAAGAAACCCCGAATGCTAGAGTAAAAAGCATTAAAAAATTCATATCAAAAGTGAAATAATTTTAACCAGATCATAGAGAGTCATTAGAGCAATTATAAAACTGGTTATTAAAAGTGTTTTTTCCAAGAATTTATACTTATTTAATAAAAAAGTACCTAAAGAAAAATTCAAAAGAAAGGCGAAAACACATACTAAGGGCAGAATCCAAAGTGCAACTGGCGGAGCAAGCATTGGATTACCCCATGGTCTTGAATAAAATATAGGTACTTGTGGGGGTAATTTGCCTGTGGTTGTTAATAATAAAGAAGCCTGAGCAAGAACACTTAAAACCACAAATAAAAAAATAAAAAATAAAAGCTTATCCGCTGATAAGCTTTGCTGAGTCCGCCTACTAAAATTGGAAATTGCCATCCTATAATTTCATTTGGATTTTACGAAAATATCTGAATCTTCAATTTTGGCAAGTAGAGTATAACGGTTGGCAATTAGCTTCTCAAGCTTGGCAAAATAACCTATCGAGCTTGGAGGTTTGATGATGTAATCCGGAGGCGAATTATATAAGTTTTCAGCCACTTCATTTTGGCCGTTTGGTACACCGAACACATGAAAGGATGTTACATATCTGGATGGATTTTTAAGATCGGCTATTGCATAAAGCCAGGGAAAATCGCCCCAGATATATACAGATTTTCCATATGCATTATTTACCCTCAAGAAATCATCAAGAGCCATAATGCGGTTGACATTGTTGTCAAAATAGCTGTTGTAACTACTGGCAGATTTCCTATTTCCGGTATATTCAATGAAATTCTTCCAATATCCAATTTGATTTATCGGACCTGCAGACAAAAAATCGGTAAAAAGAAGTTTTGTCAAAAAGATTAACGGGATGAAAAAAACAAGACCAAAAAATATACCGAGTTTTTCTAATTTTGGTTTCAAATTTATTGATGAAATTATAAGCGCAAAAGCCGGTGTTGCCTGAACTAAATAATGTCCATAAGTCCTGCCGGAAAAATAACTGCCTAAAAATGAACATGCGGTCCAAAGCAGGATTAAATGGCTTAAATCAACATGGCCTTTAATCTTTTTATAAAATCCGTAAGATATGGCCGCAATAATCGGCAGAAATTTAAGGATGTTGATTAGAACTTGATATTGTGGGCTTTCACCAAAATAAATCCGGTAATAAGTATAGGCTGCAAAAATATAATCTCCTACTAAATTTTTTGGGGCGAAATATCCAATTGTTACCCCGTAGGGAATCATAAATCCACAAGATAAGATAAAGCCTTTTTTGATAAACTCGGTAAATTTAGCGCATGCTAAAAATAGATATATACCCAAAGCAGCTGCTTCCAAAGCCCCTACTTGCTTGTACAATGATGCAATAGCAAAAAGAAAACCTGCAGAAAAAAGTGAAATATAGTCATAATTCCGCTTTATTGCGATTAACATGGCTAGGATAATCGGTAAAATCATAAATATTTCCGTTAGAGCCAGATTACCCTCGATTATTCTTAGTGAAGTTACTGCCCCGAAAATGAATGTGGCCAAAAGAGCTCTTTTTGTGCCTAAAATTTTAAGGGATATTTCGTAGAGAGCGGCTGCTGTAGATAAGACAACAATCGCAGTTATTAGTCTTAACCAAAACATCGACACACCGAAAACGTTAAAAATCAAAGCGTATGTCAGATAAATCATTGGGGGTTTGTTATCCCAGGCAGTTGCATAAAGCGTGCCCCCGAAATTCAGATTTCTGGCAACTGCCGCGAAAATTCCCTCATCCCCATACCAAAAAGGTTCAAAAAGAGAGGGGAACCGAAAAATGAAAGTGGCAAACAAAATTAGGGTGAGAATGATGTAGTGCTTCTTCATTTATTTCTACGAACTATGAACTATTGACTATGAACTATTATTGACGGTCCCGGCCTTAATTCAAAATACGGTCCATCAGGCGCATTGTCGATTTTAACCTTGCCGTTTTCAACATAGATATCCAACAGGCTTTTTCCGGAAAATTGGACAAGCCCTTCGGGTAATACAATCAATTCATTGGGAAGATTCATGCGGTTTCGATAATACATAACTTCTGCAAAAGAAGGAAGAACAGTTACTATCTTATCATTGCCGTTAATAGAAGGCAGGACTTTTTGTTGATATGCTTGGCGGAAAGTCTGAGGATTTTTCCCAAAAGTAGTTGTATTTATAGCGATTGAGAGGATAACCATCATTGCAACTGAAGCTGTAAATAGAAATCTTGGAAATTTTTGGCTTGAATGAACCATAACCATTGCCAGTGGTACAGAAGCATTGATTAAATACCTCCAAAAGAAAATCGGCCTGAATGGCAGGTTAAGTCCATCAAGTCGAAGACCAGGCAAACTGGCGAAAATAAACGGAATAATTGCCCAAAACCAGATCAATATATAGGGTTTTTCAAAATGAGGCTTGAGTTTCCAATCCGTTGAAGGACGCAGGAGATGCTGAACAATACCGATAGTTAGAAGAAGAAGAGAAAGACCAAATAGTATTGATCGATAAATACTTTTGTCTTCGCCGCCTAAAATCCTCAGAAAAGCTTCATAATAGGTTCGTTTGTCGATTCCTCCGATCCAGTAACTTTGGCCGACAGATTTAAGCTGACCTGCTAGAAAAGGAAGCCAAGGTAAATATAAAATTCCGACAATTATGTAAAGTCCAAAAAATCGCCAAAAGATCTTACGATCAAACAGCAAAAGGTATAACCCTTGGGCTGCCAGGGTAAAAAACATATAATAATGAGTATAAATTCCCAAAACCGTAAATAATACGAAACCTACCGCTCGAATTTTTGTAAATCCGGTTGAAAGTTTTGTAAGAAAATAAATAGAGCCAACCGCTGCAAAAGCAAACATGGTGTAATTTCTGGCCTCAAAAGCATAAGTGAAAAAGATCGGATTTAAAGCGACTACCAATGTTGTTAGCGCACCAAATACTTTCCCTTTTATTTCTGATGCCAATTTATAGACCAAGAATAATGTCAGCAGATAGAAAACAATAGAAATAGAGCGGGTGATAATTTCCGTAGGCGCAAGAAATTTATAGACTAAGGCGACAACACTGTAATATGCAGGAGGGTGAAAATCAGCCGCAGTAGTTTTAAGCATTTGCATATAAGGGAGTTGAGAGATCAGAGATGTCCAAGCCTCGTCACCCCAGAATCCGCGCGTTAAATAATTTTGAGTTAAAGCAATCATCCAAAACCAGTATACCAACTGGAAATTAGAAAATCCCGATGATAATTTGACTCCGGTTTTAAATTAAGATTAAACTTAATTCATCAGGTTTTCATGAGAGGGGGTGAAGGGAAGATGAATTCCAAAGGTTTAACACATATTGTTGCTTTTACTTTGGTGATAGTCGGTGCACTTAATTGGGGGCTTGTCGGTCTTTTCAGTATTAATCTTATCAGCGCGATTCTTGGATCAGTCGCTGTTTTAGAAAGATTGATTTATATAGTAGTTGGGATAGGCGCAGTTTATTTGGCAGCTACTCATCAACAAGATTGCAAAACATGCAGTGCAATAATGAAAAAATCAGCCAAGTGATTGGATTAAATAATAGTATATCTTGATACTTGTTAAATTACGTGCATTAATTAAATTAGTTTTTGGCTAAAATTAAAAACGAAGCTAGTGAGAACAGAATCCCCTAACGGGGTTGGTTATATTTCTCAATACAAGCAAGACAGTCCGCTACACGCAGAAGAGCAATTTACCCGTACAAATCACAGATTTCCCCAAAGCACAGAAGAATTTTTAGCTCAGTTATTACATGATGTACCCAAAATTGCAGTCGATTGGCTGAGTTTAGGCAACGATTTTGCAAGGGGTTTATTGGAAAGAGAAAGATTAAAACAAGCTGCGAAAAATGGATCAGGTGATTTTCATGGTGACGGTTCTGTTGTTTTTTTAGCTCCCGGATTCGGAAGTATGCCAATTTGGTACAGACCTGCGGTTGATTTTTTTGAAAAAGCAGGATATCAACCAGTAAGCAAGTTTTCTAATTCAATTATCAATCTTGAACCAATTGGTAACAAGAAAAAGGAGTATATGAAAATGATTATCGATTTAGCCCAAAAAAGCGGGCAAAAAGTTCATTATGTCGGTGACAGTCAAGGAGGATTAACAGCTGCTGCACTTGCTGTTGATTTTCCAAAGGAGTTTATTCAAAATGTGGCTGACGTATGGTTTATTGGAGCACCCAAACCAAGAAGGGTTAATGTTCTGGTGGGAATTGCATATTTGTGGAGCCAATTATGGTATGGAGGCAATGATTTCAAACTGGCAGGCAAAATTAATCAGCTTGATGAGCTGGTATCCGATGGTAGAGTTTCATTTCAATCGATATACAGAAGAAGGGATGTAGTTCTACCCGACGGTTTACCGATAGGCAAGCATTATTCAACAGACGGTTCGCACATAGGCGGGGCGGTTAATCTAAAACACCTAAATCTGATCGTTTCTAATTGGAACGGTAATCATAACCATAACTTAAAGATCAATGACTGAAAGAATAGAAACAGAAGCGTATTTTTTAACCCAGGAGAAATTATTTGCAGGTCAGATAGATGAGTGGGGAAATATCAAAGTTTGCGGAACAACTTATATAAATTTTGGAGGCGTTAAATCATCTATTGTGGACAATCAAGGAGATATCCAATTAATCAAAGACATTTGGGTTAATTGGCAGGATTATAATCTAATCTTGGGTGCTTTATTGTACAACGAAGTAGAAGTTTGATATTTTGATCTACAGAAAAATCCCAACAAAAAGTCTCGGATTTTAATTTATACATAAATTTTTCTTAATATCTTCTAATTTTAATATTATTCTCAATTATATCTAAAACTTGCTATATTTTGTTATATTCTTGTGATAATCTATTGAAGATGGCTGATATCAATAAACTTGAAGAATTGGCTAAACTGGTGCGTTATTTTATTTTAGAAATGACGACTAATGCCGGCTCCGGTCATTTGACTTCATCGCTTTCAGCAACGGATTTAATGACAGCGCTTTTTTTTGAAAAATTACGATTCGACATTAAAAATCCTCAAAATCCGGATAATGACCGTGTTATTTTTTCTAAAGGCCATGCATCGCCCCTTCTTTACGCACTTTATGCAGCTGCCGGTGAAATTAGCAAAAAGGAACTCAGTTCTTACCGCCGGTTCAAGAGTCCGCTTGAAGGCCATCCGATTCCCCGATTAAAATTTGTCGAGGCTGCAACCGGTTCTTTGGGACAAGGTTTGTCAGTCGGGGTTGGAATGGCACTGGCAGCAAAACTCGAGAAACTTACATATATTACTTACGTCCTGTTAGGTGATTCAGAAACAGCCGAAGGTTCCGTATGGGAAGCAATGGCTCTTGCTTCTTACTATAAATTGGGTAATCTTGTGGGAATAATTGACGTAAATAGGCTTGGGCAAAGCGGTCAGACCATGCTTGGTTATGACTTAGATTCCTACAAAAGGCGAGTAGAAGCGTTCGGTTGGGAGGCGAAAGTGATTGACGGACACGATCTGGACGAGATTGTTAATACTTTTGATTCGATAAACGGTTTGGGTGGGGAAACTTTTGGCAAGGCTCAGGGTAAACCCGTAATGATTATTGCCAAAACAATTAAAGGAAAAGGAGTTTCTTTTATCGAGGATAAAGAGGGATGGCATGGGAGGCCTTTGCAGCAAGAAGATTTTAAAAAAGCAGTAAAGGAATTAGGAAAGATTAATTTTGAACTAAGAGGAGAAGTGGCAAAACCAATTCCAAGTTTCAAGTCCCAAGTCCCAAACTCTAAATCTACATATAGGAAATTAAATATTCCATACAATATTGGGGATAAAGTCGCAACAAGAAAGGCTTTTGGGGAAGCTTTAGCTGAGCTTGGTGACGTTTATAGCCGGATAGTCAGCTTGGATGCCGAGGTCAAAAATTCAACTTTTTCGGAAATATTCAAGGAAAAACATCCTGAGAGGTTTTTCGAGATGTTTATTGCAGAACAGAATATGGTTGGGACAGCGTTGGGTCTTTCAAAGCGGGGCAAAATTCCTTTTGTTTCGACTTTTGGTGTCTTTTTAACCCGTGCTTTTGATCAAATTAGGATGAGTGCCTACAGCGGTGCAAACATTAAGTTTATCGGTAGTCACGCCGGGGTTTCAATCGGCGAAGACGGACCTTCGCAAATGGCTTTGCAGGATATTGCAATGTTTCGTACAATCGACGGTTCAATAATCTT
>MFBN01000046.1:13826-17757 GCA_001776425.1 Candidatus Curtissbacteria bacterium RIFCSPLOWO2_01_FULL_37_9
AGCGACTTGGAGAATGGTTGAGTTGGCGGCAAAAAACGAGGGAATTTTTTATATTCGCACTCAAAGACCGGCAACTCCCATAATATATCAAGAAGATGAACGGTTTGAGATCGGAGGCAGTAAGGTAGTTAGATCAAGCAGTACTGATCAATTGACCGTTGTTGCCTGCGGAGTGACTTTAAATGAGGCAATTAAAGCCTGCGACAAGCTTAAAAAGCAAAACATCAATGTACGGATTATTGATGTCTATAGCATCAAACCAATAGACGAGAAGACTTTAAAAAAATCAGCCGGCGAAACTAACCATTTGATAATTACCGTAGAAGATCACTATTTTGAAGGAGGATTAGGGGATTCGGTTTTAAACGTTTTTGCACAAGAAGAAAAAGTTAAAGTTTATAAATTAGCTGTTTCCAAAATGCCGATGTCAGGTAAATCAGAAGAGCTTTTAGATTATGAAGAAATTTCCGCTGGGGCAATAACAGATAAAGTACGATCAATTTTAGCTTCATAAATCCAGATTAGATCAGTAGGTTGCATTTCGATAAGCTCAGTACGCTTCTCTGATATATGTTTTTTAGTAGATTTTTTTCTTGAAATTATGTTTTTTATGGAGAAAAATTCCTAAATAAGTAAACAGTGTTTTAACACCTCATTTTATATTATTAATGTTAGTCTAACCTAGTGAAGGCTGCCTGCCCTAAGTAAATTTTGCCTTTCAGCTTCTAAATTGGAATCCTCGATTCTTAGACCTTCTCTTGCTGACAGTGCAATTCCCTCCACTAAGCTCCTGATTTTATAGACGTCTTTTCTGAACAAATTATCGATCATTATTTCCGGACCGCCGGTTAAACTCTGGATATGTAGATGTCCAAAAAACGGTCCGCTTGCGGCATTAACGCAAGCAATGTCCGTGGCCATAATCGAAACAACTTCATGCGACCATGGACCCATTCTTCTAAACCAAATAATACGCAGTTCTTCAACAATGATCTCATCTGGAAAAAGCGTCAGCGGAAATATTTGACGTGCACGCATAAGCACACGTGACTGGCCATTATGGGAATGTCCTGTAACGGTATTTTTCGGTCTAGTTGCCATATCAAGACGCCAGATATCGCTTAGTGCCGGGTATCTCATTTTCACCCCCTTTCCATTCGGCAAGATAGGCATTGAGCTTTTTCAAAATTGATTCGAAGCTGGCTTCTTCTTTTGGTGTGAGTTGTTTTCTAAGCAGATTATCCAGTTTATAAGTCTTGTTTTTGATATGTTTTACTTTGATTTTTCCAAGTTTTGTTAAGACTATTCTGTATTTGCGGCGGTCACCGTTTGGTGATTCCCTACTGACAAGGCCATTTTTTCCAAGTTCGTCAATCAAACTTACAATTGAAGCCGGTTCAAGGTGAAGTTTGGAGGCGATCTCCTTTTGGTTTATTTCTTGAGATGAGGCAATCACTAAAAGAGCGCAGGCTTCTGAATAGGAAAGATCAAGAGGTAATGATTTAAATCCTACGCTTTTTTGGATTTTTTTAGCCAGGCTAATTGAATGAAATACAAACGTATGCTTCATTTAACCTCGCTTTCTAATAGTTAGAATTCTAACTATTAGAATAGTAATTTATTTTGCGGATTTTGTCAACCATCAAGTTTTTAAGATCATCACGTTTTTAATATTAGGAAGTTAAAGAGTAGAATTTTTTATGAAGCCAAAAAAATGACAGACATCCCAAAATGGGATATTTTTTTTATTTTTATTCTGAATCCGCTCTTCTTAATTAAATTTTCCAAAATATTCGTATTAAACTCATGTAAATGAGCATCTTTCCAGACTTTTCCTTTAAATTTAGTCCAAAAATACCAGGCGATTCGAAATAATAGACTTCCGGAATCCATAGAAATTATTACTTTTCCATCCCTTTTTAATAAGCGTTTTATTTCTTTAAGAACTCCAAACGGGTCTATTACATGTTCTAGTGTTTCTGTACAAATAACCAAATCAAAAGTATTTGACTTGAACGGAAGTTTATGAGCATCTGCTGCAAAAAATTCCATGTGAGGGTATTTTTTACGGGCAAAATCTATGGCTGCCTTATAACTGTCAACACCGATCACATTACTTTTAGGTAATCTTTTGGCTATTTCTGCAGTTAGTACAGCGCTGGAGCAGCCAATGTCTATGACTTTTTCAGGTGCAAAGGGAAGTAGTTTTAAAATCTGGGCTAGTTTTTGTTTATGCCAGAACTTTTGGAACGGATTATTGGCAATTCCTAAGTCATAATAATTTACCGGAACCTGCGCCCAGATTTCTTCTAAATGTTTTTTAGAAACGTGGTTTATTTTAATAGTTGCAGCCATTAATTTATTACGATTTTATCAAAGTTGTTATTTTGCTACAATATGAAAATCTTTACAATAAAAGCCATTAATTAACTTGAAATTTAAACTGATTTTAACGATTCTAGCAGTGATTATTGCCGTTGTTTTTTTCGAAATTGCACTTCGTTTCTTTTTACCAGAACCGGAGAATCTTGCAAAATTAAAGTCATCATCAGTTTTTCTACACGAGAACAAACCAAATGCTATCTTTCACTACTCAAGCAACGGTGAATTTGAAAATGAGATAAATATTAATTCTTCTGGATTTAGAGATGATGAATTCAGCACTGCAAAAAAAGCGGGAACCTTCAGAATTGCAGTACTAGGAGATTCCCAAGAAGAAGCCATGCAAGTACCATTAATTGATACTTGGCAGAAAGTTATGGCAAAAAAATTAAGCGTTGAATTGAAGGTTGATGTGGAGAGTTATAATTTTGGCGTTTCTGGTTATGGAACCGACCAGGAGTGGTTAACCTTAAGGGAAAAAGTTTGGCAATTTATGCCAGACATGATAATTTTGGCTTTTTCACCAAATGATGTTGGTGATACTTATAAAAATAAACTTGTAAGAATTAATAATGGCCAGCTGGATATTATTAGCACTAAAGAAAAAACCGGCGGTAATTGGTTAGGTAATGTGGTGCGTGAAACATATAATTATCATCTAATCGCCAAAGCATTTTCCAGAAATAGAATTAGTAAAATATTATTTGATAAATTTCGAATTAAAATTCTGGGGTTTCCCAAAGAAGAAAGATTCTTTTTGTCGGATGCGCAATTAGTACAAGGTCCTTTTGAAGTGATAGCCTCCCAGAAGAATCCACCAGATGAGGTTTTAGAGGGTTGGGAACTTGTCAAAGCATTGGTTTCTGATATGAAGAAACAAGCTGACAGCCATCAGGCTAAATTTCTGATAACTATTAATATTCCAAGAGCTCAGGTCTTTCCGGATGATTGGAAATTCTTACAACAACGATATAATCTTGATCTCACAACTTCGGCTCCTTATGAAATTAATGTTATGATGGGAAAAATTTCAAATGATCTTAATATTTTGTTTTATGATCCCAGATTAGATGCTATTGAATGGACAAATAACTATGGAATATTGCATTATCCAAAGGATGCTCATTTTAATAAGAACGGCAATTTATTTATGGGAACAAAAGTGGCCCGATACATATTAGAAAGAAAGCTAATTAGTAAGAGAAATTAGTATTATTGATTAAATTTATTATAAAAAATTCCCACCAAATACCCCAAAACCCAGGATATTACTGCCACGGCAATAAGGATGCCTAAAGCATTAGCGATATTGGCAGGTGGAACTTGTGAAGCAATATCAGCACCTAAAAATTGACTATTTATTAGCAATTTGAAAATTGGCGGTGCAATAATTTTTAAAAAGTATAAGAAAAGTATAAAAATTACTGCAGTTGCTGCAAACGCATTAGCAAGCGGTTGAGGTTTAAGCATGACAATATTATAACAAGTATTTTTAGTCTTGACCCAAAATAGCCCCTTGACAGTTAAACGAAAAGTCTGTGAATATTAA
>MFBN01000046.1:17799-18064 GCA_001776425.1 Candidatus Curtissbacteria bacterium RIFCSPLOWO2_01_FULL_37_9
AGATACTGGCCAGTACCGAAAGACCCCTTCAATCTAGATGGGGTCTTTTT
Source organism: Candidatus Curtissbacteria bacterium RIFCSPLOWO2_01_FULL_37_9 (assembly GCA_001776425.1). Classification (GTDB taxonomy): domain Bacteria; phylum Patescibacteriota; class Microgenomatia; order Curtissbacterales; family GWA2-41-24; genus MFBN01. The sequence continues at coordinate 17,850 of MFBN01000046.1, forward strand.
TTGTTGTTTTTTTAGAACTTTTTTATTAAAATTCAAAACTGTATGTCAGCAAGAGACGTTATTGAAACATTCAACAGTCCGACCTGGGGCCAGTTAACTTGGCCACAGACTCTTTCAAAAATAGTCTATTTTATGGGGAGGGACACAAAAGGACACTACGAGGTTATTATCGGTACGGATTCCGAGGCCCAAAATGGCAAAAGCGATTTTGTTTC
>MFBN01000046.1:18118-21516 GCA_001776425.1 Candidatus Curtissbacteria bacterium RIFCSPLOWO2_01_FULL_37_9
ATTAATCTTGAAATTCATGTGGATATCGGACCAAACGGGGAAACAAGGTCAATGATTAACGAGATTGTCGGCATGATTAGGGCAAATGGCTTCAAAGTCGCCACCAAACCTTCTTCCTGGGGCACCAGCCATGTAGCGGATCGACATGTATAATGTTTTTGCCTGTTTCTTTTTAACAGCTTTTCCCCCGCCAATTCTTACTTCAAGTCTTTTCAGTATTATTCATACACGACTTGAAGAGCGTATTTTGGCGGGCAGGCAAAACAAAAGCCCACGTCAAACGCGATGGGCTTCTGTTTACCAGACACAATTTTTGATCTCAAAAATTTAGTCGGGTTGGATTAATTCTGTGTATTTTTTAATGTGCTCAATTACTTCCGCTTTTTAGCAGGTAATTTCTTAATACCTTTTGCCGTTTTTTTCTTACTAACCTTTGACTTTGACTTTTCACTTTGACTTTCCATTTCTTCTTCATCTTCTTCTTTGGTATACCACCAGGCAGCTACTATTACTAAGGCAACTACGACAAGAATAACCAGTGCAGTATTCTTATCAAAGCCTGATGCAGCAGTTGGTGGAGGAGAAGCTACTGCTTCACTAATAAATTCAACCGTAGTATCAATTGGTGGCTTGAAAGATGTATGGTCATTGTTTACAAGCTCTGCCTTGAGCGTATGATTGCCGTATGGAACGTCGCTGAAAGTAAAACTGTCTTCTATTAATTTGACTGCCGAGACTGGTGTTGGATTGGTGTCATCAAGCCATAGGTGAATATGACCTTGTTCTTTTGTTGGCAGTTTATTCGTTTGGTAATCAACGATGTTGATATTTTCAACAGAGAATAATACCGGGACTTTGTTTCCATATATAGTTTGTCCTTCGGAAGGGGTGATTACTTGAAGCTTAGGCTGGGTACTATTTTGAGCATAAGTAGTACTAAAATAGGTTGTTATTGCCCCAAATACAAAAAGCGAGGCAATTATCATAAGGGCAGTTTTTTTGCCGGGATTTTTAAAGAAGTTTTTCATTGATAAATACAGGTGTCATTCTATGCTAACCACCCTAAAAAGTGTCAATAGTGATTTATTTTTACCCGAATATGCTCAATTTCAGGGTAAATTTTGTATACATCTTAATTTTGTTAAAAAATTTTTCAAAAATTTTGAGACTTTGACAAAATCTGTTAAAGTTTATTGAAATGGAAAATGTCAAAAAAATAATTATAAAATCATCCTTTTCGTTAATTTTATGGACTACGTTTCCTGATATAATTACAACTTCTGGAGTTATTATATGGAATTAAGGAAGGTTGTAATTATTGGTTCTGGTCCTGCCGGATTTACAGCAGCTCTTTATACGGCAAGAGCAAATCTTTCACCTTTGGTTTTTGCCGGATCTCGCTGGGGTGGACAGTTGATGTTAACTACAGAGGTTGAGAATTATCCGGGATTTGTAGATGGGATTTTAGGACCGGACATGATGAATATTTTGCGCAAACAAGCAATGAGATTCGGTGCCGAAATTTTCAATGAGGATGTAACAACGGTGGATTTTGGCCATAGACCTTTTAAAATCAGGGCTAGTGAAAAACAATACCAATCAAAGGCAGTGATTATAGCTACAGGAGCAGAGGCAAATTGGCTTAATTTACCAAATGAGCAGAGGTTAATTGGTAAAGGTATTTCTTCATGTGCCCCATGCGACGCATTTTTCTTTACAAATAAAAAAGTGGTGGTTATCGGCGGCGGAGACAGTGCTATGGAAGAAGCGTTAACTCTGACAAAATTTGCAACAGAGGTAACAATTATTCACAGGAGAGACAAGTTCCGGGCTTCCAAGATTATGATTGATCGTGCTAAAAAGAATGCCAAAATAACTTTCATTTTCAATAGTGAGGTTGTTGATGTTTTAGGTAAGGATAAAGTCGAAGGAGTTAAGATCAAAACAACCGGTGATTTGCCAAAGCAAACAGATTGTTTTAAATATCATCCTGTGACTTCCAAAATGAAAGCCGGATCTATAGTTGAGTTGCCTATTGACGGTGTATTTTTAGCCATTGGCCATAAGCCTTTGACTGATATATTTAAGGGGCAATTGGATTTAAACGAAAATGGCTATATTATAAGGAAGCCCCAGGGAGACAAACCCGGCGATTTTCAAATGACAACAACAGTTGAGGGTGTTTTTGTGGCAGGAGATGTTCATGATTACCATTTTCGTCAGGCAGTGACAGCGGCGGGATACGGCTGTATGGCTGCACTTGAGGTGGAGAAATGGCTGGAGAGTCGAGAGTGATGAAAATGAGCTATTGTCAGGTGTCTTGATATTAAGGTTTTAATGATAGTATAGTACGAAAAACTGTACCGCATTGTAAATTTCTACTCTTAATTAATGTCGAATAAGGTCTTACGAAAGCTTGATTATTGGCAAAGTATACTTGGGTTGAGTGAGTATAGGGTGATTGTGAGTAGAGTTTCCCCCCTACAGATCACACACCATGATGAAAAAACCGGAGGTGATTTTATTGGCGTAGTACTGGATGAGAAATCCAGAGAGATATGGATTATTACGACTAGATCATTACAGGAAGAAGATATTGTCCACGAGCTTTTACATATAAGAGAACCTAAGATGGACCATGGTGAGGTAGTTCTTGAAACAGAAAGCTTAATTTTTTCGAGAAACCAAATGCATTTGGAATTCCTTTCTTTACAAAAAGAACGATAGTATTGACTCCCAGTTATTCTTCCTATAAACTACCAGACAGTTAGTAGTAGTTATGTGGTTGGATTGAAAGATAATTTGATAGTTACTGATCTTTCTAACTGCATATTAACTTGTCTAAAGAACTAAAATTTATGTTCAGACTATCTCAAAAAGCCGATTACGGATTAATTCTCTTATCTAGTTTACGAGGTGCAAAAAATAACACCTCAATTGCCAAAATTGCCACAAAGCACAAGATATCTTCCAAATTTATGTCCCAGATTGCCCAAGAACTTAAAAAAGCAGGAATATTAACTTCGAAAGAAGGGGTTACTGGTGGATATTCTCTTGCCAAGCAGGCTAACCAAATCAGGATTCTAGATGTTTTAAAGGTTTTAGAAGGGGAATTAGTGGAAGGTAAGTGTTTTGAAGAGGGGCATGAGTGTACTTGTGGCGCAGGTGAAATGTGGCAGGAAATGAAGATGGAAATGGAGAAATCAATTGGTAAAAAAACCGTTGCCGATTTAACAAAATAAATGGCTGAAAGGAAAAATTATATTGTACCGGTAATTGCAACTCGACTACCCAGGAGTAGACTCAATGGGTTGCCGGAAGGAAGCGCCAACAGAGCGAAATATTTGCCTATTTCAAAGCTAAGTTTACCTAAAGGAAGATCCAAAAACGGCTTTAGT
>MFBN01000047.1:0-2215 GCA_001776425.1 Candidatus Curtissbacteria bacterium RIFCSPLOWO2_01_FULL_37_9
TATGCGTTTCTGGCAAAAGGCAGATTGTTGGCTTTACCTTTGATTTTATTTAACAATTTGGTCTTTGGACCTGAAAAATCAACATCTACTCCGTCAATTTCTCTTTTAAAGTAAGGAATTATGCCTAAAGAGCCGGGGCCGACTTCCAGAATTTTTGTGTCCTCAAGGTTTAATTTTTTGATTGCCTTGACAACCGGATAGTAGCGAAGAGCAGCTTCCGGATGCTGCCGCCAATAAAATTTGTTAAAAAATTTCCTAATATAATTCTCAGCGAACAAACTCATAGACGAACCCTACCCCATCAAAATCCTTCGTACTTACATTTCCAAAGCCCTTTTTTGAAAGCTCGGAAAATACAAAGCCTTCGGGATCAGTAATTGGTGAAAGATACTGAAAAAGAAATACTTTTTGGGTATTATGTGTCAATTTATCAACCTTTTGGGATACTTCCTCTTGAGTTGGATCAATATTTTGTAATGCCCCATAAGCGTTTACACGGCCTTTGTCATAATACACATATGGTAAAAATGGATTACTTGCTTCAAATAAGACAACAGAGTCGCTCGTGGAAACTGATTGGATATAAGCAACCGCCTCTTTCCAATTTTCTCTTTGAAATTTAGTATTGGAATAATATATTCCTAAAGATATTAAATTAACTGCCAAGGTTAAAATTAGAAAAAATCGAATGTATTTCTGCCAATTAATTAAAGTTATAGAAGCAGCAATTAATAAATAGAAGGCGGGTAATACAAATATAAGCCTAAAATATGCAAAGACAGGAATAAAAAAACTTATTAAAAATGCACCCAGAAGCGGTATCATTAACCATAACCACAATAAGAAACGCAAATTGCTAAGTCTAAAAAAAGACAAGAATAACAATAAAGCAAAAATTGCACCTGCCGGTGCAAACAAGAATGCATAAATCAAATTATTATCATGCGAAATTCTACCGATAACAAATTTTACATAGGTGATTAGCAAGTCTTTGAATGAAGAAGAGCCAACGACACTTGCCCATGTAGGAAATATCGAAGCTGTAGAAAGTCCCGCACTTAATTGTTTTGGGAAAACTAAAAACCAAGGCAGAACCAGCACAGAAATTAAAATAAAGGAGGGAATAAAAGTTTTTTTGACGGACTTTGGAATATTCTTTCTAAAAATCAAAAGGTAACATATATAAGCTGGCAAAATAAAATAAGGCAAGTAATCGGAATACAGCACCAGAGCAGTTGAAATTATAAATCCTATCCAATAAAAAAAATTATCCTTTTTAATTATCGAGACAAAAAAGTATACTGAAACGCTCGCAAGAAATGCAGCCATCATATACATACGGGCTTCTTGAGAATAATAAATATGGAGTGGAGAAGTAGCAATCAATGTTGCTGCAATTAAAGCAGTTTTTTCTTCAAATAACTTCCTTCCGATTAAGTAAACAACATAAACAGTAGCTAAACCAAAAATAACAGACGGTAATCTAATTGAAAATTCCGAAGTCCCAAAAAGTAAAATCCAGCCTCGCATCAGGATATGATAAAGTGGCGGGTGAAAATCACCGATAGAATATTCCGTGATTAAGGATTTAAGATTAAGATTTTTGACAAAAGTTACGTTAATGGCCTCGTCAAGCCAAAGACTTTGGTTAATTTTATAAATTCTAAGTATTAATCCAGCTATCAAAATTAGAATAATCATTTATCTTTGGATTAACTTTCTATATTTATTCATAAAAATCAAGAATAAGGTCAATCCGAATAATGAGAAAAGAACTATAGTCGTTTTCTGATTAAGAATTAAAATGAGAGTTTTTATATTTTCATAAGGCATCGGCAGCATTAAATTTAAAATTATCAAAAAACTCAGAGCTATAATCTCCAGCGGAACTAAAAATACAAAGGGCGATGCAAAAGGCAAAGAATAAATTAAATACCGACTATGTATTCTAGTAGAAAAAAATGCGAAATCAAAAAAAAGTAAAAAAACTGCAAATAGAATAATTTTAAGTTTTCTGTTTTTGTTTTTTAAAAAAGGCAATATTATCACAGCTGCAATTACCCAATATAAAGCCAGCCCCAAATATCTGTAAGGTATTATTGATAATAACTTAGTTTTATCCGGTGTTAAAAATCCGCTAAAAGCCCATAAATTATAAGCATAAATTGAAGTATAGGGATACTGATGAGGTAAAGAATATATATATCTAAAAACC
>MFBN01000047.1:2255-8772 GCA_001776425.1 Candidatus Curtissbacteria bacterium RIFCSPLOWO2_01_FULL_37_9
AGAGACAAAACTGCTACCAATGGAAAAATAGCTAATGCTTGCAACTTTATGGTCACGGAAATCAAATAAATAATCAGAGCTAAAAGCTCTTTACCAAGAGTTGCAAAAAATACAAAAGCTAATGACAACATGATGATTACAGAATCTATTTGGCCCCATACTGAAGTATTGTAAATAATCGCAGGATGAAGGAAGAAAAAAGCCGCGGAAATTGTTGCCCATTTTTTAGATTTCAATTTTCTCGTAAATTTATAGATAATTACAGTTGATATAACTTCCGATGCAAAAACCGGCAATTTCACAATTAATTGTGAAATCCAATCGCTATTTTTGAAAAAATTCAGAATAAATCCAATTGGTTTCAATACATAATAATAAGTTGGCGGATAAGGTAGATAGTCGCTTGGTAATGTTTCATACAGCTTCACAACTGAATTATGCGATAAAAAGTTTGCCCATATTACGAATGATTTTGCGTCGTTTGAATCTACAAAATTATTTAAAATCACGCGAATAAATAAACCTATAATTATAATAAGCATTAAATTGTTGCTGCTTTTTAGAGTCCCAAGCATATTTTCTATTTCGCTTTACTTTCACTAATATATGTATTTATCACCGATACAAAAACTCCAAAATCATAAACGATTTTGAAAACTAGAAAATTAAAATTAAAATTTATGACTGATTTAAAAGATCCAACAATGAATGATATGGGTAAACTATAAAAAAATAGGGATTTTACCTTTCTCGGTAAATCCCCAGATATGAACTCATTTTTGCCAATCCATCTAGCCTGTTGCCAAATTTCTAACAAGTTATCAGGGTTGGAGTGATAGTAAATAGCTCCAGGGGTTAACGTTGATTTTTTCCCTAGCTTCCTGGAAAGGCTCCAATCATCTGTATATTCTCCGTTTTCATCAAATCCACCAGCTTTTTCAAATTCACTTTTTAAAATTGCTCTAAATACGGGAGCTTTATCTGGGTAATTTTGTGGAATCATTCTATCTCTGGGAAGATTTTTATTAATATTCCAACAAATCGACCAGATATTATTCGGATTTGAGACTATCTCATTTTTAGAGAATGTACCAATCGTTTTCATAGTAAGTATGGGTTTTATTAAATCCTGAATAAAATTTGTTCCGAAAGTCATATCAGCATCAACAAACACAAGGATTTCTCCTCTGGCTTTGTTAGCCCCTAGATTACGCGCAGATCCGGGACCATGGTGTTTTTGTTTAAACAGATGACAATTGAGTGTTAAGGATTGACGGTTTTTGATAATCTCAATTGTTTTGTCTGTTGAACCATCGTCTACGACGATTACTTCCAAAAGCTTATAAGATTGTTTGGCTAACGATTTTAAACAATTGCCTATAACTTTTTCTTCGTTATAAACTGGGATAATTATAGAGACTTTTTTGAGTCGGTTCATCAAGATCAAAGACTATGAATTGGTCAATTTTAGTCATTTTATAATGTTGTTGTAAAATATCAATCAAAACCTTGGGTGTATCACGGGAAGGAATTGCAACAATCACTTTGTATTCTTGAGGAAAATTTTTCTCTGAAATTATTTCATAATCAATTTGTCGATCAGCATAATAACCAGTAAAGACTTCAAAATAACGTTTGAAATCCGGAGAAAGAACCAAGACTTTATCTCCAGATTGAGTTCTTTGATTGATAATTTTCCCTAAACTAACTCCATCTGTAAAGCCATTACTCAAAAGAAGAGCCGATTTAAAACTCTTTCTTTCTACAGATATTGTCACAACTAACATCAGAGCTAATAAGTATATAATAGCTGTAGGTAAGAATTTGAACTTTCTGACTATCACAAAAAACCCGAAGGCAGCAGCAATTGCCATAAATGGCCATAGATAAATAATCATGTAGTCGTGAATAAAAGCCATATTTCTAAAAACTAAATTGTGAGTTACCCCAAATATAGCAAGAATTACCAGAAGCTGAAATTTTTTCGAGTAATGTCTGGATCTAAACTGAAATATCATCCAGACAAATGTTGCTAGTGTTAAGAGCAAAACCGGTCGAGTAAAATATACGGCAAGTAATCGTATTTGTTGTTTAAGGAAATTGAAAGTAGTGTATCCTAAGGGTTGTTCTGCAAAATTTAAGCGATATAAAAATACGTCGATCAATCCCCCGCCGAATGGTTTTCCCGTTAACCAAATCACATGAGCAATATGCAAACAAAACATTAAGAGACTAATAAGTGGAAATATTAAAGCCAGCCTGAATTTATTTTTATGTCTTGCAAAAATCATATAATGGAAAAAAAATAGAGGCGTTATATAATAACCCGGCCAATTTATTAGGTGTGAAAAAACTAAACTTAGTATTAATTTAAATAGATTCATTTGATTGTGATTCTCAAAATAATTAAAATAAAAAACTACTGATAACAATACGGGAGCAATTACCAAGACTTCCTGAACCGGCATTTTGCCAAAATATATAACTATTGGAAGAACTGTGGATATTGCAGAAGCTAAAATTGCAACTTGTTTATTAAAAAATTTAATTCCCATCCAGTAGATTAAAATAATAGTTCCTAAAGAAAAAATGAGTGGTACAATTCTGGCAGACCACTCATAGATGCCAAAGATTTTAAAACTAAAAAAAATCAAGATCGGCAGCAGCGGTGGATAATGTGAAAAGTATCTAAAATTATCTGAACCTACATAGTCTATATTCATCACCGATCCGAATTTTGTTTGCCATAATCCATATTTAACAAAATTTCTTGCAAAATTTGAGTACCAAGCACCATTCCAATCATGGTGCCCGATGAAAGGTTTATCGAGATTAACTGAAAGTAATGCGGCAGCTAAAACTAATATAGTAATAACGAAGAAGTTTTCTTTTAGCTTTTTCAATAACGGATTTCCAGAAGATCTAGTCATCTATCCTCTAAAATCTCCTCTATTATATTTGAGTATTTCTCGGATATATTATTCCAGCTGAATTTAAGTGCTTGATTATAAGGTTTATTACGATAATTTGTTGATACAGCCAATACCAGATCTTCTGCATATTGATCAATATCTTCAGGATTAGTAAAAATTCCGGCATCACCAATTATCTCTTGTCTCGATGAATCAAAAGTCGCAACAATCGGCAAGTTGCATGCCATGGCTTCAATGTATGCAGTTCCAAATGCTTCAGTTTTGGACACAAGCGTAAAAACCGAACCCACCCGATAATATTTGGCAATTTCTGCATGTGGTACTAAAAACCTTAAATACCTAGAACCCAAAAGTTTTTTGCCTAAAGCGTCAATATTACCCCTAGCTTCACCGTCCCCCAGAAGCAAAAGGCTCAGATTTTTTGTCCTGTCAACCGCTCTTATTGTCAAATCAATCCTTTTATAAAAATCTAAAGCAGCTGCACAAACAACTATCGGAGTTTTAAGTTCAAGCTTAACAGGAGTAATTTTAGGATTAAATTTAAATAGATCAACTCCGTTTGGAATAAGAACTGTTTTTACCTCTGGCGCAAAACGGTTTGCCCATTTTTCTTCTGCTTTTGTTAACGCAACAAAAATGTCCGGCTTCCAAAATAAATTCCATGCATCATCTCTACCAATGCCGGCTTGTGCTGAAATCAATATTTTAAAATTAAAAAGTTTTGAAAGCAAGCGATATATTGCAGTTTGCCAGCCACCATTCATGGGAATCACCAAGTCGTATTTTCCTCTTGTGACTTTGAACGCAGCCTTAAGGCTGAAAAGAAGGATTTTTAACGACCATCGGTCAAGATAAAATTTTCTTAAAAAATTATTCCCAAATTTAGATGTACTGCCAATACAGTTAAAATCGATTACTTTAAATTTATCTTTGCTGATTTTTGCCTTGCTATACCACAAATGGCTTTTGCCGCCCTGAAAAACTGTGACCTCATGTTTTTTGGCGAGTCTCCTGCCAAGTTCGTAAACATAAGTCTCAACACCTCTTTCAACAAAGCCCGAATAGAAACTTAGAAAAGCAATTTTAGACATTCTGGTAAGGTTTCTGCGGTACTCGTCCTACGGACTGCGGACCTAAAAAACTCAAAAATGCGATTTTCGCCATTGTAATTTACTTCCTTGCCTTAAGGTATAAGTCGTAATCGATTTGCGCAAAATTTACATAATTATTATCGATGTAGTCTGCAATATCATCTGGCCTGTACGAACCTAATTCGTACTTTTTCCCCTCTAAGTACGGCTGGAAAATTATATACCTGGGTTTATTCTTTTCAAGGCTATCAGTCACCTTATTTTGCAAATTTTGAACTTCTAAATACCACGGAAAATCATCTGCCCAGGGTTTGGACGGCACAGTACCTGAAAGGGGAAGCAGTTGGTCCGGGGCATTTTGAAGGTACACCGTTTCATTTTCCTTAACTATTAAATCCATAACTCGAGCGTTTTTTAATACTTCCTGCTCAAAAAATCTGATTTCTTTGTGCCAATGGTTTTGAAAATAGCGGAAAGTGAAAAGACAAAGGAAAATTAGGGTTAAAAGAAAAACCACTTTTATCGTTACGGTTGATTTCTTAAGATGCTCAAAATTTGGCCCAAAGAAAATTGCTATTGCGGCAAGCGCAGGAATTATGTGGAAGTAATCAAACCTTGGATAAGCAAACAAGATTAGCACCGCCGGTGTTACTAAAAACAGTATTTGAGATTTTCTAACCATGGTTGGTACTAAAAGAACAAATAGTGCAAGCACAACAAGCATTTGTTTTGCCGACGGCAAAAGTACATATCCCGGCATTTTGCTTGCTAAAAAAGCAGGGAAATAAAAGACCCAAAATGCGAAATTTGCCAAAGTTTCCTGCACAAAAAAGTAAAGGATGTGGAAGATTAATAAAGCGCAAAATGGCAAAACAGCTAAATAATGATTTTTGAGAAATTTAAAAACATCAAATTTATACTTCGAAAAACCAATTGTCAAAAACAATAGGGCAACCCAAAAAGCCTGCTGTTTCATAAAAAAAGCAATAGTCACAAGTAAAAAGGAAAGGGAAAAATTGTATTTGAGAGTGTTCTTGGCTTTAGCATTTAAAAATTCATAGAAGAAGTACAAAGCCCACAAAATAAATGGGGTCTGCACCAAATCAAACCAAAAACCATTGACGCCAAATGGAACCGAAAAAACCGCAAAAAAAGCAACTGATGACAAAGCAAAAAGTTTATTTTTGAACACTTTTTGTGAAATTTTATATATCGAAAGATCGATAATTAAAATAATTACCCAAGTTAAAATCTGATACGGAGGCGGCAAGTATCCAAAAATTTTGGAAAAAATGGCCAAAAACCATGTCAATATCGGCGGATAAGGATTAATAATGTCCTGATAGAGCAGAAAGTTGTTGTTTAAAAGATACGGATAAACAACCATTTCCGGCCAGAGGACAAAGCGGGTATTCATTAAAAAAATTAAATGTACCAAAAGCAACGCTATGATTATCATTTCGGGCTATAGAGGTTGAGAACCCTCCTGCGAGTCTCTTTAATCGGTGTTTGCACTAAAGAAACAAAAGACTCGAAATTCGATCTTTTTGTCCATGGCGATGTAACTATCTTTGGAAGTTTTTTATAAAAGACTTCCGGGTATTTGAAATTCTTGGAGAAAGACATACCAAGCTCCATTTTTGATTTCTTAAGCCTGTTCAAAACGCTCTTATCTCTCTCTCTAGTATCTGATCTTCTTAAGTAAGTGGTATGGAAATAGCGATTTTTCAAAAATAGCAGATGTTGGTCCCCATAATTTTGAATCGGTGTTTCATCTCTATCGCAATAAGCCTCGAGAGGGTAATCCCCTTTAATGTGAAGCCCAGGAATTGATCGTCTCATTACTCGAAGATTGGCCCAACCTTTGTAATCTTTTGGGGCAAAAGGCCAACGGTAGCGAATTGATTCCGGATGATAATGATAAACATCCCCTACTAGATTCCAAGTCCTGACAACTATCCCCCAGTCAGATTTATCCGCATTTTTGATTTTTTTAACAAGTTCTTTTTTTGTTTGTTCCGGCCAAATTTCATCCCCATCCAAAATTAAAAACCACTCCGTTTCGGTTTTTTCAAGCTGCTCTCTCCTTAATCTTGTAAGTCCCTTAGCATCAACTTCTCCTTTCTCTTCAAAAGTAATCTTTTTGCTTTTTATGGTTTTTATAATATCGACAGTTTTGTCGGCAGATCCCGTATCATAAATCAATATCTCGCCAGCAATATCTAAAATAGAATTTATGGCAAACCATATCCACCGCCCTTCGTTTTTAATTACACAATGAACCGTTAGATTGCTCTTCATTTAAGTCTCCAGAGGCTGTAGATTGCCAAAAGCAAGAAGGTCACTCCTTCGGCAATAGAATAAGAAACTGCAGCTCCGACAGCTTGCATTTTAGGAACTAAAAAATAAAGCAGTGCGGCAAAAACAACAAGCCGAAGTGCGGTAATAAAAAAAGTAACCTGCGATTTGCCAAAGTAATAAAGAATGATTGCG
>MFBN01000048.1:0-5455 GCA_001776425.1 Candidatus Curtissbacteria bacterium RIFCSPLOWO2_01_FULL_37_9
AAAGCGGCTTCGCTTTTTCTGACAGTATATTCGTCTTTGGCAATGGGAAAGTTTTTCAAGTTGATATAGCCGGAGGTAAATCGCAGGAAATTGCCCAAAAAGACGGGGTTTTGGATATTAACGGTTTTTTAGGTAATGTTTATCTTCTGTGGACAGACCAGATTTTTAAAATAGTACCTATAGAAAATGGTTATGCTCCGCCGACCGAGTACTTAAACGAGAAAAATCAATTCGGCAATCAAGCACGATTTGCGATTGACGGGTATATCTGGGTTGCGGCGAACAATAAGATATATAAATTTTTAAGAGGATCGCAACAAGATTTTGAGATCAAGGGATTGTCCGGAGATACTGGTGAGTTTGGCGCAATTTATACATCCTCGCCTTTGGACAATTTATATGTTATCGATAAAGTTAATTCCGCACTGCTGGTAATCGATAAAGAGGGTGTTTACAAGAAAGCTTATCAGTCGCCGGATTTTGCCAAGGCCAATAATCTGATTGTCTCAGAAGATGAAACTAAAATGTATATTGCCGTGGGCAATAAAATACTGGAATCCAATCTTCAGTGAGAGTTTTCAACAAAAGAGCAAGATTTAAATACCAAATCCTGGAAAAATTAGAAGCAGGTGTGGTTTTAAACGGAGCTGAAATTAAATCAATACGCGCAGGCAGAATTGATCTTTCCGAATCTTTTGCCAGAATAAAAGACGGGGAAGTTATATTGGTGAATGCATTTATTAATCCATGGATGGGTTCCCAAAAATATGCTGATTCCAGACGTGAGCGCAAATTGCTTCTTCACAAGAAACAAATATTAAATTGGCAGGGAAAAATTGCCGGCAGTAAATTAACGGTTGTTCCGGTTTCTTTATACATTAAAAATAACTTAGCCAAAGTTGAACTGGGACTTGCCAAATCAAAAACTAAATTCGACAAGCGCGCAGTTTTGAAAAAGAAATCTATCAAGCGCGAAATCGAACGTGAACTCCGCGGTAAAAAAAGTTGAATTTGAAGCCGATTTCTGATAATATTATGCCTGTGTTGATCCAAAGATTCCATCAGAATTTTTGGGATAAAGCTAGCTGCCTAAAAATCAGGTATTAGTTTTTTAGGTTGATAGCTCACAGAATTTTTTACAAAGAGGGGATGTATTGTTTCGACAGGATTGCACTTTAAAAACTGCAAGCCGAATACGATTCTAAAGCGCGTTAGGCTTTGAATCAAATTACGTGCAAAGAACAAACTTGCACAACTGGCTGATGCCCTTTTCGGTGTCAGGCAGTCAGCTTACGCATTTGCTGCATAAGTAAAGCTTGAGCTTGTCTCTCTGGCTTTTTCTCGGTGAAGCTTTTGAGGCACAAACTAAGCCGAGAGTAGTCCGCTCATTTTGATCAAATGGGCGAGACGAAACTGCCGATCTTTGTTTGAATTTCGCCCGCCTCGCTTCGCGGGGCGAAGTGGGCCTGTTAATCGGCCACAAATTCAAACGAGAATTTATAGATTAACTAAGCTTGTAGACGTTTTTAATTTGTATTCTTGGACCCGAGTTCAAAGCTCGGCATCTCCACACTTCGCTCCACGTCGCTACGCTTTGCGGAGCTTCGCGTGGCAAGCCACATTTTTACATAAAACTTTTTAACTTTCATCGGCGAAGTGTGTCCCGCGAAGCTTTAGCGGAGTGGGACCTCTTTTCTTTCTGCTAGAATGGTTGTGTGTACTACGTTTATATTTTGCTGCTCAAACATAATACTTATTACATAGGATTTACTACTGATTTAAAAAAACGCTTTAAGGCCCATAATCAAGGTTTGGTTTCTTCCACCAAAAATTTAAGGCCAATAAAGCTAGTTTTCTACGCAGCTTTTATTTCTAAGGTTAAGGCACTTAATTTTGAAAAATATCTAAAAAGCAGTTCAGGTTTTGCATTTAGAAATAAGCATTTGATTTAAGGTGGTTTTTTCACTTCTCGATTTCCTCTTTCCCAAACGCTGTGTATCCTGTCACCAATTAGGAGGTTATCTTTGCGAGGATTGTTTTTCCAAAATCGAACTTATTGAAAAACCGGTTTGTCCTGTCTGCCAAAGACAGGCATTCGGCGGCAAAACTCATCCGGGATGTCGGACTCAATTCGGTCTAGACGGGCTTGTTGTTGCCTGCCGCTATCAGGGACCGGTAAAAAAAGCGATTGCCAAGATTAAATACAAGTGGACATATGATATTGCCAACATATTTACCGATTTAATTGGCGCCAATTTATGGAAATTTGATCTACCTAAAGATTTAACTCTAGTACCAGTGCCTCTTCACTCAAAAAGATTATACTGGCGGGGTTTTAATCAAGCGAGGGTTTTAGCAGAACGACTGGCCAAAAAATTTAATGTGCCGATTGCTGATACGATGATACGTATCATCGAAACAAAAAGTCAGGTCGGGCTTAAAAAGGATGACCGGCACAAAAACGTGCGAGGAGCTTTTGTCCTTCGACTCGCTCCGCTCGCTCAGGATGAAATTATTGCGGATGTGAGAGGTAAGGACATAATTTTAGTCGATGATGTTTTTACCAGCGGTGCCACGATGGCCGAATGCGCAAAGGTATTAAAACGCGCCGGAGCGAAAACTGTCTGGGCTATGGCTGTGGCGCTGGGTTAGATTATTACTTTGATGTATTATGAATAAGACTAAAGAATTGCTCAGGATAATTCTTTTTGAAAAAACCTGGATTCTGATTCTGTTATTAGCAATAATTCTTCGAGTTGTACTGCTTTTTCTCTTGCCTGTCGGTCAAACGCCGGATGAAATTTTTGTTTTTAAAAGGGTGTGGAGTGAGGCGATACATATAGAAGAAAATTCCAAATATTACTCTAATAATATCTATTTTTATCCACCATTATATTTTTTAATAGCAGGATTGATTATAAGAGTTTCTGGTGCTATTCCGTCTGCCTTTGATCAGGCTTTTAGTTTTTTTTATATCCATCTCCGGATTCTAAGTATGACTCTTTCTATCGCGTCTTTATTTATTATTTGGAAAATTCTGGAGAAGATTGAACTTAATAACAATATTAGGTTGGCAATTTTTGGTTTTATTGCTCTTTTGCCGTCTTTTGTAAGTTCTTCTGTTTCTGTAAATCACAACAATCTGCTATTATTTTTTGTATTTATTTTCATTTATCTGGCCTTTACTGCTAATTACCAACTCAGAGACTATAAAAAGGCGGCTATTTTGGGTTTCATCGCCGGCTTGTCGTTACTGACAAAAATGGACGCAATTGTACTCTTGCCGTCTCTTTTAATCTATGTAGCACTCGCCAAAAATAAAAAAGGTTTGTTCAAATTTATAACTATTTTTTTAATGTTTGCCTTAATAGCCGGAGGTTGGTGGTATATTTGGAATTTTATGCACACTGGGTGGTTTTATCCTCGCGATTTAGCTGAAGCTTCAGGGATAGGATTTGCCAAGCCTTTTGCTTTTTCTAATTACCTGGCCAATGTTTTTTTAAATACAACTTTTACTTTTTTTGCTGTTTATGGTGTTTATAATAATATTTTTATCGGATTATTTGCTTATCAAGTTTTTATGGCCATATTTATTCTGTCGGGCATAGGCATAATTATTTTTCTATTTAAGAAGGCATTGGCTATTTTTAAAAAGGCCTATCTTGTTCATAGCTTAATATTTTTGATGAACCTTTTGATTTTTCTGAATTTTAATTTGTTCTATGTTTTTCAACCTCAAGGGAGATATTTTTTCCCTTCAATAATTTTTATTAGTTTAGGTTTTGTCGGCGGATTTTCTTATTGGTTTAAGGGCAAAAGCCTAATATTTTTACCCGCCTTTTTAATTATTGCCTTACTATTTTTTAATTTTTGGGGTATCGGTTGTGTTACCCATTATTTCTACAACGTTAATTTTCTACCAAGCATTATGGGCTGTTTAAGTTAGATGGGTGGTTTAGAGCCCAGCCAGAAATTCAAATATAAAAAACCAGGTAATGAGAACGCCCGATAACACGAGTATTCCGATGGTTTTTATATTTATTTTTTTAAGAGCAATTACAAGTGGAATCAGTAAAAATGGCGCAAAATCGAGCGCGTAGCGATAGCCGATTTGTCTCCAGCCGATTCCGTAATATAGAAGGATAGGGATTAGTGTTGCCAGGATGGTAATAAAGCTGATTTTAACTATTTTTCTTTTAGAATCCGTTCTGACGATCAGCAATAAGATTGGCGAGAGGATAAAGATACTCATACCATAGGGGTTATATTTGAGGAATGGAAATTTTGGATGTGATTCGGTTAACACTAAATCAGGCGGTTTAAAAATCAGGTAGTAAAGATTTTTAGGTATGTAATTTGTGGAGAATAACCCGCCCGCCCTTCTTTGGACGGATTCTTCGGGAATTAGTTGATATTGGTAACCGCTGTCCAGTATGCTGCCGAATCTGGCGTAATTGTAATAAGCTGTAAAAATTAATGATAATAAAATTGGTAGGGTTAATTTGAAAATGTTGTATAAAAAGTCTGGTTTTTGTTTTAAAAAATATAAGAAGAATAAAACTGCACTCAATGTCGTTGGCCTTGCCAGAAAAGCTAAGGACAGTGTTAACCCAATTAATAAGTAGCGTCTGCGGTTTAGGAATTCAAGTAGGGCAATAAGAAGTAGCGTTGTCGCTGTAATATGGGCAAAATACGAGGAATATGGAAGGCTGGCCACGGGAGTGTAAATCGAACCAAAAATAAAAAAAATAGCCACGAAAAGTGCCTTGCTATTTTGAAGTTTTAAGCTCTGACAAATCTTGTACACAAGATAAAGGTTAATAATAGTTAGGGGAAATTTTATAAACCCTTCAGAGAAATTCGTGTTAAAAATTAAGACAAATGGAAGTAGCAAGACCGCAGGGAATGGGCCGATTGGCCAATAGTATTTACCGTTAAAATAACTAAAATCATACAAAGTTTTTGGGAGTTCAACCAGCGAGAAGCTAAACTTGGAAAATGCATGTGCCAAATAGACATATTGTTGCTCGCCGGAAATGATGATATTGAAAGCAAAAAGTGGAATAAATAAATAAGTAAGTAACCAATAATTATTTTTAAAAGAAAATAAGTTTTTGAACACATAAAGATTATAGCAAGATCACTTGGTTATAAAGGTTTTGTGGGGATGAGGGTGATAAAAGGCGGAGCATGTGGGTTTGGAACCCAACGCTCCCATTTTTCGAGCTTGCGAGAAAAACAAGCTCGCTTATAGTCCCCCCTTTTGCGGAGGCGAGAGGATTCCCTTCGATTTCATCGAGTCAGACTCGATTTCACTCAGGGTAAACTTCTCATCCTCTCTCCAACATCGACAATCTCAAGACCGACGTCCTGAGCTTGTCGAAGGGCGGTGCCTGGTTGACTATGTTGGAACCTATTTCCAATATCAACAAACAAACCTTAGTGTATAATTATA
>MFBN01000048.1:5518-5660 GCA_001776425.1 Candidatus Curtissbacteria bacterium RIFCSPLOWO2_01_FULL_37_9
AATCCCCATTTCAGAAAATATAACTCCGAAACAAGACCACATTAAATTACTCCGCATGTTAGGCGAGAAATTTCATAATATGGGAGATTCTGTAAAAGATGAAAGTAGTCCTGACAAAACTGAGAAGGTGGTATTACAGGGA
>MFBN01000049.1:0-2930 GCA_001776425.1 Candidatus Curtissbacteria bacterium RIFCSPLOWO2_01_FULL_37_9
GATTTAAAAATCTTATGGTAGATAACAAAAACAAATTTCACAATAATCATTATATAAGCTTTTTTAAAAGCGGCTGTAAAATTTTTTCAACTTCTGCTTTTTTTAAATCCGCCAAATCTTCTTTAACAATAATTACCAAATCCCCGTTTAATTTATCTTGATAACCCCGCAGTGATTCGTAAATCATTCTTTTTATCCTGTTACGTCTGGTTGCCAAAGCAGCTATTTTTTTTGAAACCACAACTCCTGCTTTGAGTTGACCGCTTCCTTTTTCAAAACTTAGAACAATGTTTTTGCCCCAAACGCGTTTTTTGTACTTTTTGGATTCACTTCTGAAAAAGGATGTTTTTAGCCGGCTTTTGGAAGGCAACATTAAACGGTCAAGCGACTGCGTTTTTTATCCCTTCTTCTTTTTAAGACCTTCCTACCGTCTGTAGTTCTCATTCTTTTTCTAAATCCGTGGGTTTTTGCCCGTTTCCTTTTTTTGGGCTGATAAGTCCTTTTGGGCATGCTTGCAGATTATATCAGCCAGGAAGAATTTTCAAGTACCAATAAAGTTATCAACATCCTGACTTGACGGCTTGACAACTGTTGAAAACTTCTGTAATCATGGTTATTGACACGATTTTAAAGATTTCTTCAGTCTGATCTTCTAACTTAAAGCTTGCCTGCATTTTAGAAAAATATCAGCGGTAAATATCCGTTGTAATGCGCTCAATTTAATTTATTAAATATTGGAGGTACAAATTATTATGGAAGGCCCAAAAATTTGGAGTAGGATTCTTTTGGAATTAAAAAAACAATTTTCAAAATCCGCATTTAACACCTGGATATCAGGCTCTTATGTTTTAGAATATCAAAAAAATAATCACAAAAATTTATTAATTATAGGAACCAGGAACAGTTTCATTAAAGAGCAGGTTGAAAAAAGGTATTTACCCGCGATTAACCGCTTAATTGTTGCCAAAAAACTGGGGAATATCGAAGTCATTTTTGTTGTTTCGCAAAAGGATAAGACTAAAAAAATAAATAAAGAGCCTATTTTTTCCGGTATAGCGAGCAGTTTAATAATCACCAGCCGCAGCGCCGACGTTCTTAATCCTGATTATTCTTTCGAGAATTTTGTGGTCGGTCCTTCAAATAATCTGGCATACTTGGTAGCCAAACAAGTTTGCGAAAAACCAGGCAGACTTTATAATCCATTATTTATCTGGGGTAATACGGGTGTAGGCAAAACCCATTTGCTTCAGGCAATCGGCAACGAAATTTTAACCCACGCAGAAAATGCCAAAGTTCTTTACGCTCCTTGCGAAAAATTTACCAATGATTATCTAAATTCACTAACCACCAAAACCCAGGCTTCATTTAGGTCTAAATACCGCAGTCTGGATGTTTTATTAATTGACGATATCCAGTTTCTGGCTGGCAAAGAAAGCACTCAAGATGAGTTTTTTTACACTTTTAATGAACTGCACTTGTCCCAAAGACAAATAGTTTTGGCCTGCGATCGCCACCCCAAAGAATTGGGTCGTCTTAAGGAAAGATTAATCAGCCGTCTGGTTGGCGGAATGACCATAGACGTTGGCCCTGCGGATTTTGAAATGAGGCTGGCGATACTTAAAGTAAAATGTGAGCAAAAAGGCCTGCAACTATCGGATGAAATAGTTTCCTATATCGCCCAATCCTGCACCAGCGGCGCCAGAGAACTGGAAGGTTTTTTAATAAGCGTACTTCCTTTAATCAAGCTGTCCGGCAACAAAATAGGCCTTGAGGAAATAAAGGCTCATATTAACAAAAACCAGAGTCCGATAAGACAAAAGCCTACTCCGGAAAAAATAATAGAGGCGGTCTGTTCTCATTTTAAGCTGAATCCGGACGCACTTTGCGGCCCCTCCAGAAAAGCCTCATTAATATTGCCAAGACAGATTTTAATGTATTTTTTGCGAAAAGAATTGCATCTTCCACTAGAACAGGTGGGTAGGTTTGTGGGAGGCAGGGACCATTCAACAATTATCTACGGGATCGACAAAATTGAAAAGATTATTCCACAAAATAGGTCTTGGCAGGATGAAATATTAAGGATTAAGTCTTTTTTCTATAATAATTAAGGTTTTTTCCACAATAAATATTTTGTTATCAACAAAAAGCCTGTTGTTTATAAACCGGTTATCAACAATAAAAAGTCCTTTTTGGGTTTCGGGTCAACATATCAACCCGTCTATTAATAATACGACGTTTTATATATTAAATATTTATGAAGAAGTATCTATACAAATTGTGGATAGCCAAGATGTTATTTTTGTTATATAATCACAACACCTCTGCCCCCGTAAAACAAACGGCTTTATTAATTTCTTACCCTTAAAAATGAAGTGCAAATTACCACAAAACGAACTATTAAAAGCCTTAAGGGCCTGCGAGAAATCTTTACTCGTCAGGGCTAATTTGCCGATATTATCAAATATTTTAATAAACGTTTCTAAGAACAAACTGGAAGTGATTTCAACCAACCTCGAATCCGCAACAAGGGTAATAGTACCTTGCCAAGGCCAGATAGAAGGGAAAACTACCCTGCCGGGAAGAATATTGTTGGAATTTGTCAGCCAGTTACCGGAGGGTGAAGCGGTTTTGGAAAAATTAGGGGAGGAAGTTTTAATTTCGATGAAAAGCTATCAGGCGCGTTTGGCAACGATTACCCCGGAAGAATTTCCGGCAATTCCTAAAATAGAAAACGGACAGGAAATAAAAATAAGCGCCAGCGAGTTTCTTGGATGTTCCGCGCGGACGGTATTCTGCGCATCTCAAGACGAAGGAAGACCGACCCTAAGCGGGGTTTTGTGCGAAATTTCCAAAGGAAAACTTACAATGGTTGCAACAGACGGCTACCGTTTGGGCTATACCCAAACAAGTGTCCAGTCAGCCCGCAATAA
>MFBN01000049.1:2965-3230 GCA_001776425.1 Candidatus Curtissbacteria bacterium RIFCSPLOWO2_01_FULL_37_9
TATAAAAATAGTTATTCCGGCCAAAGCCGTTGGCGAGGCCGCCAAAATAATCAGCGAAAATGCCGCCAATGGAGAAAAAGACGTAATTACGCTTGTAATTGCCGATAGCCTAAATCAGCTTAACTTTAAAATCAATGATATTGAATACACCTCCAGGCTGATAGAAGGGGAGTTTCCGGCTTGGCAGAAGATTATTCCTTCAACTTTTGCCACTAAAGCCAAAATCGATAAAGAGGAGTTAATCAAAAAAGTGCGGATTGCCTCG
>MFBN01000049.1:3254-7193 GCA_001776425.1 Candidatus Curtissbacteria bacterium RIFCSPLOWO2_01_FULL_37_9
ATTGTGCGCTTAAAACTGGAAAACAAAACCTTGACTCTAATGGCCAATAGCAGTCAGGTAGGGTCCAATGAAACCCAGACTCCGGCCCAGATAAACGGCAAAGGCGGGGAAATCGCTTTTAATTTTCGCTATCTTTTGGAAGCTTTGGCAGTTATTGAGGGGGAGGAAGTTATTTTTGAAATGTCCGAAAGTTTAACCCCGGGCAGGCTGACCTCAACAAATACCAAAGACCCCTTTTTCCACATAATCATGCCGGTCCGACTGCAAGAGTAAGAGTTCACGGTTTACAGTTGACAGTCAACGGCAAGCTGTCGGATAGTTTATTGGATGATTAATTTTGAGAAACCGCGGATTTTTCAGGAAGCAGTAGATTTTTCTCTTGATGTTTACAAACTTACCCGAAATTTCCCGAAAGAGGAATCATTTGGTATTACCAGTCAATTACGCCGTGCTGCGGTTTCGATATCATTAAATATTGCCGAAGGATCTTCAAGAACAAAAAAGGAATTTAGCCATTTTTTAGATATGGCCCGAGGTTCATGTTACGAGATTGTTCCCCTTTTAAAAATTTCACTCGGGTTAAATTATATTAAAGAGATTGAGTACCAAGCTTATTACGAAAGAATAGATTTATTGGTACGGAAGATTAATGCACTCAAAAAATCAATTAATCTTAAACCGTGAACCGTCAACAGTGAACTGTTAACTAGTATATGTTTAAACCTATTGGCTCATTAATTCGCGAAATTCCCACCCGTTCCAAAACACCCAAAGCGATTTTGGCTCTGCAGGTCAGGCAGGCGGTAATGGACTGCATTAAAAAAGAATACAGTGATTTGCCCGAAGAAATAATCAAAAGCATAAAGCCTTCCACATTCAAAAACAATATCCTGACCTTGATAACACCCACTCTTGTATCCTCCGAGCTTCACGCACGCTCTGAAGGGCTGATAAAAGAAATAAATAAGGCGTTGGGGAGAAAAATTGTTAGCCGATTAAGGTTTAGGGTTTTGTGATTTTAACTTTCTTCTTTAAATAAACTAACCGCCTTTATTTTTTGGAAATCTTTAAGATTTAAAGTAGCCAGAGGAAGGTTGTGAATAATGGCTGTGGCTGCAATAATTGCGTCTAAAAGATTGAGATCGAACCGCGCTTTTAATTCGCCAGCCTTTTTGGATATTGCTGTTTCCAGGGGTAAAATATCAATTCCCGAAAACAACGCTTCGAGTTCTTCTTGGGCCTTTTGACTTTCCCAGATACTTTTGCCTGCGTATAATTCGGTGTGAGTAATAATAGAAATATACAGAGAGTAGTCGCTTTTGGAGAGAGAAAAAAGCCGGGTTTTAACCTTATCTTTTCTTCTTAGAAAATCTATGATAATTGAAGTGTCAAGCAGGATTTTGCCCATGAAGTTTGTCCAGCTTTTTTTCAACTGCTTTTCTTGCTTCTCTAAATTCATTTAGGGAAAACCATTTACCTTTGATGGTCATAAGTTTTTGAGAGTATGCCTTTTTGTCTTTTTCTCTTTCGACTGGTTCGGCAACAATTTTTCCGCTTTTGATGGTTAATTTTAGCCAAAAATTATCCCTGACACCGATAGCCTTTCTGAATTCCTTGGGTATAGTTATTTGGCCTTTACTGAATGATTTGATAAATCTGACTGTATCCATACCGAAATTCAGTATATAATGAATTTCAGTATTTTGCAACCTATCGCGGATTCAACTTCTCACTGCGTTCTAGCGGGCTGATAAAGGAAATAGATTCCCACATTCTTTCGGCCGTGGTTCTCTGATCTTCGCTCAAGATTCGCTTCATCTGCAGCATGAATGCCGGAGTTTTTTCGCTCAGAATAAATAAGGCGTTGGGGAGAAAAATAGTTACCCGCCTAAGGTTTAGGATTGGGTGATTTTACCACGAACTCGAAATTGTTAATAATAGGCAAAATTATACCAACCTTTTCTATACTTCTATCACTTAAAACAGTTTCACCTTTAACATAGAGGGTAGGGACCAACCGGTTTGTTTCTTTGATATCTTCAAAATATACAATTTCTGCCTCAGTGACCGTTAGGGTGTTTATTGTTAAATTATTTTGGGTGGAATTGAATGGTTTACCGATTGAACTAAGATAAATACCCTTATCCTCATTAAGTTCTTTAATGATTTTATCAAATGGTTTAGTCGTACCTTCAAACTCAACCTCCCATGGAGCATTTACATTTAAGTCTAAATCTAAGCTTAAGACCTCATCAGCATAATCTGTGATCGCTTTTAAACTTGCCAACTGCGATTTTAATATAACCGGGAAGCCATTGATTTGTTTGGGGTAGATAAGTTCTATGTATTTTGCCTTTTGGGTATCTTCTGTTGCAAGTCCCTCCGATAATTTCTCATATAGGTTAAATTGTGGGTCTTCTATGTTAAAATTTTTAAAGTCGAGTTTACTGTTGTCGAGAAATTTTTTTAATGACTCGACTGCTCTATCTAAGTTAACTAAACCTTTTTGTTCTTGTTTGTAGTTGATAATTCTTTCAAAATGAAGAGTTTTATGCTGAATATCAACCGATAGAGTGGCGTTAGCTGAACGCCAAAGTAAAATTTCACCTGCGATTACAGAAGAAATAACCTGAGGTTGTTGTTGGAAGCCCAAATTTTTAGCTAGTTCTTGGCTTTTATCAAGATCTATATCATTTGGAGTTAATTTTATAACCGACATCTCTCGAGGGATAGTTAAGTGTTCCGCAAGGAAATTAACCTTAGTGGCTGTAGTCTGTTTAGGTAAAGATGCAGAAATTTCAATATTTTGCCAAATTTGTCCTGTTTTTCCTTTTTGTTTTAAAAACAATTGGAGAGTAATTGCCGTTATGAGTAAGATTGTCAAGGTTCCTAAAATGAAATAAACTCTAATTTCTCGGAGCTTAGTTAGGCTAGTCATGGACATGGTCCCCACGAAGACGGAACATTATCAAACAGATTGTAGGGTGGGACTAAATCGTTAATTTCTACTTTACTTGTTAATGGCTGGTTATTACTATCATAAAACATGTAATGGAGGTGGTTTGTAACAGCATAAAAGCCAGTCTTACCCATTCCGCCGATTAGGGTTCCTGCGGTTACATGTGTGCCAACTTTTATGGAATTATCCCAATATTTTAAATGGACGTAATAGGTAATGTAATTCTTACCTTTTATAGCAACATATAAGGCACCTGTGTGATCAACAGTAGCAGCAAAGACAACACCACTATGTGTAGCGTAAATTCTTGTTCCTTCTCCATTATCAATGTCAAAAGCTGAACCATATAGGGGATCACTATGGGTTCCTCCTTCTAATGGTCCTTGGGTTATTTGGCCACAGGTTGGCCAGCCGGTTGGGTCAGAAACTTCAGGGTTGCCAATTGTAATAAAAGCGGATGCACTATCAGCTTTTTGGGATGAACCCTCGGGCGTAGCTTTGACAGAGGCTAGGTTGGTGACAATCGAGTCTTTGAAATTATGCGCTCCGTTTTTAATGTTAATTTTAAATTGGCAATTCCAGGATTTTCCCTTTTCAAGTTCGATTGGGGGTGGATTCGGGCTGTTTTGGCATGGTGGTGAAACTGGGTTGTCATTTATGTCTTTGTCAATCTTAAACTGGTCATATTTACCATTAACATTTATTTCGTCTGTTAACGAGATACTGGAAAGATCAACTTTAGCTTTGAGATTTATTGTAAAGGTTATTTCTGCTCCTCTGTCAGCGTTATTATTTTGCAAGTTGACTGGATTAGCGGTTTTAATGATCGTAAAAAACTCATTATCGCCAGTAGGGATTTGGCCTGGTGTGCCTTCGTTATTAAAAAAAGTGGCAGCGGTGGTGATGCCGACAATAATCCCGCCAACAGTAATTACCCCGATGCCGCCAAAGACGGGCACGGCGATTACAAAAGTGGGGAT
>MFBN01000050.1:0-314 GCA_001776425.1 Candidatus Curtissbacteria bacterium RIFCSPLOWO2_01_FULL_37_9
AAGGATTGAGCTATCCCAACAATCTGAATTGTGTCGTAGATCCTGAGTGAATCGAGTCTAACTCGACGAATAAGGATTGAGCTATCCCAACAATCTGAATTGTGTCGTAGATCCTGAGTGAATCGAGTCTAACTCGACGAATCGAAGGGGGTCGCAATTACTGAACGCCGCTCGAACCTTTTTTTTTTGAACAAAATCCTTGATTGCCGCGCTTCGCGTGACAGGAACGAAACCTGACGCTCGGGCGGGCAAAAAGGAAAGGGGTTGGGGGGAAGGAATTTTTGCCCGTCCTCGCTTTCTACCGCCGCCGAATT
>MFBN01000050.1:356-4203 GCA_001776425.1 Candidatus Curtissbacteria bacterium RIFCSPLOWO2_01_FULL_37_9
TCAATAGTTCCTACCATAAGCCAAGCGGACATCACTCCAAATCCAGATTTATCAATTTCAAACGGCCCAACTTTTTCTGGATTTTTCAAAAATATCAGAAGGCAATAGTTTTTATTTTTGAGTTAATCCCCATGATTTTTTCATTATTGCCACATGATCCATATCTATTTATTTTTTGGGTTTATATTTCTCAAAATACTTTTGGTAATTCTTAAAAGTAAAATTAAATCCTGTGTGCAACGGCTCGGGTAACTTATTTAATGGAAACCAGCCAATTTCATCAATTTTTTCCGGCTCGTTATTTTTTACTTCTTTAGGATTTACTTTTACGAAAAAAGGGATTGCGAGCCAATGGGTCTTTTTTCCGTCCCATTCACGAAAAATAGAATGCACAGGTAACTGTTCTTGAATTTCTCCTTTGCAACCATATTCCTCTGCGACTTCTCGCAAAACATTTTCTTCAGGCGTACACCCGAAATCTAATTGTCCAGAACCGGGATCCCATCTGCCGTGTTCGTCGCGACAATTTTTACTCCGTTTATGCAACAAGAAAAGGCCATCGCCGTCGTTGCAGTAGAAAGGAGTGGTTATGCCAATGTAATCAACGCCTGGTTTCATAATTATGGCTCGTCAACATATTCGAGAAAAAGTTTCTTTTCAAAAGCACCACGCTTCTGTTTCTTTTTCTCTTTTTGTTTTTCAATATCGGAAACGGATAAATTGTTGTTAAAAGCTATTAATTCTATCAGTTGCATTACATCAGCTAATTCGTTCAAAATTTCTTCCTCGGTTTTTGCTTCCACTAACTCTTTCGCTTCCTCGACCAATTTTTCTGTTAGGGCGGTTTTGAATTGCTCATCGTTTAATTTTGAAATTTTAGGGATAGCCCCGTCCTTTTTTATGATTTCACAAATGTTGTCCCTTATAAGTTTATTGTAAGTTCTTCGGTTCATAGTTATTTCAATAATTCGTTTGCGGAAACACTCATAGCTTTAGCGACCTTGTGAACAGTCATCAAAGAGGGATTTCTCCCTCCTCGTTCAAGGCCACTAATGTAAGATCTATGAACGCCTAAAATTCTAGCAATATCGCTTTGCGATAAATTCTTTTTTAGGCGTATATCTTTTAATTTTTTGCCAAATTGT
This sequence comes from Candidatus Curtissbacteria bacterium RIFCSPLOWO2_01_FULL_37_9, assembly GCA_001776425.1. Taxonomy (GTDB): domain Bacteria; phylum Patescibacteriota; class Microgenomatia; order Curtissbacterales; family GWA2-41-24; genus MFBN01. Next base: position 1,502 of record MFBN01000050.1, read on the forward strand.
AAAACTTCGTTTTTCATAAAGGAATTTATCCACTCTTGCATCAATTTTAGCAAATGTTAAATTATTTAATAATTAAGCAAAGGATTGAGCTATCCCAACAATCTGAATTGTGTCGTAGATCCTGAGTGAATCGAGTCTAACTCGACGAATCGAAGGGGGTCGGGGAGGGGAGAATCGAACTCCCGATACCGCACCCCCAGCGCGGCGTAATACCACTTTACTACTCCCCGTAAACTAACTTAAAATCACCACGTTTCAAAGATCTGTCCAATAAACCGTGGCTTCTTTTATAAGATTTTTCTAAGCGTGCTGCTTCTTGAATAGTACCGCAAATTTGATAACCAAATAAGACAAGAGGCTTCCTATTTTTAGTTGATTTTACTTGCCCTTTATTATGAGTAGACACTCTTTTTTCTAAACTAGTTGTAGATCCAATATACTGTTTACCGTCTCTAAGGCTTTTCAATATGTAAACACAGTTCATAAAATTATCGCACCCCCGCCGGGCAGAGCCCTCTGGGCGGCGCCCAGCGCGGCGTAATACCACTTTACTACTCCCCGTAAGCGTAGAGAAATTATATTTTATCTAAGGTAAATTGACAACAGCCTTTCATTCATATTTAATTAAATCAATTACTACGATGATACGTATCATCGTATAAAACCGAAGATGCCACAAGTATCTAAATATCCTTTATCTAGAAATACCGAATTCAGACTTTATAAATTATTTTGGGAAACCATTGCCGCCTTAAATAACTCGGTTAAAGCTGAAGAATTTTTCAACGACCTTTTAACTCCAACTGAAAAGATCATGCTTTCAAAAAGATTAGCCATTGCAGTCATGTTAATCAGAGGCTACGATTATTCTTCAATAAGATCAACTCTCAGGGTCAGTCCTTCAACGATTGGGTCAATATCCCTTTGGCTTAAATATTCTGGGAGAGGATATAGAAAGACGGTTGAAAAGTTGCTAAAAAGGGAAAGGGTAGAAAAAATCTTTGAAACTATCGACTCTGTAATTGAAAAAACAATGCCTCAGAAAACTTTCACAAGGACAATGGCTCGAGGTTTTCCAAAAGGCAAATTGAAAAAACCATTCTAACCAATGATACGTATCATTGTAGTAGTGAAAGATGCCAATCTGGCCACTTGTATTTTGACTAAAACTATAGTAAAACTAGTCGTGAAAATAACTGATTTAAACATAGTTTAATGAGTACCTCAGACGCTAAAAAACAAGCAATAATAACCGCAATTTCCCAGATAGAAAAAGCCTACGGTAAAGGCGCCATTATGAAAATGGGGGAATCTGTCGGCAAATTGGAAGCTGAAATAATTCAAACCGGTTCTGTACCTGTTGATTTCGCTCTAGGGATTGGCGGGCTTCCCAGAGGTAGAATTATTGAAATTTTTGGGCCGGAGGCTTCTGGTAAGACGACTTTGGCGCTTTCGGTTATTGCTCAGGCTCAGAAAAACGGTGGAACAGCAGCTTTGATTGATGTTGAACATGCACTTGATCCTGGGTGGGCGCAGACTGTGGGGGTAAACTTAAACGATATTCTGATATCACAGCCGGATACAGGTGAGCAGGCATTGGAAATAACTGAAACACTGATTCGTTCAGGTGCGGTTGATGTTGTAGTTGTTGATTCGGTTGCTGCTCTTGTGCCAAGAGCGGAAATAGAAGGGGAAATGGGTGATTCAATGATGGGTGTTCAGGCAAGACTTATGTCGCAAGCCTTAAGGAAACTTACCGGTGCTATATCCAAATCAAAAACTGTGGCAATTTTTACCAATCAACTCCGCGAAAAGATCGGTATAATGTTTGGTAATCCGGAAGTTACTCCAGGCGGCAGGGCATTGAAATTTTATTCATCTATAAGGCTTGATGTCAGGAAAATCGAAAATATTAAAGAAGGGGAACAAGTTATTGGTACCAGACATCGGGTTAAGGTTGTAAAAAACAAAATGGCACCGCCCTTTAGAGTTGCCGAATTTGACATTATGTCCCATGAAGGAATTTCCAAAGAAGGAGGCTTATTGGATGTTGGATTGGAACTTGGATTACTTAGTAAATCCGGTGCATTTTTCCGCTGGGGAACAAAATTAATCGGTCAGGGCAGGGAAAGTGCGAAAACCCATTTCAAAGAACATAAAAAAGATTTTCTTGCTTTAGAAAAAGATATTTGGACTAAAGTTAAAAAAGGAACGCCTGCAAGATCCAATAAAATAGTTAATTCCGAAAGTGAAGACGAAGAAATTTTAGACGATCTTGCTTCTTCTTAATTGTGCCGGAAATAACCAGCGTTGAATCCCAAAAAAAGCAAAAAAACAGATTCAATATTTATATAGACGGAAAGTTTGCATTTGGTGCCGATGAAAATGTCGTTGCAAAATTTCGTATCCATGCCGGTCTAAAACTTAGCGCAACACAAGTCACAAATTTGGTCAAAGAATCCGATCAGGCAAAATTAATGGATCAGACTTTAAATTTTTTGTCTTACCGCCCCAGAAGTGAAAAAGAGATTAGAGATTATCTGACAAAAAGAATCTCCAAAAAAGAAAAAGTAAGCTGGCATCAGGCAAGCGAAAGCCCTTTAATAAATAATATTCTTGTAAAATTTAAAAGATATAAGTATATCAATGATTCGGATTTTGCCAGTTGGTGGTTGGAATCAAGAAGCAAGTCCAATCCAAAA
>MFBN01000050.1:4223-4296 GCA_001776425.1 Candidatus Curtissbacteria bacterium RIFCSPLOWO2_01_FULL_37_9
TGAACTGATTAAAAAAGGAATAGACAGGGATATAATCGAGACTTCACTGGCTAAAATACCAAATCAGTTAAAA
>MFBN01000050.1:4383-5929 GCA_001776425.1 Candidatus Curtissbacteria bacterium RIFCSPLOWO2_01_FULL_37_9
GCGGCTCGGGGTTTTGAAGCGGATACTATAAAAGAGGCATTTGCACATTTTGATAAAAAGCGCTAAAATTGTAATTTGAAGCAGCTAACTTCGGGGAAAGTAAAGTATTTCCAATGAATTATAATCTTACGACTTTCTTCATTAGACGCATAACTTAACTGCGTAGATCGCAGTTCGTCTTGTTGGTTTGCTTTCTTGATAATATATGGCAGTTCTTAATGTTTTTGGTACTTCCAAATCAAAAAAAAGGCATCAGGATTCTAAAAAAGTGGTAGTTTCTGTTAATCCTAAACCGGTATATGGTGATGTACAAGCTTCTGCCCGCGACATTATCCAGGATGCCAGAGATGAAGCTTTTAGAATTAAAAAAGCAGCAGAGGAAGAATCCCGGAAAATTCGGGAAGAGTCTATTGAAATAGAAAGAAGAATTACCCAAAAATCAGAAAATCTGGATGTTAGGCTTTCTCAAATAGAAAAGGATGAAAGAAGCTTGGCTATGGGTAAAGAAGCCCTGATTAAAAAGGAAGAAGATCTTTCTAATTTACGTTCCAATTTAGTAGGCAAATTGGACAATATTTCTTCTCTTACTAAAGAAGAAGCCCGGAAATTAATTTTAGAAAATCTGGAAAAAGAACTTAATAACGAAATTGCCAAAAGAATTAAGGAAGCAGAAGAAAATATCAGAGCTCAGGCAGAGATTAAAGCAAAAGAAATATTAATAAACGCGATGGCAGCCGGTGCAACCGATTGGGTTGCTGAATACACTGTTTCGACAGTAAAGTTGGACTCGGAAGAAATAAAAGGCAGGATCATTGGTAAAGAAGGCCGAAATATTCGCTCTTTTGAACTGGCAACCGGAGTTGATGTTGAATTGGACAATGAGGTTACTACCGAGGTTAGGCTTTCGTCTTTTGACCCTGTTCGTCGGGAAGTTGCCCGATTGGCTTTGGAATGGTTAGTTAAAGACGCAAGGATTCAACCTACCAGAATAGAACAATTGGTTGATAAAGCTCAAAAACAGGTTGCAGGGGATATGTCCGAAGCCGGAAAACGGGCTGCTTATGAACTTGGTCTTTACAATCTCCCGCAAGAAGCATTAGATGCTTTGGGACGTTTAAAATTCAGGTATTCATACGGCCAAAACCAGCTTGTTGCCGCTATCGAGACAGGTAAAATTGCTAAAAAAATAGCCCAGGAAATAGGTGCCGAAGTTTTAATTTGCGCAACAGGCGGACTTTTTCATGACATCGGAAAAACAGAAATGGAAAAAGAAGGAACGCATGTCGAGTTGGGTGTGGAGCTTGCCAAAAAGTGGAATTTTCCTCAAAAAGTAATTGATTGTATAGCCGAGCATCACGAAGATAAACCATTTTCGCATTTGGAATCTGTCATTGTTCATCTTGGAGATGCTGTTTCCGGTGCGCGTCCCGGTGCAAGACATGAACCTGTAGAGGAATATATAAAGAGGTTATCAAATATTGAAAATATTGCCAAAAGTTTTGGCGGTGTACAAAAGGCATTTGCTATTCAAGCAGGCCGTGAAGTC
>MFBN01000050.1:5949-16523 GCA_001776425.1 Candidatus Curtissbacteria bacterium RIFCSPLOWO2_01_FULL_37_9
AGCGATTGATGATGCCGGTTTGGTTAAACTTTCACACGATATTCGTAACAGGCTTGAGAAGGAATTAACTTATCCCGGACAGATTACAATTACGGTTATTCGGGAAACCCGGGCTGTTGACGTTGCGAAATAAGTTGACTGTGTTTAATTTGTCAATTATAATTGCACCCTGCAGATGAAATTATCTGATTAGATTATTCTAATGACTAAAAACGATTTAGTAGATAAAGTAGCAAAAAAAGTAGGTCTTACCAAGAAAGCGGCATTTGAGTCGGTTAATGCGGTATTTGGCAATATACGCGATGCGCTATCCAAAGGGGATAAAGTTGTTGTTTCCGGATTCGGCACGTTTAAAGTCCGGTCCAGAACTACCAGAACCGGCAGAAATCCCCAAACCGGATCCTCAATAAAAATCGCAGGCCATAAATTGCCTGGATTCACAGCAGGGAAAACCCTCAGGCGTTTAATTAAATAATTTTTAATATAATAATAAGGATCCCTAAGCAGCTCTAAGAGATTGTTTAAGTTGTGAAAGTTTTCGTCTAGGCACTCCGGCATTTCTAGCGGCGGTTACTTGGTCTTTTTCTACAGTTAGCCGGATTACGTTATCGGGCGCAAGGTCTGCTAGTTCAGTTTGGTTTTGTATATGACTTGGTGACGTCAAAGCATCAGTCGTTGTTCCCGCTACTGGAATGACAGGTAATTGTTCTCCTTCAATAACTATTTCCGGATCAGGAATACCATGAATCTGGCGGAGCTGTGCTTTAAGATCGGCTATTCTTGCCTCGTCAGAACTTGGGGGAACTGTTGTTTGACCCTCAAGTAATCTTTCTCCGTTTGTCTTGTTTTCAGCCATAAAAAAAGACCTTTCAGGTGTCTAGAATATACTTCTTTTATGAGTAAAAGTCAATTTAATCCAGTCCAAGTTTAATTGTGGCAATTGCAGCCGCTGATTGCAAAAATGTCGAAAACCTATTAAAGGTGTTATCAAATTCTCCAAGATCTAAATCCCCACTTGCATCATTGTCAATATATTTAGGATATGTAAGCGATGCAATTAATGCTTGTCTTGCAATATCAACAATCAAGTTCGGGCTAGCGAAGCCATTTGCTTCGCTAAGGCATTCAAGAGCTCCTCTTACGTGAGGATAGCTCCGTTTAAGACTTGCTAGTTCTGCCAATATCAAAGCTTCTTCGGTCGCTAAATCTAAACTTGCTTTAACCTTATCGCCATTTGTTCTCCAGTTTTGCGGACACCGGGTTTCATCAAGACTATTAATCACTACAAGATAGTTTTCTTCCAGCCTTCTAATACGCGCTTCCTTATTCATAGCCAGATAGTCTATACAAATACTATAAATAAATCAAATCAGTACGCTTCCAATTTAGTCATGATAAGATATTCTTAATGGAAAAACGCGACGGCCTGCCTGCCGGCAGGCAGGGGTTTTTTAAGCATCAGCTGAAAAGTTTTAATTTTGCGATTGAGGGAATAATATTTAGTTTTAAATCCGGTTTACATTTTAAATTTCATATATTGGCTTTGATAATGGTAATTATTTTTGGATTATATTTTTCAATTAGCCAATTTGAATGGCTTGTTATTATTTTGATTTCTTCTGCCGTGATTTCTGCGGAAGCGATGAATACGGCTTTAGAACAAACCTGTAATGTGCTGCATCCGGAAGATCACCCTGTAGTCAGATTGGCTAAACATTGTGCAGCCGGTGGAGTATTGATACTTTCTGTGGCTGCAATATTAATAGGTCTGATTATTTTTATTCCTAAAATCTTTGGTTAACTAATCCCTTGTGCTAAAATTTCATACTGATGCAGGACAGTTTTTTTATTAAGACATTTGGTTGCCAGCAAAATTTTGCCGATTCTCAACGAATCGCAAGTTACTATTTGGGTCGGGGATATAAAGCGGCACAATCAATCAAAGTAGCTTCGGAAATAGTTATTAATACCTGCATGGTAAAACAATCCGCAGAGGATAGAGTTACGGGACTAGTTAAAAATATTGTTAAACAATCAGCTCTCCGAGCCAGAGGCTCTCTCTCCGAGTCTCGAGACTCTCTGAGTCGGCGACTGAGCCGGCGGCCAAAAATTGTAATAACCGGATGTATGGTTGGCATGGCTGTCCGCGATGAGTCTGGCAAATACTTAAGGGCTCTTCGCAAAAGAATGCCTGAAGTCGATGAGTTTTTGCCCCTTGAGGAAGTTGGTTTTGATTATCCTGCCCTAAGGAATGATGTAATCCATGCTTGGGTGCCTATTTCAAACGGATGCAATAATTTTTGCACATTTTGCGTTGTCCCCTTTACCAGAGGACGTGAGATTTCCAGGCCTTTTGCCAAAGTAGTTGAGGAAATAAGTGAATTAGCAAAAGCGGGATGTAAAGAGATTACTCTTCTTGGTCAAAACGTAAACTCTTACGGTGCTGATTTTGTCAAAAATTCAAAGCAGGGATATAAATTACCAAGTGGCCGGATGGTTTTGCCAGTCATGGTTAAACATCTAGGGAGATACAGGATACCCACACTTTTTCCTTATCTACTCGAGGAAGTCTGCAAAATTGAAGAGATCGAGGTTGTTAAATTCATTTCCTCAAATCCCTGGGATTTTTCCGAAGAGTTAATTGATGTAATTGCCAAAAATCCAAAAATTGACAGAAATCTTCACTTAGCAGTTCAGTCGGGTGACAACGAAATTCTTAAAAAAATGAACCGTTGGTACACTAATGATGAATATTTAGATTTGATAAATCGGATTAGATCAAAAATTCCGCAAGCCGAAATATCTACAGATATTATTGTGGGTTTTCCCGGAGAAACACAAACTCAGTTTAAAAATACAGTAAGTCTTGCTAATGAGATAAATTTTGCTTATGCGTATGTTTCAAAATATTCTGCCCGTCCTAATACGGCCGCAACCAAAGGATTAGAGGATAATGTGCCTTATGTGGAAAAAGAACGGCGATTCAAAATACTTGACGAACTTATAAATCATAAGGGTAAACCGAGATCTGCTGTCCACTAATCCCATTTTTCAAATTCCTCTGTCTTATTATTTTTCCGGGACGTTTTAAAACCAATTACCGAATCGATAATATAAAGAGGTCTTCTTTTTACTTCCTCGTAAACTCGTCCTAAGTATTCGCCGATGATGCCAACAGAAATTAGCTGTATGCTTCCCAAGAAAAGTATGATTACGGTAGTGGAAGCCCAGCCTGGAACAGTTTGGCCAATAATAGTTCTGTATAGAGAATAAATTATCAATAAAAGCAAAATTGCCACAGTAACAATTCCCATTATAGAAACTATTCTTAGCGGCATAAGGGAAAAAGACAAAATACCATCAAGCGCGAATTTTATCATTGAAAATAGCGGGTATTTTGTTTTTCCCGAAAATCTTTTATCTCTGGTAAATTCTATACCGACTTGAGAAAATCCAACCCAGCTTATTAGTCCTCTCATGAATCTTTGGTATTCTCTTGTTCTTTTTAAAACTAAAATAACTTTTTTGGAAATTAATCTGAAATCACCTGTGTCAAGCGGGATTTTCGTTCCGGACAGAATTTTCATGAGTCTATAAAAAATTGAAGCTGTAAGTTTTTTTAAAATACTCTCGCCTTCCCGTGCTTTTCGTACTGCATACACTACGTCAAAACCTTCCTGCCATTTTTGAATCATTTTAGGAATCACTTCCGGAGGGTCCTGCAAATCCGCATCTATTATTATCGCGGCATCCCCCATGCAGTAATCGATGCCGCAGCTTATTGCTATTTGATGGCCGAAATTTCTGGACAAATTTATAAGTTTTACATTTTCATTTTTTTTCATCATATTTTCAATAACATCTTTAGACTGATCTGATGAGCCGTCATTTATAAAGATAATTTCATAATAATACCCTTTTAGATTATCTTTAATTTTGTTATATAAAACAGGAATATTTTGTTCCTCGTTTAAAACAGGAACAATTATGGAAATTAATTTATTTTCTAATTTATTCTTCTCCATTTATAAATTTTAGAAAGACTAAAAAAGTATACCATTACCGCCAGCTGTTAAACCAAAAGTAATTGTTATTAAATGTTGAAGAAACGGGTATAGCCGCTATATGGGGATAAAAAAATATAAATGCAGTAATTACCAAGAATAGATAACATAAAACTAAAATCTTTCCTATTCTATTTTTCCAGATTTTTTCTAATGAAAAAGCCAAAATTATTGCCAAAAATGGTATTGAAGGCAGGTAATGGTAAATAAACATTATTCTTGGTGATAATGCCCATGGCAGCCAAAATGCAAAAAATCCAGTTAAGACTAAACCCAGATTAAATCGTGGTTTTTTAATAAAATTATAAACCCCAAATCCGATGCCAAATATACCTGCCCAAAAAATTGCCGGATTGCCAATAGCATAAATCTGCGCGATTTTATCACCAAAGTTTCCTACGTAATAATAAACAGGTCGCAGATCTAAAGGCCATGTATACCACAATGACTGATAAGGATGGGTAGCGGATAACCTGGTGTGATACCAATACATTTGTTGGTTGACATTCCAAACTATGGCCAATTTGTCGCAAAAATTTCGGGAAAATATAGGTTGACATAATGTCTGCTCGATTTGTACAACTATACTTTTCGTGTCTATATGATTTGGAATAGTTGGATCATTTAGAAAGAAAAAAGGAGAATAAGATAGTATATATATAATTAATGGTAAACCGATCAAAAAGATTGGGATTACAAAAAACTTTTTTTTTATGAATAATTTTCGTTCTTCCTGTGTTTTTTGTAAGTATTCATTGATAAAGAAAAAAGCAAAGATAAATATAAAGTAAATAGCCGTCCACTTTGAAGCAAGCGAAAGTCCCCAAAAAAGTCCTGTTAAAGCATATTTTCTAGATAGTAGAAACCATAAAGCTATAAGCATAAACAACATAAAATAAACATCGTTCATTCCGATTCTTGACTGGACAAAAAGTAAATTTTCAAAAATCAATAAAAGAGAAGCCACAAGTGCTATGAATTGACTATGAAAGAGTTTTCTGGTCAAAAGATATACTAAAAATATAATTCCTACTCCAGCCAGTGCGCCAAAAAACCTCCAGCCAAAAGGATTAATTCCAAAAATAATCATTCCGCCAGCCATAAAAAGCTTAGCCAAAGGGGGATGAGTCCATTCATAGGCAAAGCCGGCAGGCGGCGTATTCCAAAATTCCCAGGCGGCAGGATTTCCCAAAAGCATTTCTTTGGCAGTAAACGCATGATAAACCTCGTCAAAATGATAAGTATCGGGAATGCCAAGGCGCCAGAATCGAGTAAAAATGGCAAGAAAAAGAATTAAGGCAATAGGCAATAATTTAAGCAGTTTTTGAATCATCAAAGTGAAATCTCTCCTTCAATAATATGACAAGTAAGATGACAAATACAGAGATGTTAATTGTGCAAATGATATTGATCATGCCTTCATTAAAAACATAGCGAAAGTTATCAGTGATCCAGACAAAACTGAAATACAAATTCGCTACGTAGGTAATAGATAATATACCAACAAAAATCCAAAGATCCTTTTTAAATATCGCTGCAAGCATTAGAAAGATTAAAGGTGTTAATAGTAATCTTTCATGAACCCTCGTCAAAAAAATAAAACTGCCTAAAAATATCAAAGCTAAAGAAAAATTAAGAATAAATAGTTTTTCTCCTATTGTGCCGGTTTTATACTTCTTCCAAAAATTCCATAAAATTAAACCGGAAATGACAGAAAAAATTGCCATCCCCCAGTACTGCAATGGTATACCCAGCCAAATTTGGGAATCCGGTCTCCACCATCTTTGCCCGATTGCCCAGAAATTGAAAGCATTAACGCTTGTGTACTGGTATTGATTTAGACTTACCGAATAACGCTCAAAAATAAATTGTAAAATGTTTAATTTATTAGAAAATGAAATAAAGGCTCCCACAAACAAAAGTAAAGAAACGAATACGCCTTTGATAAATTCAAAAATACGCCATTTATCTTTGATCACTATGAGAAGGACGAATGGCAAAAGAAAAACTCCCTGAGGTTTGATAAGTAGAGAAATCGCCAGAATTACGCCTGACAACAATATTCTTTTCCGAATTAATAAGATAAAAGTTAGAATATAAAATAAGGTGTTTAAAACATCGATTTGGCCCCAAAGAGAAGAATTGGCAAAAATGGCGGGGTTAAATGCAAATATTGCGGCTATTACTAAAGCAATTTTTTGATCAAAGAATTTCTTGCTGATTTTATAAGCTACAAAAACAAGTGTTAAATCGGCTAATATCGCAGGCAACTTATAGATAATTTCCAAAGGAATTGTCAGGCCAATTCCATAAAAGAAGTTTTTAATATGGCCCAAGAACCACAATACGTATAGATAGCCCGGCAGATAATCCGACCAAGCATCATAAAAATTTTTAAAAGGTATCTCTACTAATCTGTTACTCCACCCAATCCAATCTGCCATATCAATCGGTAAACTGCCATAAGGACTGAGGACTAATCTTAAGAGAAGTGCGCTGAAAATTAACAAAATAGTGGTCATATAAACTGGTTTAAATCTATAATTAATTATATGTTAAAAGCTTGGAAACTTTTGTATTCAAAAGGTTGTCATAGTGATTTTCTAGCAGTAATAATTATTTTTTTGCTTGCCGTCTTATTCTTCTTTAGGAGTATTTTACAAAATCAAATAATTTGGGGTTTTGACACACCTAAAATAGTATTTCCGTTTATATTTTTATTAGATGAATCATTTAAATTTTTTCATTTGCCTTTATGGACACCAGATATTTATTTTGGTTTTCCAATAGGCGCTGATGGACAAATACCGTGGTTTTATCCATTTAGTATTTTACATGTTTTCTTATCACTTTATCTGGCGGTTTCAATCCTTTCTTTTCTTCATGTTTTTTTAGCAGGAATATTTACTTACATTTTCGCAAGAACAATTAATTTAGGAAGGCTCGCTTCAATGTTTGCTGGTATTGCTTTTATGTTCAACGGTTTTATTGTCGCTCATATGCAGTATTTTAGTCATATTTATGCTTATGCTTATTTGCCATTAATCCTTCTGTTTATAGAACTGGCTATTTCGAAAAAAGATAATTTCTACTTTATATTAGCTGGTGGATCATTCGGTTTACAACTTCTTACAGGTCATCCCAATATACCAGTAATGACGATAATATATGTGGGTCTATATATACTTTTAAGGTCCATATCCAAGTTACCCCGGCTTTTTATAGGTATATTAACTACAATAGGTGTAGCTCTTCTTGTTGCACTGCCGTATCTTTTATACACATTGAGATTAATTCCTCTATCCATTAGAGGACAAGGAGTTGAGTTTCTAGATGCAACAAATGCGTCATTCTCCTTATATGATTTCATAACTTTTATCTTCCCAAATTTCTTTTTTGATAAGATAAATAATACTTGGCTTTTTACTAACAATTGGCACTTTTGGGGTTACTGGGGACAAATTGAAACCACGGGGTATGTTGGGGTTATCACCGTTTTCCTCACACCTTTTGCACTACTTAAAATAACACGCAAAAAAGCAACGCCATTTTTTATACTTTTAGTCATCAGTTTATTATTAGCTCTCGGCAAAAATACACCTGTCTATAAGTTATTATTAAATATCCCTATCTTTGACGGGCTGAGAGCTCCTGGCAGATTTCTTTTTCTGACTGATTTTTCTCTAGCAATTTTAGCAGGCTTTGGAATCACTTCTTTGTTCCAAATAAAGAATGCAAAAATAATGAAAATTAATGTAGTCATTATTTCAGTCAGCCTTTTAATTTTTGCTTTTGTAATAACAGGTTATTACTTCGCTAGGTTTTATCCTGAACAAATTTATAATTTTATCCTACAAAATTATTCAAAATTAGGTTATGTGGAAAATTTGGACAATCCTGCTTCTTTAAAGCACATGGTTTTAAGTTCATTTCAAGACCAAACAAAGACAGGACTAGCTCTCATTGCTATATCAACATTTGTCATCCTGATAATTTGGAATGGGTTTAAAAACTACCTCATTAAATTTGTAGTCATTATACTCATCATCATTGACCTGTTTGTTTTTACAAATAAAGTAAATATTTGGAAAAACATTAATGAATTAATTAATACGGAAGACCCAACTATTAATAAGCTAAAAAATGAATTGACTTACGAGACTGGTAGAATTTATACATTTAGTAATTATTGGAGCAATTTAATGCCGAATCAAATAATGCCCCTGCATATTCCTGAAGCTAATGGATTTGCATCACTTCCGTTAAGACGATTCGAAAACTGGCAAAAAGCTGCTGAAGCCCAATGGAAAGAGGGTCGTTCAGATTTATTCAAACAAGGCTCAATAAAATATGTCTTTGATTCTAGAGGATTACTGGAAGTAAAGGATTATTTACCCAGGGCTTATGTTACGAATATGATCTTAGATGTTAAACAAGGAGAAGAGTCTTTAGCTTTAACAACTTCATCCGCAGTTCAATTAGGTGCAATTGTTTTAGAATCAAACAGTTTTCAGTCAAAAGATCAGAAATTTTTTTCACAACCTCAGGTTATTCCTGCAAAAATTAATATTTATCGACAAAACTATGTAAAGATAACTTCTAACACTCCATTTGATGGAGTTTTGGTTTTAACAGATACGAACTTTCCAGGTTGGGAAGCTTATATTAATGGACAAAAAACTCCTATTTATTCGGCAAATTACCTTTTTAGAGGAGTGAAATTGTCTCACGGAACAAACATGGTAGAGTTTAAATATAAGCCTAAATTTCTAAATACAGCAATATTTATTTCACTTGGAACTTTTATAACTGTACTGCTCATAACCTTGAAAAAATTAATTAAGCTACCTATTTTTAATAAAACCAACCGGCTAGTTTCCACCATAAAACCCCCCAAATTTGGACACTAATGCTAAACAAAATTAAGCCCTTTTTTAACAGATTTAATTTTCCACCCATTCCTCTTGCAGTTAAATAAACCAAGAATGGAGTAAAAACAACCGAATGTTTCCAGCCAAACTCAGTCCATCCTGGCAAGAAGTAGATCAGAGAAGGTATAGCCATAAGAATGACTGAAAACCAAGCACCAATCGTTGCAGCGTCTAATTGTCTTTTCCTAAGGGTGTTGAGTGCAAATAAAAATACAGGAGTCGTAAATATAATGCTCATTCCGATCCAGGGCGGTCTAAGATAAGGAAAATTGGCAAGAATTTCAGGCCCTTTTAGAAAGTATGTATAAAAATTATTGGGAAGATAATTCCAGGAGAACAGGCCGTAAGGGATATAAGAGCTTGGATCATTGGTCACAAAATTTTCGTATCCGGTTTTAAAAATATTCCCAAAACGGGCAAAATTGTAATATGAGACTAAAATAAATGGTAATGAAAACCCCAAAAATAAAATAATCGATTTCATAAGATATGCTTTCGGGAGGTTTATTAAAATCAGTGCAAAAATTAAGACAAAAACAGTTTCAACTCTTGTAGCATAAGCAGCCCCGATAAACAGGCCAACCAAATACGGCCGCTTTTTTCCTAAAAGTTCATTAATTGATAATAAAATTAAAAAAGAAGCGACGATATATGTATACCACCAAGTTTGATCATGAGCTGCAGAGAAAAATTGTAAAGTTCCGAAAGCATAAAATGAAGTGAGCCAAAGTTTAAATTTTTCATTGAATTCCATCTTCGATAAGATCCTCCAGAAAATAACAACCCCTGAAGTCGCGATTATCAAGTTCATAAAACCTTCAGGAGCCTGTAAGCCAAAAATTGCTACTAGTGGCAATAATAAAATAGCTGGCATCGGCCCATAAATGCCATAAATTTTCCCATCTACAACAGCAACATCATTGTGCCAACTTGGAGAATTCTGGATTTCAAAGGTACCATGCAAAAATGCATTTGCAATATAAACATGGTGGTTATATATTGATGGTTTTTGATTAGAGAAAATAAAATAAACAATAAATGTTATAAGAAATACAAAAATCTCTGCCTTATGCTTTCTGAAAAACGTCATTAATTATTAGTATACTTCACCTATGTTAACTTCCAGAAGAGCTTTAGTAATTTTCGGTCCGACTGCAAGCGGTAAAACTGCACTTGCCATAAGGCTTGCCAAAAGGTTCAACGGTGAGATTATTTCTGCCGATTCACGGCAGGTATACAAAGGTCTTGACATCGGAACCGGTAAAGTAAGCTTCGAATCAAAAGTAGAGAAGCACAGGAAATATTGGATCGTCGATGGAGTAAAAATCCACGGGTTCGATTTAATTGATCCGGGTATTTCTTTTACCGTCGCAGATTTCCTAAAATTTACTTACACCTCAATTATTCAAATCATTAAAGTGAATAAGTTGCCGATTGTTGTGGGTGGAACTGGTTTTTATATTAAAGCTTTGATTGATGGAATCGGGTCAATCGGAATCCCGCAAAATCCAATGCTTCGTCAAGAACTTGAAGGTTTGGCAGCCCAACAGCTTTACCAAAAACTACTAAAGATTGATCC
>MFBN01000050.1:16542-20486 GCA_001776425.1 Candidatus Curtissbacteria bacterium RIFCSPLOWO2_01_FULL_37_9
AACACGTCAGACTGCGCCAATCCCCGCCGTTTAATTCGGGCGATTGAAGTTGCCGTATACAAAACATCTACCTCCGAGGAGTCCGAGCCCACCTCGGAGGTGACTAGCTACCCACTACCAGCTACCCACTACCAGCTCATCAGTCTTACCGCCCCCAATGAATATCTCTACGAGAAAGCTGATAAATGGTTGGAAGTCCGTCTCAATCACGGAATGATTGAAGAAGTCCAAAGTCTTCTTGATCAGAAAGTCAGTCCTGTTTGGCTTGATAATTTAGGTTTAGAATACCGGTGGGTAAGCCGATATTTAAAAAAAGAAATTGATTACCATAAAATGGTAGAAAGGCTAAAAGGTGATATACATGGTTTTATCAGGCGCCAGAAAACATGGTTTAATAAATTCAAAAATATCTCTCTATTTGATATTTCCAAGCCGAATTGGCAAAATGGGTTAGGAAAAATAGTCGCCCTTTGTTATACTTTGGAAAATGGCAGAAGCAAAAAGTCCTATAAGGATTGAAATTTCTTACAAAACAGTCGTATTTACGGTTGCATTTTTAATCGGGCTTTGGTTTCTGGTTCAGATTCGTGAAATTATAATAATTATATTTCTTTCGATAATTTTTCTGGCAGCACTCCTTAAACCGGTCAACTGGCTAAGTACCAGAAAAATTCCAAGAGTGATTTCCGTAATAATAGTTTATCTTTTGGTCGTTGTAATCATTTCAGCCATTATCGGTTTATTAATTCCGCCATTGATCTTTCAGACAAGTGGATTTATCACGAAACTACCCCAGATTATTGCCACAATTAATGATTTTCTTATATTCCATAAAATTCCTGTTGAAGATATATCCAAAGTCATAACTCCTCAATTACAGAATATTGCCGGAAACTTTGTTTCAATTTCAACAACGATTTTTTCAAGTTTGTTTTTAATATTAACTATAATGGTATTTACTTTTTATCTGTTATTGGAGTGGAAAAAAGTTGTAAAGCTGATATCTTCACCATTTACCGGATCGCAAGAAAAAAAAGTTTCCGTTATTATTTCTAAAGTAGAAAATGGACTTGGACTCTGGGTCAGAGGCCAATTAACCTTATCAATTATTGTCGGTGTATTAACTTATTGTGGGTTGAGAATTTTGGGAATACCTTATGCCTTACCGCTTTCACTTATTGCCGGTGTTTTGGAAATTATTCCTATAATCGGACCGATTATTTCGGCAATCCCTGCGATTTTAGTAGGACTGACAATAGCTCCAGTTATGGGACTGGCAGTTGGCGCTTTATTTTTTATTATTCAACAGCTGGAAAATAATTTTATTGTTCCGATGGTCATGTCTAGGGTAATTGGATTGCAGCCACCGGTTGTTATCATCACCCTTTTAATTGGAGCAAAACTGGCTGGTGTTGGTGGCGCTTTTTTATCTATACCAATTGTTGTAGTCGCAAAAATTATTATTCAAGAAATTTTGCGTGAAGAGCAAAATTTTGAAGATGGATTACAAGAAATGTAAAGCTTTTGGGAAAAGAGTAAGCCAGATTCTGTTAGGCCAGCCAATGCTTTAGGCTATGGAGGCTTGACGATCATCTATCTCGAAATGATGTTGATTATCATCCCGTCCGTATATTAAGCGGATGCCCCTACTTTAGATCTATCCCAAGCGTGATATTCGGGTAATACCCGGTGATCCTTTTTTGGGTTGCAGCAGGTGGGATTGCCAACGTTTCACTCCCGTTCGTCTCTGTGGCTCTCAGATCATGTTAATTCAGGATCTGTTCTAAACTTCACTTACGGGTAAATCCCGTACCATTTGGTGCGGAAAAAAAGTTTAGACACCAGCTATTTGTTCTATACCTTTTGGATATAGAATTTCTAGTCGGAACTTAGGTTCCGTCCCATGCTTGGTGCTGTCTGGACTTTCCTCTACTTTCAGTTTTCATGAACGTAGCGATCGCCCTTTTTCCCAAAAGCAAGCATAAATTTTACCAAAAATTAACCAAATTAACAATTAATTATTGATCATCATGTTTAAAGTTTGACTCCATGGGCTAAAAATGTGATCATATTAATATATGGCTAAAAAGTCTGTTTTTATAAAATCCAAAAATAATCCCCTGTCGCAGTTTTTAATAGCTACAACATTGGTGGTTATATTGGTTGCGGCATATCAGGCTGTTACCCAAAACGATATAACGCACATTGCCCCTACTCAATTATTCCTGGTTGCCGGTGTGCTGGGTGTATTAGGCCTTTATTTAAAGGACGAAAAGTAATCTTCTCGCTATATTATCACCTGCAAAATCGGATCTGATATACAATTCAGTCAATTCTGCTCTTTTTAACTCTTGATGAAAAAATTGGCAGTTTTAATTTCCACTGTCGGTAAAGGCAGCAATCTTCAGGCAATAATCGACGCAATTGAAGCGGATAAATTAAATGCCGAAATCGCCATAGTCGTAAGCGACTCAAGAGAGGCACTTGGACTTAAAAGGGCAAAAAAACATAGTTTAAAAGTTGCAATTTGTCCTAAAAAAGAGGATCTTTTGCCGATTCTTAAAAGGATACAACCAGATTATATTGTTCTTGCGGGCTGGAAGCAGATTGTATCAGACGAAGTAATCGCCAAATTCCAAAACCGCATTTTGAATCTGCATCCGGGTCTAGTGCCGCAAACTATAATGGGACATGTCAAAAATCCTGACGGAACACTGGCGCTTTGGAATAGAGGCTTGCTTGCAGAAAAAGCGATTCAAAATTTTTTAGAAAAAAAGGCTACTTATGCCGGCTCGACCGTGCATTTCTTATCAGACGAATTTGATTTTGGCAAAGTTATAAAAAGAGGTTTTGTTAAAGTAAAAAAAGGCGATACAGTCAAGACTTTATATACAAGGCTTAAAAAAATTGAGCACAAAATTTACGTCGAATCTTTGCAAAAACTCTGCCAACCCGAGTAAAATAGCCTATGGCAGCAACAGTTCTAGTAGTTGACGGTGGCGGAAGAGCAGCAACTTTAGTCCATAAATATTCTCAAAGTAAACATGTGGGTCAACTTTTCGCAGTACCGGGCAACGATCTTATCCAGATAAATACCACCAAACCCGTAAGAATTTTTCCTCACCTAAGAACAACAAACGTTAAAGAAATTATCGGCATTGCTAAGAAAGGGAAAGTCGATCTTGTAGATGTTGCTCAAGATGATGCGGTTGCTTGCGGACTTACGGATATTTTGATCAAAAATAAAATTAGGGTTTTTGGCCCCACAAAAGCTTCAGGTCAAATTGAGTGGGATAAAGCATGGGCCAGAAAGTTTATGAAAAAATTTAATCTTCCGTCTCCACAGTTCAAAATCTGCAAAAGGGAAAATGAAGGAATAAAATTTATTAATAAAAATCCAGATACCAAATGGTTTATTAAAGCCTCAGGTCTTGCAGCCGGAAAAGGCGCAATTTTTACCAGGAATAATAAAGAGGCAATATCGGCAATCAAGCAAATGAAAAAATTTGGCAAAAGCGGCAAAACTTATCTTATTGAACGATGTCTTGAGGGTGAAGAGTTTTCTGCATTTGCCCTTGTGTCAAATAAAAATTTTCAGATAATTGGTTTTGCGCAAGACAATAAACAAGTTTTTGACGGCGACAAGGGTCCAAACACAGGTGGCATGGGCTGCTCGTCTCCTCCCCAAGTCGTAAGTTTAAAAGTCGAGGCACAAGTCAAATCAATAATAAAAAAAACCGCCCAAGGATTGTCTAAGTTAAAAAGACCATACGTGGGAATTCTTTATTTGGGCGGGATGGTGGATAAAAACGGTAAAGTCTGGATTATCGAATTTAATGCCCGATGGGGAGATCCCGAAGCGCAGGTTATTTTACCGTCAATTAAAAATGATTACTTCGAGTTGGTTACTTCAGCACTAAAAGGATCAATGCCTAAAATAAAGA
>MFBN01000050.1:20612-21967 GCA_001776425.1 Candidatus Curtissbacteria bacterium RIFCSPLOWO2_01_FULL_37_9
CAGGAGTTAAAAAAGAAAACAGTAAATGGAAAGCGGCAGGCGGTAGACTTTTTTATGTTTTAGGAGAAGGTCAAAATGTTGTACAAGCACGGGAAATGGCCTATAATGCTCTGTCTCTAGTCGATGTCGAAGGTAATAACTTACATTACCGCAGAGACATCGGCTATCGTGATTTAGAGCGGTTTCGTAAACTGGGATAGGTATTTATTTTTGGTATCATGGGCAAATGATTTATGAAGTAAGAATAGCCTCAAAAAGTCGAAAAGACCCGAAAGGTCAGGAACTTCTTGCGGAGATAAAACGAACCCTCAAAATAAACTCCATCACAAAAATTCGTACTGCCAAAATTTATCGGCTCGAAGGAATCTCTAAAGAGCAAGCGCAGAAATTTACAGAAATAGTTTTATTCGAACCGATTGATCAGCAAATGTCTTTTAACCGCCCGATTTTTAAAGATGCAGATTCAATAGTCGAAGTAGCCTACAAACCCGGTGTTATGAATCCGGAGGTTGGTTCTCTTCTTAAGGCTGCAAAAGATTTAGGAATAAAACTAGCCGCCGCCGATTCCTCTTGGGAGTATGCATTTTTTGGAAAAATCAAAAGAGATAACGCAAAAAATCTTGTAACCGAACATCGTCTGTACAATCCGCTGATTGAACATATCGTAGATGAAAAACCCAAAACATTATTGATCAGGGGCAAAGTAGGCAAGACCCAAACGGTACCCATACAAAATATGTCCAATGAGGAACTTTTGGAACTCTCAAAAGATAAGCTATTTCTAAATCTTGAAGAGATGAAAGTAATTCAGAACTACTTTAAAAATATTAAAAGGGAACCTACAGATTGTGAAATCGAAACTCTTGCTCAAACATGGAGTGAACACTCAGGTCATAAAACATTTAAGGCCAAAATAATAATTGACGGAAAAGAAAAAGAACCCTTAATTACACGGCTTAAAAAGGAAGCACTTAAGCATAAAAACAATATTGTTTCCGCATTTGTTGATAACGCAGGAGTCATGGATTTTTATGACGGGTGGGTAATTAACGGCAAAGGGGAGACTCACAACAGTCCTTCTGCAATAGAACCCTACGGTGGTGCTATGACAGGTTCAGGAGGGGTCTTCAGGGATATTGTCGCAACTGGGCAAGGTGCAAAAACTGTTGTTTCTACAGACATATTTTGTTTGGCAAACTGGGACATGGATTCTAAAAAACTCCCCCCCGGCTCTTTGCCTCCAGGTTACATTCTTTCTCGTGTTGTTGCGGCAGTTAGCGATTACGGAAACAGAATGGGTATTCCAACCAACAACGGCTCCTTTCACTTCCACGATGATTTTCGGGCAAAGCCGA
>MFBN01000051.1:0-943 GCA_001776425.1 Candidatus Curtissbacteria bacterium RIFCSPLOWO2_01_FULL_37_9
AATAGGGAGGACCCTAAATTAGGATCGTTCCCTAGTTTTATGACAATATTATAATTTGTAATAAGCTTCTGGTCAAGAGGTAAGTGTAGACAGAAAATTTAAAGCAATTATAATCAGCCCGCCTGGCGGCGAGGCAAGCAAACGCGGTGATAGGCGTTATCGGCAAGAAGATATTGAGAAAACTTAATCAAGAATTCAAAAAAAGAGCAGGTGCCAACCTAATCCACATTGAAGGTGGTCTTAGGTGGTCTTAGGTTCAAAATTATACTTACAGCTTCTGAATAGTGCCGATCTTCTTTTTTGACCATATTACACGCCGATATTGCATTTTCGTAATCTTTCTTTTCGTAAAATCCCCGGCATTTTTGGAAGTTAGCTTCTGTTGTTTCTAAATTCTTGGTGTGATCAATTTTCTGCTGAATTTCTGATTTATCGGAAAACCATTTGGCCATAGCCGAGGAGTATTTGCCAATGGCGTCGCTATATTTTCCAGCAGCAACAAGGCTATCAGCTTCGCGCATGAGCTGGCTCGCAGAAACATAATCGTAAACCAGGAGTGATCCTACGCCGACAATCAAAATCAAAAAGAGCGACAAAATGATGGCAGCACTCCTTTTTTGAAATATAAATAAATTATTCGGAATTAATTTCCTAATGATCTTTCTCATTTTGTTCAAAAGCTTCCCCGTCCCAAGTATAAGTTAAGGGGTAGTAAGGGCCGACAAATCGGTTACCTTCTGCTGTTGGTTGAAACACTGTGAAACCTTTCCCTAGTATCGGCGCGAATATAGGATCACCATAGTCTTTCCAAAAGATCTCTCTATCACCATCGTAAATATGCAGAAACTGTTGGTGACAGCTTGCGCAACCTTCGCCGGCGGTGATGTAAACAACCTCCGAACTGCCGTCACCGGTTAAATCGACAACCTGCGGATCGTACAAA
>MFBN01000051.1:992-5033 GCA_001776425.1 Candidatus Curtissbacteria bacterium RIFCSPLOWO2_01_FULL_37_9
GCAATTTTATATTTTTCACTAGATTACAATATCAATTACCAAAAATTATCCCGCCACCGCCTTATTTTTGCAATTCATTCAAAAGCTTGGACAGTATCTTTTTTAATTCGATTTGAAGTTCTTCAACTGAAACCCTGCCCGTTACCATATTTTGGGACAAGCCATTTTTTTCAATTTCTTTCTGTTCTTTTAAAAAGTCTGCATACTTTTTGGATTTAAAAACTCTTTGAGCCTCTTGTGCAGTTTTCAAAGCAAAGTCTTTGTTACCTTGAGCAGCATATGTGCTTGCAAGGGTCAAATAATAATTTACGCCCAATTTATTGTGTTTGATAGCCATTTTTAAGCTTTCTACAGCTTCCTCAAATCTGCCTTGTTTTGCTAGAGCAGTTGCAAGAATACTCCATGCAGGATCGTGTTCTTCATTCACGTTAATTGCGGCAACCGCCTTTTCCTTAGCCGCGTGAAGATCATTTTGCTGAAGAAGAGAAATTGCCTCGTTTGTTAATTTTATGGCTTTTAGTTTACTATCGCCTCGAAAAAAGTTTCCAAAAATTGACATTCAGTTTAGTCCCTTTTAATCAGTCTAATCCGTGATTTTCGCCGGCAGCAAATAATAGCAAGCATTATTGTCAAGTCCTCATAACTCTTTTGGGATAACCGAATCTACTGCTTGGTTTATTTCATCGGAACCAGCAACTACACCACCCATCCTACTCGCATACTTGCTATATTCTTCTTTAGCCATAACTGAAGCTATGGATCGAAGATTAAAAGGAATTTTAAAAATTCTTGAATTGGTTTTTGCTTCTTCTATCACTGCTCTGGCCTCCAGCTTGTCGTATCCAATTCTCTTCGCAATGACTTTTTCATATGCTTCCTCTTTCTCTAAAGTGGGGAATCGCTTCCTCACACTTTGAAAGGTGTTCAATTGAGCCTTAGCAAGCCTTTTTGCAAATTCGTCTGGCGGGATCGGCGAAAATATCGACTTGAAAAATTTAAACATTTGATTATTTTTTATTTTTTACTTTATTTATACTTTGCCATCCCGTTGCTTCAGCAATACTTAAAATCTTGCCTGTTTTACCGTTTTTTATGTAAATGGCTTCGAGGGAGTGGTATCTTATGAAGCTCTGCGGATTACTGAGAACATATTTTCTAAAATTATCCGTGTATTTTTTTTTGGCAAGTTCAAGAACCGCCGCCCAAGTAATAAAAGAAAAAAGGGCTAAAATCCATAGCTTGAATACGAGGAATACAACTGCAATAGCAAAAAGACCCCAGCTTCTTAAAACTAGAAGAAAGCCACGGGTCGGCGTCCACTGGACATCTTCGATGGTTCGCCACCAATCGTAAGCCCATTTTTTGTCAACACCGATTGCGAGATTACCCTTCGAAACCTCTTTTTTAATTTGATCAAAAAGTCCGCTTTTTTCAAAATATTTAAGTACCTCTTCGCTTAAGTCGGCTTCCATTTTTAATCTCTGACACTTCCTGTCAGACTGATAAAGTTTACTTCTAGTAAGAGCAAGAAATCAAGCAAGAGCTAAAGCTAGTCTCCTTACAATAAGTTCGTAGCTTTTGGAATACTCGTCGTCCAAAATTGGCGTAAATGGCTCAAAGAGGACGCAGGACAGTAGGTGACAAAATTAAGAAGTTCAGAGAGCACCGTAGTTTGTCACAGGAAGAGCTTTCTGCTATTTTAAATATCAGCATTACCCACATGGGATACTTGGAACAAAACAGGCGTGTACCTTCTTTGAAATTGCTTCGGAAGATTGCCAAAGCTCTAAAAGTACCCGCGAAAGATTTAATCTAAAAACCGCAAAATTACCGCAAGAATTTGATCTTAAGGAGTTTAAAGAAAATTTGTATCTTAAGATAGCTGAAGTAAATGCTGACCCAACGGCTCATGGATATAAAAGTAAGAAATATGGCAGAAAAGAAAGAAAAAGCAGCTATAAGAGAATATTCAAAACCTTAGGAGATTATTCCTTCGATGCGTACCAAAAGGCTCTTGTTGATCCCACAATTAAAAAGTTTAAAAATCCAAAGGAATTACTAATAATAGATGAACTTGCAATTAATAATAACAACATTTCTCACACAGAGCGCTTAGGTCTACTTCTCAAGGATGGAAAACAATATCAATTATCCCCTTTAGGTAAAAAATATTTTAATAACGAAGTTGTTTTTGAAGAGCTCTTCAAAAACCAGATGCTTAAATATTTTTCTATTGAATCTGATAAAGATGGAAAAAGAATATTATTTCCTTACAGGGCCTGCTTGAAACTATTACTTAATCTAAAAAGCATCAATTTTATTGAATTTGTATTTGGGATATATTCAATGATAGATTCATCAAGCGAATCTATAGTAGAAGCATTAGAAGGAATCTCACACTTAAGAGATAGTTATCCAAATATAGAAATTACAAATAAGAGCAATAAGAAAAAAGTTCTGGACGAACTAAATGAATATTTTGAAACTAATTACTCTATTACAGATGTTTGGGAGAAAAAAACTACAGTAAACAATCAGTTTATATATTTTAGAAATCATCTATCTCTGCTTAAAGACTTAATTGAAGTCGACACAAAAAGTATTAAACTAATACCAAATAAAGAAGGACAGTTAAGAACATTATTATCGAAAGACGAAGCACTGGAAAACGAAGAGAATGAAAGCAATCTTAAAGAAGTTTACTGTGGAAACCTACTAATTTTTGTAGCTTTCAGTCTGTTAAAATAAAACTCAATAATTTTGTTAAGTAGAAATACTACAACAAAGTTCTTGATGCTAAAATAGCGTCTATGAATCATGATGAATACATAAAGAAAATTAATCAGACAGAAAATTTTAACGATAAAATTAAGTTACGAGTAGAATTTAAAGAGAAATATCCTAAAGAATTTGCTGCATATATGAAAGAAATACCAAACCAAAAACAAAGACCCCCTTTATGCTACGGATGCAAACACTTCATTAAAGGTGGGGATTGCGAATTAAACCTTTGGCCAATCGGTAATGTTTTTATGGATGTTACCAATTACACTTGTCCCTCTTTTAAGAAAAGGTAAATGAAATTGACAAAGCCATCCCGAATGGCCAATCAGTTAGTTTATAAGCTCTACGGCCTCACACCGGAAGAAATTGCAATTGATATAACCACCTTCAATGTGAACTAAGTTGACACATCCTCTTTTTGGTTAAATGCGTGACCCAACAACGCTATCCACTCCGCTAAAAGCTTCGAGGATCAAGAAAGTTTCGGAGTAGCAAGCCCTCCTTCGCCAAGGCTACGGAATAGCAGGCCATTGCCAAATTAAATCTTTCTGCCCGCGCTTTCCATAGAGTTGTCAAAATCGCTCGAACTATCGCAGACCTTGAAGGATCAGTCAAAATAAAATCTAATCACGTCGCCGAGGCACTTAATTACAGGCCAGCTGTTGATAATTAAATGACTCAAGACCATGAGTGTAACCGAATGGTTGCGGAAGCATTACAATATCGGCCATCGGGTAAAGAGTAATTTACCCCAAGCGGAGTTAAGGACGGTAGCTTTGCAATATTAGCCCTTAAGTATCTAATTTATCTCGGGGTTTGCAAAAACATTGGGGTGGATTATAATTACACCTATCTAACACCGCCTTGGGTGGTGGGGAGCTGTAAAACAAACTGGTCTCAAAAATGAGTGTTTTACAAAGCTGTGAACCGCCATCAATTATAACCGGCCAAGATATTAAGGCCGGTTTTTTATATTCGCTTGCAGAAAACCGTGGACTATCAGTCCACGGATGAATGCAAAAAAAGAGAATACATACTTTCGAGGGATTAAAGCATTAAAATGTTGGAGGTTTTCTGCGCTTATGTAAACTTAAAGTACAATACCAAGGGCTTTTAGCCCTCGGAAGTTTATGAGCATCACACGAATATTTTCCTGGGCGTTTTTGGCAGTAGCATTCTTTATATTCATTTTTTTCTCGAAAATATCCTCCCTAATTACCGACTGGTGGTGGTTTTCCGAAGTTGGGTTCACTCAAA
>MFBN01000052.1:0-3128 GCA_001776425.1 Candidatus Curtissbacteria bacterium RIFCSPLOWO2_01_FULL_37_9
TTACAAAATTTTCCAGAAACTGTAAAAGATCGTTTAAAGAAGCAACTTTTTGGTCTGTGATGAGAATATTAGCATCCTCTATTATTGCCTGCATTTTGTCAGGGTCTGTTACAAAATAGGGGGAGACAAAACCCCTGTCAAACTCCATGCCTTCCTTGTATTCGACGAAAAGCTCAAGTCCCTTGCCTTCTTCAACAGTGACTACGCCGTCCGGACCGACTTTTTGAAGGGCGTCGGCTATTAATTTACCAATAGCCGGATCTGCTGCCGAAATTGTGGCTATTTTTTCAATTTCGTCCTGGCCGGCAACTTTTTTGGCCATCTTTTTAAGTTCGGCAACGACAGCTTCGGTGGCTTTTTCTACTCCCTTTTTGAGAATCATCGGGTTGGCGCCGGCAGTAATATTCTTGATACCTTCCTCGACCATAGCCTGGGCAAGAACAGTGGCTGTGGTAGTTCCGTCTCCGGCGACATCGGAGGTCTTAGAGGCTGCTTCCTTGACTAATGAAGCGCCCATGTTTTCAAAGGGGTCCTCAAGCTCGATTTCCTTGGCGACAGTGACACCATCGTGGACAACATTGGGCGCGCCCCATTTTTTGTCCAAAGCAACGTTACGTCCTTTCGGCCCGAGTGTGGTGGCAACGGCGTTGGCGAGTTTGTTAACACCCGCTTTTAGCTTTGTTCTTGCTTCTTCTGCGTAGAGTAATTGTTTAGCCATTTTAAAATCCTTCGGATTTTAGTTTTTAGTTATTAGTTGGTAGTTCGTAGAAGAACACTTATCTATGAACTACTTACTACCCACTATGCACTCGTTACTTCGTAACGACTGCCATTAAATCTTCGAATTTAGTCAAGAGTAATTCTTTGCCGTCGACCTTGATTTCGTTGCCGCCCCATTTTTTATAAACGACCTTATCATTTACTTTAACCGGGCAAGCTATTGTCTTGCCTTCTTCAACAAGATCATCACCGCAAGCTAAGACTTTCCCTTCCTGTGGTTTTTCATCAGCACTATCCGGTAATACGATTCCAGAGGCTGTTTTTGTTTCTTTGGGAGCAGGTTCAATTAATACATATCCGGCTAGTGGTTTAAGCATATTTTTACAAATTAATACTTTATAGTACAAAAATCACAAGCACTTATTGCTCGCGACTGCTAATATTTTAACAATCAATTTTGATTTGTCAAGCAGGTAAATTGGCACCTATCCCCACACCACACGTAACTTGAATTCAACTAGCCACGAAGTTTGACAAGTGCAATTTTAATGTTAAAATTGGCTAAAAGGCCGTAGCCAATTTAAGCGGTCAATAAAATTTTATAGTATGATGAAATTGATGCCCCAAAAACAATACTTCCAAGTCATTTATGATGGTCCAGCATTGAAGTCTAACGAAATGGACGTTCGTGATTTGGCGCCTGCACTTCTAGCTATAAGTGATGCTCTAGAAGAATCGAATAGAGTTGTTTATGGTGATAAAACAAAAGTTCAAGTAAATGTAAGGGGATCATTCAAAAACGGCTCTTTCGGTGTTGATTTTTCTGTGATTCAGGGTGGGATTGATGGCATAACTTCTCTATTCAATTCAGAACAGGCTAATGCAGCAGCGAATTTACTTACGATTTTAGGGTTCAGTGGTACGGCAGGTCTTATTGGTCTTCTTTTTAAGTTAAGAAACCGCAAAATTAAGAAAGTAACTAAAGAAGGGGACGATAAGGCTACCCTAGAAGTCGAAGATGAAAAGATTGAAACCAGTCAAAAAATAATAGCTCTATTCTCCAATATAAAAGTTAGAAATAGCATACAAAAAATCATTACAGAACCCTTGTCAAAGGAAGGGGTCAATAGCTTCAAAATTAAGAAAGACAGGAATGTTACCGAAATAAAAGAGGAAGAAAAAGACTACTTCGGCTTATCAGATATACCAGATGAACCCCTTGAAGATCAGGTCAGAGATGTTTATCTTAAGGCGACAGCTATTACTTTTATTGAAGGCAATAAGTGGAAGTTTAGTGATGGAACTAATGAATTTTTCGCCACCGTAAAAGATGAAAAGTTTGCTAAGGATGTACAAGAAAATAAGATTACTTTCTCAAAGGATGACACTTTTAAGGTAAAATTAAGAGAAAAACAATGGATTTCTGATACGGGACTTAAAACGGAACATGAGATAGAGGAAGTTTTAGAACATAGGTCAGCTGCCAAACAAATTAGACTTCCGTTTGAAGAAAAGAAATAATGAAAACAAGCAAAAAAGCTCAGGAATTCCTAAGTAAAAATAAGGGTGATACTAAAATCAGAAACTTATTAAATGTCGGCGGGCGTATTGGGGCAAAGAAAGATTTCTTTAATTTGCTAAAACGGGCTACACAATCTTCAAAATCTTAATACGAATTGAAAAGTAATAAAAGCTATTTTTTTTCGAAAGACTGGCAGGTGTAATTAACGACATCCTTAAAAACATTACCAATTGGCCAAAGATTTAGTTCGCAGTCCCCACCCTTAACAAAATGCTTGCAGGCATAACAAAGCGGTGGTCTTTGTTTCTGGTTTGGTAACTCCTTCATATATTTTTCAAATTCTTCTGGATATTTTTCTTTAAACTCTATCCGTAACTTTATTTTTTCGTTGAAATCCTTCGTCTGTAAAATCTTATTTATATATTCATCAGGATTCATGATATTGAATAATACCAAATAAATATGGCATTTGATAAGCCACTGATAACTGTAGTATGTAGACCCAAAGTTAGCAACTGGCTATTCTGTAATAGTGGCTGGTTCCCCGATACTAAAATTCTTTGGCAAACGTGTCCGTGAGGAACGTTTGAAAAAAGGTTTATCCCAAGAAAAACTTGCAGAACTTGCTGGGGTTCATCGTACCTATATTGGGATGATCGAACGAGGCGAGAAAAATATCACCTTAGAGAACATAAACAAAGTTGCCAAGGCATTAGAAATTCCAGTTAGCGACCTATTAAAAGGAATATGAGTACGCCTCGATTTATTTTTGCCAAAAAGGACATAAGGATTTCAGATTCAGTTTCAGTTGAAAAGAGTGACGTTGGTATTATTAAATCCGAGTCGGAAGAAAATACTTTAGTTTTCTTTATAAGAATCTGGCAAA
>MFBN01000052.1:3148-3343 GCA_001776425.1 Candidatus Curtissbacteria bacterium RIFCSPLOWO2_01_FULL_37_9
GATTTTGAGATTTTTGATACTCAAAAAACTGGCGATGGTTTTCCCCAAAAAATTTGCAATATCTGTCATAAACTTCTAAACACCACAGAATTCGCAAGGAATCAAAATGCAATAAACAATAGACCAGTCCGAAGGCCATCGTGCCAAGAATGCAGGAAGCGACTTGAGGGGACAAACCCGACACCGAAAGAAAAA
>MFBN01000052.1:3394-10342 GCA_001776425.1 Candidatus Curtissbacteria bacterium RIFCSPLOWO2_01_FULL_37_9
TAACCAGTAAAGTAGTCCTTGACCACGATCACCGCTCTGGAAAAATACGCGGTTGGGTATGTGACAGTTGTAATACGGGAATCGGTAGATTTAAGGATGATATAGAGCTTGTTAAAAGAGCTATTAAATTCCTTGAGTAAAATCTTAAAAACTTAACGTTTCCAGTCTTTTCTTTGTCAATTCAACATATTCTCTGGATATATCACAACCAATATAAGAGCGTTTGTTTTTCAGTGCCATTTTGCAAGTGGTTCCTGATCCACACATCGGGTCAAAAACAACATCACCTTCATTAGTCCACGATAGTATGTGATCTTCGGCTAATTTCTCTGGGAAAATGGCAGGATGTTCAAAGGCGATTTTGTCGCTGGTCGAACCACCTAAACCTACTGCATATTCCCAAATGTTCGTTTTTGTTTTCTCAGGTTTGAGCTCCCCTAAAGTTTTTTTATTTATTCCATCTGCCTTTTTGTTGAAAGGTAGCATTTCTTGGCCTTGCCTTACGGTTTTAGTCTTTAGAGGATTAAATGCTCTTGGCGAACCTTTACTCAAAACAAACATGAATTCAAAACAGTTTGTATAGGCATTTGATCTCATAAAGGGAGTATTTTTTTTTCTTGTAAATCATAATATCGTGGACATTAAATCCGACTGACTGAAAGAGAATTGCTTGCTTAAAACTCGTAAGACTTCTGTCCCCATTTTTGACTTTATCGCCAACAACC
Organism: Candidatus Curtissbacteria bacterium RIFCSPLOWO2_01_FULL_37_9; assembly: GCA_001776425.1. Taxonomy (GTDB): domain Bacteria; phylum Patescibacteriota; class Microgenomatia; order Curtissbacterales; family GWA2-41-24; genus MFBN01. The sequence continues at coordinate 4,120 of MFBN01000052.1, forward strand.
CAGACTAAAACACCACCCTTCTTAGTTACCCTAAATAAATTTTTAGCAATATTCTCTAAGTCAAGGTGATAACCATTATAATTTCTTAATTCGTCATAAGGCGGTGAGGTAACAGTTAGATCGACAAAATTTTCTTCCATAGCTTTCATCAATTCGGCACAATCGGAATGATATACATTATTTAATTTAATCTCTGTAATTTCCCGAAAGTCTTTAGTGCTACTCACTTTTTTGGAGTGTGTTTCTTCTGGGTCGAGTAGGCTAGGATTGGCAGATAATCCGTTCATGTGGCTTTAATCATTTTAACTTCTGCAATTTGCCTTAGCAACAGATCAAACATTCCACCGCCAGCAAATCTGTTGTTAAATCTAAAAGCATATTCATCAACATAACATTGCAGATATTTTTTACTGACTACCCGATAAACGCCAGTAATTCCCCTTTTAAGATGACTCCAAAAGTTTTCGATATTTTGGGTATGAACCTCACCCCTGACCGTTTCCAATAAGTGATTAACAGATTCGTGCCGATAGCCGAATTTAGGCAGATGATAATACCCGCCATACTCATCAGAGTATATCGTTGCCCGTGGGCTTACGTTTTCTTTGATCTGGTTAAGCAATGTCCACTTACCTGTATTTGGAATATGCTTAAAGTAAGCATGACCACCTCTTTGTATCATTCCCATTACAACTTCTTTTGGCTTCTGGCCATCTAAGAACTTTGTTTTTCTATTTGTTGCCTTCCCGCCGACAAAAGTTTCGTCAACTTCCACTATCCCGTTAAGTGACAAACCGTCAGTATCGGCCATTAAGGTTCTAATCTGTTTGAATATTCGCCATGCGGTTTTATAAGTTGTACCCAGTTCTCGTTGCAACTGCTTGGCTGATATGCCTGCTCTGGTTTGAGCCATTAGGTACATAGCATAAAACCACAGCGTTAGAGATGTCGTGCTTTTGTCAAAGATAGTACCAGCTAGAGGATATACCTGATTTCGGCAAAATTCACAAGAATAAGCAGTTCTGCCTTTTAACTTGTAGTGCTTGGTCTCTTTATTGCACTTCTCGCAGGGAATTAGACCATCGGGCCATCTAAGGTTCTTAATTTCTTCAAGGCAAGCGTCATCGTTAGGGAAACGCTTAAGGAATTGTGAAATGGTAAATTTTGAGTTTGATTGTAACATGCTTATTTCTGGAATAAACGTATTATACCATATTCAGCTACGTGTTGTCAAGGGATAAGTGCCGGTAAATTAAATATAGAAAAAAAGAAATTGATTAATCAGAATATATTTTAAATATATCGGTAATCTTTTACAGCACTTATAAAAGCCATATATAAAGGATGTGGATGCAAAAATCTGGATTTTAATTCCGGGTGAAACTGGACACCGATAAAAAACGGGTGGTCTGTAAGTTCTAGTGCCTCTACGAGTGTACCGTCTTTTGTTGTTGCCGCAATAATCATACCTTTATCTTCAAAAACTTTTTTATATTTATTATTAAACTCAAAGCGATGACGGTGACGTTCACTACCGGTCAAAGACCCATAAGAACGCGCGAATAAAGTAGCGGCTTTAGCTTTAAATTCCCAGGCTCCTAGACGCTGAGTCGCACCCAATTTATGATATTTTAGCGATTCTTTTTGATCTAACATGACATCAATTACAGGATGTTTGGTTTTTGCATTAATTTCCGTAGTATCAGCATCATCAAAATCTAATACATTTCTGGCAAATTCAACAGCAGCCTGCTGCATTCCGTAACAAAGTCCGAAATAAGGAACTTTATTTAATCTGGCAAATTTTATAGCCTCAACTATTCCCTGGACCGCTCGAGTTCCATATCCGCCGGGTACAACTATTCCATCAAACCCTTTTAATATCTGAACTCCATTTTTTTCAATTTCCGCTGAATCTATCCATTTAAGTTTCGGCTTAATGTCATGACAAGCTGCTGCATGCCGTAATGCCTCGATTACCGAAAGATAAGCATCGGAGAGAGTAAAATCGCCTGTGGAGAAATACTTACCAACCATGGCTATTTTTACGGTTTTTCTGGCAGTTAAGGTTCTATTTACCATCACTTTCCATTCTGCAAGATTGCTTTTTTTTGGTTTAATAGAAAGCTTTTGAGATATTTTGTTGGAAAGATTTTGATTTTCAAAATTAAGCGGAACCTGGTAAATACTTTCAACATCCGGCGCAGAAATAATGTCTTCATTTGCAAGCCCGCAAGCAATAGCAATTTTTTCTTTTCTTTTTTCATCAACTGCAACACTGGATCTGGCTAATATAAAATCTGCATCTATTCCCGAAGAAGCAAGCTGCTGAATCGACATTTGAGCAGGTTTAGACTTCATTTCTCCTAAAGATAATGGTATAGGCAAGTAAGTAAGGTGAATATGAATAATGTCGTTAGGCAATTTTATTTTAAGCAGTCGGTTTGCTTCTAGATATAAAAGGTTCTGGTATTCACCAACCGTACCACCTACTTCAAAAACAATAATTTCCGCTTTATTAATCTTGGCACAATTATAAATACGATCGATAATTTCCCTTGGAGGATCCTGAAAAAATTCAACGGTTTTACCTTGGAACCCTAAAGCCCGCTCTTTATCTATTATTGACTTAAAAATTTGGCCGGTTGTCATATAGTTGGTGGAATTGAGGTTTTGATTTAAATACCTTTCATAATTACCCAAATCCTGATCACACTCCATACCGTCATCCAGAACAAATACTTCACCATGCTCAATGGGGTTTAAAGTACCGGCATCAATATTAAGATAGGGATCGGCTTTAATGGTGGTTACGGTAAATCCGCGGGATTTCAAAATAAGTGCGATAGAGGATGTAGCCACACCCTTACCTATTCCAGAGATCACACCACCAGAAACAAAAATTACTTTTGGTCTTACCATCAAAAATCCCCCTTCGCTAAAGCTACGGGGGACGAGTCCCTCCTTCGCTTTTTGCTAAGAGGGCTTGCCCTCCGAAGTTCCAACGTAGGAGGGCCCGCTAGAATTATCTCAAAGCTAAGTTTAGATTGTCAATAGGTTGTACAAAACCTATATAATAATTTGACAATTATAGATATTTGGCATAGAATTTCCCGACTTATGAGTAGAATAGAAAGAAGTGAACAATCATTAATTGATGAAAAAGCTCAAGAACTTAGTCTGATTAGGCAAACAAGACAGCTTTGGCTTTCATTAATTATTTTAACTGGATTAGGATTTGTCGCTATAGGGTCGGCCGGCTTAATTAAGGACGGTCTTCAGGCTAATCTTGATTTTGGCAGCCAGTCCAATGAAACTCCTCCAGCCATTGACAAACAAGATTTTCCGCCACACGGTTACTCGGGACTTGATACTATTCTAATTGCCAGTGGTCTTGGTATGGTAGCAAGTGGTGTTTTAGAGTCCCGGAGCTGTAAATCGAAAAAAAGAGAGACTTTATTTTAGTCTTGAATTCCAAGTTTGATTAATCTTTTTTGATATTCTTCAATCACCCATTTCTCGGTATCTTGCGGATGAAAGAAGAGCTGATTCTTTCCTATTGTTTCGGTAGTGATCTTGGAGCGCATGTACCAAAGTTGAACCTTTTTTAGAAAAGTTTCAACTGGTGAATGGTGAATGGTGAATGGTGAATAGATTTTAAAAGTATTTCGATTTACCATTTTCCTCGGCTTCGCCAAGTCTTCGCCGGGCGAGCATTTACTATTTGCTACCTGCGGTTCCCAATTCGGCAAGTATTTATTAATCCACCGGTTTGTGCCAATAAACTTCTGATAGGCCCCGTCACGGTCCCAAATTAATTTCATTTGAGAAATTTCATGGGCAATATATAAATTCTGTGTTTTAATTTTTAATCCAGACTCATCTAAAAAAAGGTTCAAGCATGCACGATCTGCGACTTTTTTACCGTCTGGATCTCGTTTAAACGGTAAAAGTAATAAATTAGAAAAAAAGCGTGTTGTCCAAATTGTCAGATCAGAACTTACTAAAACCAAATCTATATCATCATTTTTGTGACTATTTTCCATTGCTAAAGCACCGGAGATAGCCACAAGTTTAAGTGTAGGAATAACTTTAAGAATATCAGCAAAAAAATAGGCTCTTTTAAGCTTGGCCTTGGAAATGCGATTTCTTTGTTTTCTTAATAAAACTAACTTAGATCTGTTTTTTAGATAAAAATAATTATCGTCTGCACCAATTTGATTGGTATTTATTAGTTGATTAATTGATTTTTGAACTTGAAGAATATTAACTTTTTGGGAGATTAAGTACTGATGAATCTGCTCAATTTTTAACGGATAGTTAAAAATATCATAATACGATAAAGTCGATATAATCGCCTGTGATAAAGTCATCGAACCAAACTATATATCAGAAATCACAAACTGTAAACAGTAAAATCAAATAAACTATTAAAATATGATATGTAGCTTAAACTTTAAGGGTTTGCAGAATATCTGGTTAAAATATTATTTATGTTTTTAGCTGTCGTTTCCAAAGCGTTTTTAGCAGAAGATCCTGAAAGTACGCTGTTGACTGCATCTTCATATGCCTTGATTATTTGATCGTTGATTCCATTATCAAATGTCCGGGAAGCCATAGGAAAAGAACGCATATAGGGAGCGTCAGCAATAATAGCACCAATTAGAGGATCTGAAATTAGTTTTGCAGCCATGGAAACTTTTGGATATGGTTCCCCGAAAAATCTGCCGGGGCTTTTTGCACTTTCACTATATAGTTTAATTAATGATTCTTCTTTTTGAAGAAATTTAACAAATTCCCACGCTTCTTTAATATGTGGACTTTTTTTAGAAACACCCTCTGACCAATAAGTTGCCCAGCCAACTTTACCACCCTCAAGTTGAGGTACGGGAGCAGCTTGAAATTTTAACAGAGGATTACTGTTTTTAATTTCAATAGCCCGCCAACTAGGTGCCAGATACATTGCTAAACTGCCACCAACAAAAGCGACAGTTGATGAAGGCATTGCTTCATCCCAAACTCTATTATTCCCTTTTGCAAAATTCGTATAATATTCCAAGGAATCCACAGATGCTTTATCTATAGGAGATTTAGGATCTCCTCCGTTTTGCAGAATCATCAAACCCAAAATATCTGAAAAATGATCTACGTTTGAAGCAGTACCTAAAGCTATACCTGCAGTATTTATGTTTCCGGCTGTATCACGAACAGTTAAATTAACTGCTGTTTGTGTCAGTTCTCTCCAAGTAGATGGAGGCTTTAATATTCCGGCTGCTCTAAATATATCTTCATTCCAAAAAAGGGTTAATCCGTCAATTTCCAAAGGAACACCTATAAATTCCTTATTAGTATTTCTTAAATCACTAAATACAGTTGGGTAAAAATTTTGTTTAAATTCTTTAGCTGATACGACGTCTGTCGGAACCGGAGTTAATATCGACTCCAACATCGGTGTCCAGGTATTATGAAACCGAAAAATATCCGGTCCCTTCCCTGATTCAATCTGGCTTTGCAGGCTTTCTCTGTATTGCTGGTGAGATTTTTTAGTGTAAACAATATCAATATTAGGATGTTCATTTTTAAAATCTGTAATAATTTGATTTACTATAGAAGAAGATTCCCAAAGCCCCCAATAATTTAAAGTAATATTTTCTGGCTTCTTACTTAAACCAGGGATTAATGAACATCCCGAAAGAAACAATATAAATAAGAATCCGATTATCAACCTGGCAGGTTTCATATAAAAATAAGTATATTAATGTTTATTATTCTTGCAAAATACCGGGTAATTTAACGCAACTCTATGATATCATAGGCTAGAATCGTGTCAAATAAAATAACCTTTAAAACAATTATTATCGTAAGTTTAAGTTTAATACTATTTTACTTAACCTACAATTGGTTTTATACAAATCGAATTCCACCTAACACTTACTTTGCTTATATTAATATTTCTAATAAAAAATCAGTCGAAGCTAATAATCTGATATCTTCAAAAATAGATAATTTTCAAAACCAGCCAGTAATTTTTAATCTTGATAATAAGACTCTTTCAACAAATTTATCTTCTTTGGGTATTGCTATTGATAAAATCGAAACGATTAAAAAATTCAATGTAAATTACGACCAGAAAAAATTCAATAAAAAACAAAATAATAAAACCGGTTCTTTATTTAAATCTAATTATATATGGCCAACTTATTTCATAGATATAGATAAATTT
>MFBN01000052.1:10360-18690 GCA_001776425.1 Candidatus Curtissbacteria bacterium RIFCSPLOWO2_01_FULL_37_9
TTATTAACAACATATGAACAGCAAGCTCAAAACGCTACAATTATTTATAAAAATTCCCAGTTTCAGCTTCAGAATGAACAACCGGGACAGTTAGTGGATAGGTTAAATCTAATTCAAGATATTAAGTATAATATTAATTCCTTAAATTCCATTCCAATAGAACTTTCAAAATATACGGATATACCACTTATAAAAACAGAAAATGCCAAACGGGCATTTGAAAAAGTTAAGATTTTAAATAATCAAAAAATAACTCTGAAGTTTGAACAAGATAGATGGAGCTTAAGCGGGCTTAATTTAATTAACCTTTTAAATTTTTATCTTCAGGGGAAAGAAGACGGCAATTTAGCGGTAATTCAAACTAATAAATACCCAATAATTGTTAAAAACATAAATTTATCAGGTAGTAATATGCCGCAACTAGAAATAAGTTTAAATGAGCAAAAATTGGATAGCTTTCTTCAGACAATTGCTTCAAGTATCAATACTCCTACACAGGACGCAAATATACAATTTGAAGGGGGGAAGGTTGTCAATTTCACTCCTGCACGTAACGGACAAAATCTGAATATACAAAAAACTAAAATGGCTTTACTCGAAAAAATCTCTATTGATAGCCCAACTATAGCAGATGAGGTAATTATAAACCTTCCGGTTGCAGTAACTCAGGCTAAAATTGCCAGTGACGAGATAAAATCATTAGGCATAGAACAATTGTTAGGTAAAGGAGTCTCATATTTTAGAGGTTCGATTGCAAATCGAATATATAATATTGGATTAGGATCTAATAAGATTAACGGTACCCTTGTTAAACCAGGTGAAATATTCTCATTTAATAATACTGTTGGTGAAGTATCAGCTTCATCAGGTTATAAACAGGCCTATGTAATCTCTAAAGGACGTACAGTTTTGGATGACGGTGGTGGTATTTGCCAGGTTTCTACAACTGTTTTTAGAGCGGCGCTTGACGCGGGACTGCCGATTATTGCCCGTACCGCCCACGCATATAGAGTCGTCTATTATGAACAAGGAGGAATCAAACCCGGTCTTGATGCCACGGTCTGGTCACCAGCAGTAGATTTAGCGTTTAAAAACGACACACCCAACCATATACTGATACAGGCTGTAGTGAACAAGGTTAATTTAAAATTAGAAGTGGATATTTACGGAACTTCTGATAATCGGAAAGTAATTCTAACAGATCCCATAATTTCAAATCAAAAACCTCCTCCAGCTGATAAGTACGAAGATGATCCGACTTTGCCTAGGGGAGTAGTCAAACAAGTAGATTTTTCTGCTTCTGGAGCAACCTCGGTATTTACCCGTAAAGTTTATCGCAACGATGTATTATTATATGATGATGTGTTTAAATCAGTTTTCCGCCCATGGCAGGCAGTTTATCTGGTCGGAACCGGAGGTTGAGTAAAATGAAAAAAGATATTGCGGTTATAATCGGACTTTTTTTATTAATTGTTATTCTATTAATATTCGGCCAAAGCATTAATACAATCTCATTTGTTAATCCCAGATCCAATCAGGTTACTGATATAAAAAACCAGAAAAAATCAACAACTGTAATAATAAATTCCTTGGAGGTAAATGCTTTAATTGCAAAGACTCCTGCAGAAAGGAAAAAAGGTCTATCTATAAAAGATCTCCTGCCATTGAATGAGGGCATGCTTTTTGTATTTAGCGACAGCGCTCAATACGGATTTTGGATGAAAGATATGAAATTTGCTATCGATATAATATGGATAGACGAAAGTAAAAAAATTGTTGATATTGCAACAAACGTTACAACGCAACCTGGTAAAAAAGATAAGCAGCTGACAATTTATAGGCCAAAAAGTGCAGCTATATACGTTTTGGAAGTAAACAGCGGATTATCTGAATTACATAATCTTCGAATAGGTGACAGTGTTAATTTCGAAATATAGACTAATTTTTAAATAATTAATAATGCTGATTTTAGGCATTGAATCAACATGTGATGAAACTGGTGCCTCAATTGTTAAAAACGGAAATTCAATTATTTCAAATATAATTTCATCTTCCGTTAATAAACATAAAAAATTTGGGGGGATTGTTCCGGAGGTTGCTGCCAGAGAACAACTAAAAATTATTATTCCTGTAATATCCGAAGCAATTGCCCATATTCCACATGCTAAAATAGACGCAATAGCAGTATCTTTCGGCCCCGGGTTACAAGGATCATTATTAATCGGTGTAGAAACATCTAAAATTCTTTCCTTGGTTTGGAATAAACCGTTAATTGGAGTTAATCATCTGATTGGCCATATTTATGCAAATTGGTTAACTAATAAAAGTAGAAATAAAAAAATATCGATTAATTTTCCGCTAATTGCGCTTATAGTATCCGGAGGGCACACGGATCTGGTATTAATGCAAGATCATGGAAAATATAAGTGGCTGGGTGGCACACTAGATGACGCTGCTGGGGAAGCTTTTGATAAGGCGGGCAGAGTATTGGATCTTGGTTATCCCGGAGGGCCGCAAATAGATAAATTAGCCTCAACTAGTACGATTAATAATGATAAATTTATATTACCCCGTCCAATGATTAAATCCAATAATTATAATTTTTCATTTTCCGGCATAAAGACCTCGGTGATTAACCAAACAAATAATATTAAAAATAACCAAGATAAAATAAAAATGGCTATTGAATTTCAACAAGCGGTAACAGAAGTACTTATTATAAAAACCTTAAAAGCAGCCAAAAAATATCAGGTTAAATCTATTTTAGTTGGAGGTGGAGTGGCGGCTAACAGTTATCTAAGATCAGAAATGAAAAAGGAAAGTTATAAAAATAGTTATAAAATATTTTTTCCGGAGAAAAATTTAGCTGTTGATAATGGGGCAATGATAGCAGCAGCAGCTTATTATAATTTTAAACCAATAAAAATAATTAATTTACAGACCTTCCCAGGTCTAGCTTTTTAATAATATTTAATGAATAATTTTTTTACACGTGATATATACTTGTTATAATTCGTCACGTGAAAGAAAAATGGATAGAGAAAATAACCATAATTTCAAATCCCAAAAAGAAATTTATAATTTCTGGCAAAAGCTAAAAATTTTCCCTGCAAATTCCAAAACTAATAAACCTAAATATTCAATTCTTTTACCGCCGCCAAACCTTACAGGAGAATTGCATCTTGGACATGCCATGCAGCATTCAATTCTTGATGCAATAGCGCGTTATAAAAGACTGCAGGGATTTGATGTTCTTTTACTTCCTGGGGTTGATCACGCAGGTATTGCTTTTGAAGAAACATTTGATAGGGAATTGAAAAAGCAAAATTTGTCTAAAACAAAACTCGGAATGGATCAATGGTTGAAAAAAGCCTGGGAATTTAAAGATCAGATCTATAAATCCGTATCAGTCAGCTGGCGGATGATGGGGCTCTGTGCAGATTGGGGAAGAGAGGTTTTTACTTTGGATGAAGGTCCAAGACAAGCAGTGTTTCATGCTTTTAAAACTTTTTATGAGGATGGGTTTATTTATAAAGGCCCCTATATTGTGCAATGGTGTCCTAGGTGCAATACAGCCATTGAGGATGTAGAGATGGAGTATGAAGAAAGAAAAGAAAAACTCTATTATGTTAAGTATTTTCTTGATCAGCATCCCGCCTCCGGTAAAAGCGGTACAGAGCATATTGTTGTTGCAACAGCTCGTACGGAAACCATTTTTGCGGACGTTGCCATTGCTGTTCACCCAGCCTCTCCTTTTAAAAAATACGTTGGAAGGACCGCTTATATTCCTGTACCTTTAAGTCCAAAGGGTCGACAAGATCATTTAGGTGTAATTGCTGACGAAAGAGTCGATAAAAACTTTGGTACAGGAGCATTAAAAATAACTCCCGGACACGACGCTTTGGATTACAAAATTGGTCTTGATAACAATTTGCCAATTTATCACGCAGTCGATAAATCGGGACGAATGACAGAACTTGCGGGAGAACTTAAAGGCTTAAAAGTGGAAGAGGCAAGAGTAAAAGCCGCGGAACTTTTAGGAGAAACTTACATTGAGAAAACTGAAGAATATATTCACTCCGTCCCAGTGTGCGAAAGATGCAAGACGGTTATCGAACCATTAATTTCCGAGGAGTGGTTTGTAAAAATGGATGATTTGGCAAAAGGAGCAATCAAAGAGATAAAAGCGGGAATGATTAATTTCTTACCAAAAAACTATTCAAAAATTCTTGTTGACTGGTTAGAAAATATTCATGACTGGTGTATTTCAAGGTCTCTCTGGTGGGGCCATCGAATACCTGTTTGGTATCCTTCGACTTCGCTCAGGACAAGTCTTTCGACCCGCTCCGCTCGCTCCCTTCAACAAAGTTCAGGGCAGGCGGGACAAGTTGCCGGTATTAAGGTTTCAATGGAGTCTCCTGGTCCTGGATGGATTCAGGACGACCAGGTTTTGGACACTTGGTTCTCGTCCGGACTCTGGCCGCTTTCGACTTTAGGGTGGCCCCACTTCGTCCTGCAAAGCAGAACTTCGAGGGGCAAGCCCTCCATAGCTTTAGCGACGGAGGGTAAACCCTCAGATAAAAAACCAAGTCTTGATCCGGATCTTGAGAAGTATTTTCCGTGGGATTTTGAAATTTCTGCACCGGAAATTAAATACTTGTGGATTGCCCGGATGATTATGCTTTCTGTTTACCTTACCGGTCAAATTCCATTTAAAACTATGTTTTTCCATGGGATGCTAAGGGATCTACAGGGACGCAAATTTTCAAAATCTCTTGGTAATGGAATTGAACCGGCTTATTTAATCAATACTTGGGGAATAGATGCAACAAGAATGACTCTTTACAGCTATAGCGTACCGGGACGTGACGGTCGGGTTTCCAAAGAACTTTTTGATGAAAGAAGTAAAAATTTTAGAAACTTTGCAACTAAAATAAAAAATATTGCAAAATTTGTGCTTGATCTTAAACCGGAGAATTCCATACAAAAACTTGAATTTAATCATAAGGACGATCGGTGGATAAAACTTCAGCTAGAAAAAACGATTAAAAAAACTACTAATGACTTAGAGCAGGTTAATCTTCATTTAGCAACCGAGGAGATTTACAATTTCGTCTGGCATGAATTTGCTGATATATATATTGAAAAGAGTAAAAAAAGGCGACTGGAAGCACAACCTGTTTTAGAATATATTTTAAAAAATATTTTAATCTTACTTCACCCTTTTATGCCTTTTTTAACAGAAGAAATTTATCAAAGGTTTAATAATAAACAAAAGTCTATTTTACTGGACAAATGGCCAGTGTTGAATAATTAAATTAGCAATTAACGCATAATTCTCGCCCTACTTCGCTAAAGCTTCGAAGGACTTTTAAATATGTGTAATTAACCGCATATTTAACGCAGTAATTCCCGCAACTATTTTTAAGGTAGTGCTTGAAGCGCTTCAAGCATTTGACGGTCAATTTCGGTTACAGCTTCCGGTCTTCTTCTTCTCCTGAGCTGAGGTGATGGCGGAGTGAAGGAACTATCAGAACATGGGTCTTTCCAACGGCTATTGCGATATCTTGCTTGAATAATTTCGGTGTAGTTGACGCGTCGTCTTTCAGGCATTTTCTGACCCTTTATCTTCTGCCTTTGTATCTTCTTTCTTTTCTTGGCCTTCCGTCTTATCAGTTGCTTCTGCTCCTTCTGCTTTGGCTTCCCGCCCTTCAGGGCGAGGCTCGCCTTCGGCGGCTTCGCCCTCTTTTGCTTCTGCTGCCTTTTCCGGTTCTGCCTGGGTTGTTTCTGCTTGTTCTGCTTCAATTTCCGCCTCAACAGCTTCCATCTCCTTGGTTACCAGTTCACCAATTTGGGCAACGATCAAATTTTCATCCGTATTGACCTTAATCTTATTTCTATCGATTTGTAAATCTTTAACTTTTATTTCATCCCCGATATTTGCGAGAACAGCAATATCTACTGTAATTTTATCCGGAATTTCAGTTGGCAATGCTTCTATTTCAATTTCAGAAACCGGAGTTAATAAAAGACCAACCTTTTTTTCGACTGCAGGGGATTCATTAATAATTGTAAGCGGAATATCAACCTTGACTTTTTCTGCCAGATTTACCTGGTATAAATCAATGTGCAGTAAGTCGTCTGTAACCGGATGGACATGGACATTACGGATAAGAACCGGGCGGTTTTCACTATCTATTTTAAGATTGACGATTCCTGTTTCGCCTGCTTTTTCAAAGACTTTTTTGAATTCATTTTCTTTAATTTGAACATGAATTGTTTTTACTTTGTGCCCAAAAACATGTGCCGGGATTAATCCCTCGGCTCGCAGCTTTTTGACCTTGCGTCCCAAAACCGTTCTCTTTTGAGCGACAAGCGGTATTTGTTCCATGGTTTGAGAATAATAGCAAAATGGCAATGTTTAGGTCAAACTTTAATTCGACTTTGACTTTTGTGTTCCGTGGAAACCAAGATATATAATAATTGTGGTGGACACCAACAAAGGGCAAATAAAAACTACTAAAGTTGACCCTGAAAAATTGGCCGACAAGACAGCAGAAAAGGTAGTCGAACTTCTAGGTAAGTCTCCACCTGTGCGAAAAATCCGTAACAGTCAGTTGCTTTCACTGATTTTAGGTGCGGTAGGTTTTGCTTTATTCACAATAGGTGTGGGGAAATTGTTTGCTGATCTTTCTGGATGGGCTTCGCTCAGTACTGGTTTGGTAATGATGGCAGTTACCGGGGCACTTTTGAAAAATCTCTCAAGATGAAACCGAATGACTAACATTACAAAAGAAATTCACTACCTAAAATGGACTTGAGACATGTCTAATCAGGACACTGAAGCACTTAGGCAAAAGTTGGAAGCAATGATTGTTAAAGAACTTGCAGAGAAGTTAATGGCCGGCGAAATTACAGGCGATCGTGCAAAGGAAATTGCTAAAATTGTTTTAGACGCAGTACCGGAAAATGTCACTGAAGTGGAACTAATCAGAACAATAGCTGCACTTGATGATAAGGCAAGCGAACTTGCGGGTGTAGTTTATCGGATTCTTTCCGATAAAGACGAGCATGAAAAAAGTAAAAAGCTGGATCATTTAAGAAACATGATTAGGAACATGCAAAATGTCTGAATCGACTACCGAAACTCCACAACCACGACGTTACCGACGTTTTGAACCGAAGGAATATCGCAAGGCAAAACGAAGCGAGAGAAAACAAAAGGCCGAGAACAAAAAGATAGAAAGAAAACAGGCACTATCTGCCTTATCTCAAGACAAACCAGAAGTAGCAGACAGAATAGACTTAGAAAATCTCGCGAATGTAGAAGCTAACCCCGAAAGAAAATTACTCAATACTGAAATGACAGGGGTCCAAGCCGTCTTTCTTCTTGGCGGCACAATGCCGGAAACAATAGATAGACCAAAAATAGAAGCAATAGCAAGAGGAGAACATGTACAGACCGAAAAAATAAATAGAGGTTCACACAGCGAACGAGACGGGTATTGGAACGGAGAAAAAAGCCCTTATAAGGACAAAACGTGGAACGAAAGAATGGAAATATGGACGGAGAAAACGAATAACTTTCTTAACCAATACAAAGGGAAACCAGCAGAGGCATTTTTAAAAAGAATGGGCCTTGATTTAACAAATGAAAACCAAGCGAAGGGAATCTACGATTTCTATTTTGTAAAGAGTAAGGGTGACATAGGGCTATTTGCCTCGACAATAGCAGAAAACAACACAGCAGAACAAATAGAAGAAAACATGGATGTTATCCAAAAATTAGGAAACATATATGGAGAGAACTCTGCCAAAGTTGCAGAGCAACTCGTATTAGGAATAAAGAATGCGCAAACAGCTACGGATTTGTTTATACAATCAGCACAAGAAGAGTTTAAAAAAGGAAACAACATGCCAGGAATAGAATTAATTAACATTCTGGATCAAAAAAGCAGTCAATTGGAAAAGAAGCCACCGACTAGAGAACACGATCAGCAAGATGTTAACGAGCCTTTAGCTAAAAGCATTGGGCTTGAAGACAAACCAGACCTTGCAAACTTGGAACCACCTACAATTCCTCCTGACGCGGATTTAAATAAACAACCAGAAATTTCAACCCCAAGGCAAGAAATTATCAATGCTGAAGAAGTAGTACATGATGCTTCTTCTGATAAATGGAAAGGCTCTGGTTCTCTGAGAATGAATGGGGATTATTTAAGTTACTTGCCAGAAATGAAGAGGAGAGAAAACCCATTTGCCCCGGGGAACAAATATTATGACAATTTTGAAAGATATGGAGTTGATTACGATCCTGAAGAATTTCCTTA
>MFBN01000053.1:0-423 GCA_001776425.1 Candidatus Curtissbacteria bacterium RIFCSPLOWO2_01_FULL_37_9
ATGCTAATAATGATGCACAATTGAATAATGCAGAAGGCTTATTCTCATTTTCTCCTGGACAATCTACCTCGAAACTGGACATATATGTATCCCCAAGATATAGATATACAGATGATCTTGTTACTGCGTATCTAGTAACGCACGAACTTGCACACGCTCATAATTATGTTATTGGTCAAGCATCAGGTAAGGTGGAAAGCTGTTTCGCTGATGAGGCCTCTGCATTTGATTTTCAGGTGCGTTTTCTAGGGAAATTAAACGTAGAAGAGAATAAATCCTTAGACGCTAGAATAAGACAAGGAGGATCGCAAGAGTTAATGAATATTTACAATACTTTACTCGCAATAAGTCGAAATAGGGGGTCGAATTTATACGAAAAAGCTCTCAATTATGTTATGTCTGACCCTTCCTACCAAAAGCAAT
>MFBN01000053.1:432-642 GCA_001776425.1 Candidatus Curtissbacteria bacterium RIFCSPLOWO2_01_FULL_37_9
GGTAGAAAAAACTAGGCACGATAGAAATTTTAATGGGTCGTCTCGGGGTAGAAGATTAGTCTTTTCTCTCTTGATGATTATTATGTAGAAGTAATTTCCCTTGAGTTTTGCGCTTTTTTGGCGCGGGTCATTTCAATTGCTTCTGCTAAGATTTCCGGTGATACGTTAAAGATGTTATTCTGAGTTAGGTTTGGTGATTCCTCTTTCATT
>MFBN01000053.1:660-2966 GCA_001776425.1 Candidatus Curtissbacteria bacterium RIFCSPLOWO2_01_FULL_37_9
AGGATACGAACATCAGAATTGTCCGGTGTTCTGAACTCATAAGCTAGGAGTGCTTTTTCGCTAATTGAGCACGAAATAGCACATTGAGTTATTGACGGAAAATCGCCCTCTGTCAGGCCGTCAATGTAGACAATCATGTTTTGGAGCAATTCCGTGCGGTCTTTTGTCTTAGCAAGGGATATTTTGTACCTGGTGAGTGCGGTTTGTATTCTACCCATTTTTTGTTTTTAGTGGTTTATTTTGTGTAATGTTTTTTATGCCTATTTTTGTCCATATGTAAGCATTACATAAAACAAGAAAAGATTATGAAGGTAAAGATTCACAGGCGATACCATCGTGATCAGCGTCTAAATTGTCCACATTGTTAGTTGGGCTCCCACCTTTTGAATTAAAGTAGGCTTGAGCTTCCGAGTGCGTCATGAAGTCCTTGCAGTCCTTATCACCTGAGCCTGAATAGGTGGTTGTCGTTTGCCCAGAACTAGAAGTTGTCGGATTGTTTGATGGAGCTGTTGAGCTGGTAACATTCGTAGATGTGTTTGTTTGAACCGGACAAGCATTATCTGCCCATAATCCTCTTTTACCTTGCTCTGCTTCTTTTTGAAGTTCTTTGTATTTTGCCTGGTAAGAATAAGGTGTGCTGTAAGTATATTCGTAAGCGTAGCCTTCCTGTATCATCATTGCCCCAAAATCGACTGTTCCATTATCGAGCCAAACAAAGCGAAGCAGTCTACTGTATTTATCGCGCTCTCCTTGTGTAGCATCTGCCTCGAGCTGTACAGCCTTACCGTTTAATTGTTCTCTCGCTTTATCAGATGCTTTTTGACCGAAACACTCGACAGATTTTCTTGGATCTACAGTTTCAGGGGTATTGATGCCAATTATTCTTATCGTTTCACTTTTCCCGCCAATAGATACTGTTACCGTATCACCATCAACAACCTTAATAACCCTCGCATCTTCCAAATTTCTGTTCACAGATTGCTGATTTCCACTGGTCGTTGAGTCAGACGGGGTAGTTTCTTGCATGATAGAAGGAGTAGGGGTTACTCGTGCAGCTAATTCCTCATCAGTTAGTTCACGAGTGACAATCAAGTTGACACGAGCCCGCTTCCAGTTACCTGCCGTAACCTCAATTTTATTTTCTCCCTCCTTGAGTTGATACTGGGTTTCAAAGCTCCCGTTTGAAGCGGCAATCTCTTTGCCATTGACCCAAACTTTCCTGTCTGTCGGATCATACGTTCCCTTGATGGCAATCTGCTGAGCTTTGATACTGGCTGTGCTGGCTGGTTCAGTTACAGATAGATGGGGTACCTCATCCTTTGCATAAGCGATAATACCCAAAGTCATCAGAACGATAAACAATCCACATACAGCAGTCGTCGCAATTGTTTTGAATTTTTTAGAAAACTTGGATTTTTTGTAAAACCACCAGAGTATCAATCCCGGGATGGTCAGATAAGGCAAAAGGAATATACCAATAACCAAACCGATAACCACCACCAATTTTTTATTAGCCTTCAGTTTTTCAATGACTTTCATGTCCATCTGCAATTTACTTTGCCAATAGTATATAGGCTTTTACCAAGTCGCGCTCAACTAAATATAAAAAACATCGCTTCGTATAAGTAATGTGAACAGGGTAATTACAGCTAGACAGGTACACTGCTTTACTGCGGGTGTGTTCCATCTGGGAGTCTCAGGCTGTTTTCTAAACAGGCTATGTGTAGCGGTTACACATCTATACTTTTTTTCTAAAATGGGGAGTTTCTTTGTCTATCATCGTCTCAACCCAATCTACTTCCCAAAATAAACCCATCCACAACGCCATAAGATTGTTTACAGTTTTTTTATTTTCTAATAAAAAAACATCATCCATAACAGCGCTATCTTTTCTTATTACATCAAGCGCATCAAGAATATTTTTATTGCCAAAATGATTGACTGCGTGTATTGGATGCGAATTACCTACCTTAACGAATAAGCTTTGAAACGGATGGTCTTCCATAGCTGCCGCGTGCAAATGCTTAAACTTAATGCTGGGTAGAGCCTGTTTAACAGTTTCCAGTGTTGTTTTTAATTGAATGGGAGTGTTGTATAAGACCAAATCAGGAGATCTAAGCGAATCTGACCAGATATTTTTATCAGTAATAGGATTGTAGCCACCCCATTTTACAGCCAGCGTGACTTCCTTAAGATCGATATTCATAGTTGTTTCAGCCAATTTCTTGGGTATCACGCAAATGTATTTCTCTCCATTCTCCAAAAATCCATACATGATCACTTCAGGATCTAATCCGTATAGGCCT
>MFBN01000053.1:3017-4134 GCA_001776425.1 Candidatus Curtissbacteria bacterium RIFCSPLOWO2_01_FULL_37_9
TCATACTTGTCAGAGTAGTGTAAAAACTCTTCGTATTTTAGAAGATCAGAGGCAGTAAATTGCATATTGATGTTTGCTACGAGCATGTTGTCGTATATTTCCATAAGTGTTTCGTTTCCTTGTGGCGAATTACCAATATCCTCTGGTTTGAATGTGTGAGGTTTATCCGTGTAAGAAGTAAGATAAGTCATATAAGAAGCTGCCTCTTCCTTTGTAGACGGCTCGAAATATTTGATTCCAGACACTTCTGCAATCTCAGGCATCGATTTAGTCACCAACCACCTTTTATCCCTTAACGTAGAGATAATCTTTTCAAGTCTTTTGTCTGGAATGTGGTCATCATCTGATAAGTAGTGTTGAAGCGATTGGGGGCTTTTGAATATATCCATCTCTTGAGCATATCGTCTAATTCCTGTCTCCATAGCTAGATAACTAACTTTTTGAGTGAAATACTCCCGATAAGTTTTGGAGAATTCTCTGACGAACAAAAGCTCTTGTAAGAATGAGTAGTACTCGGGGTTCCTTTGCGAGAGTGCTGACATCCATGCATCAGCACTGGCTCTTCCAGCTACATTTTTTGCGTGTAGGTATTGCATCAGTGTGGCTAGACCTTCTTGGGTGAACCTCTGTGCAAAATACAATTGGCTTTCCATATTCTCAGCAGCTTCACGATCTACATGAGTGAAAAAATCACAAAGTCTATAATACAAGTGCGTTCCTTGCCCAAAATCCGTCTGAGTTGCCAATATACCGTGTGTACTCTCATGGAAAAGTGTAAGTTCAGCTTCCAACGGACTTCCCATCAATTTCGCAAAATCTATACTTACAGTTTTTTCGGAAATATCATATTTTCCTTTTAACAAATGGTACCAATGTGAATTCATAAAAAAACAATTATTTAAAATTCTTAAAATCTTCCATCAGTTGTTTAAAATGCGAATAACTTCCTGCTCGCGCAGTTTCGTGTAAGTCAATAAAATTGTAAATGTAAGGCTTATCAATGCTTCCTCGATCAGAATAATGCAATATTAGTGCTGGTACTTTTACTGGGAATAGTCGCCTCAATTCTTCCTCATTGTCGTCAAAAACCTTCTTCATTTCGTAATTAATCCTTTCC
>MFBN01000053.1:4169-4372 GCA_001776425.1 Candidatus Curtissbacteria bacterium RIFCSPLOWO2_01_FULL_37_9
AATCCCGTATCTTCCGTGTAAACCTTCTGGTTTGGGTTGGTAAATACTATATTCAAGAAGTTGGTCTAGGGCGGCCTTTGTATTTTTTATTAAGGTTTCTGGCTTGTATAGTCTTTTACACTCTATGTCGTATTCTCTTGCATCTATCCGGACTGATATATCTGGATGTTCGTAATGTAATTTTGCATCATAGCCACTCATCA
>MFBN01000053.1:4382-7253 GCA_001776425.1 Candidatus Curtissbacteria bacterium RIFCSPLOWO2_01_FULL_37_9
AAATAATCCAAGCTCAAAAAGAGTGTTCCTTCCTAGGTTGGTATCCGTATCTTCCTCATTCATAAGAAGTGGGCTTTTAAAAATTAGTTTGAGTTTTAATAAGAAAATTTTTAAATTTTCTGGCTCAATTAAATCCAGCACATCCAATACTCCAGACAATTCAAGTAATAAGCCCAAAGAAGTAAAGATTCTGTTCCAATAATTGTCATCCTTATCGCTTTGCAACCTTTCACCTTTTTTAATCACTGATATGAGTTCTTTTAATATTGGCGCCGCCTCCCAATACCAGGAGTCTGTGTGAATTATGAAATTATGTTTTTCTCCCAAAACCTTTTCTTTGTCTGTTAAATTTTTAAGTAGAATCTTGTAAGAAACCGTGTTTGATACCATGGCTGGATTATACCTCGTACCTACAGCTGTTTAAGCCTGCCGCTTTACTCATCCGCAAGTTACATAGGGACTCCCGAAGGGTTTTTAATAGGGGTAGACGCGTGGTCGAAAAGTGTAAGCATTACACACCTGCTCTTGAAAAGAGTAGGTAATTATTTATAAATAAGAATTGGGAAGGATTAGCGAAAGCTTATATTGAAAGTAAATGCTGGGTTTGTTGTAAAGTTAACTCGGGATAGTCTACTATTTCTGACCAATCAGCAGTTCTGAAATCGTCCCACCCTGCGAGCCATCTTTCGCTAAAGCTACAGAGTGGCTTTGTCGATGTATTATACGTACGTTTTAAGAAGTTCAAGATCGCACATTTTTTACTTTGGATCAACTAACGATTTAAAGAAAAGATTTAGGGAACATAATAAAGGTTTATCCAAAGCAACCAAGCCACATTTGCCTTGGAAAGTGGTTTGGTATGCAGGCTTTATAACAAAAAAAGAGGCAGAAGGTTTTGAACGATACTTAAAGAGCGGGTCAGGTAAGGCTTTTGCGTATAAGAGATTAGTTAATGTAGCTTTGGCGAAAGATGCTTTGGGTAGGATTGGTATTCCGAAATCTTGATGAAGGATACCTACCCGCGGAGCTGAGCTGTCAATTTTAGAACCTTGTGGCCTTCAAGGCTATTTGAATTCAATTTATTGCTAAGATTTTCAGTAAAATTTGAAGTTTTATTACTTTTTGGCAATTTTTGAACCTAATTTTCCTGGTTCGAATCCAATAGCGGGTTAAAAAAGGTTAGACGTAAGGTATAAAAATACTTGACTTTTATTAGTAAGACCCTATAATTATGATTAGTTTTTGCCCGAGAAGACATTTTTATTAACTAAAGATTGAAATTGATATGGCAGAAAAACAACAAGATTTAAAAAAAACACCCGAAAATCATCAAGAACGACAACTACATATTTGCCCAGCGTGCGAAAGAGAGTTTAAGGAGATTCAAGACTACCCAAAAGTATTCATTGCTTCAGTTTCTGTTGTAACACCAGATGATGTTCCCGCAGAAATTCCCCACTGGCGGAAAGAAGATTTATTAGAAGCACCCAAAGACGGATGGAAACGAGAACGCGTGCCTAGTGAAGTTTTGGAATACTTTCGTGCTAACCCAGATGAAGACAAACTAGCATATTCCGATAGTTATATTTACCACAGACCCTATAATCAAACTCAAGAATACCGCAGGCAAAGAGAAGCACATCCTGAAATGTATGACAGACCAGGTCTGGTAAGTGCTGGTGGAGACCGTTATGAAAGACAGATTAACCATGCTCCTGCAATGAGAGCCTTGCTTGAACAAAATGCTCCGCTTCGAGAATATCTGGAGGGACTCCAACAAATGGCAGGTCAAGAAGTACCGACAAGAGAAGTGTTTCCAAAATGGCAACAACAACATTACTTCCCTAGCGTTTTCCAAGTTCCATCTGGATTTGGCGTTCCAAATGCAGACAGATTTTTACTACGATTTAGTGAAGATGAACAAAGTGCAACAGAATATCGAGTTGCTGAAGTAGGAATATGGGGAGATGGTCCAAATATGGGAAGTGCTGGAGGTCCTACAATACAAAGAATACTACCAATTGGAGTACTCGACTACGAAGGTCGAGTAAACCA
This sequence comes from Candidatus Curtissbacteria bacterium RIFCSPLOWO2_01_FULL_37_9, assembly GCA_001776425.1. Taxonomy (GTDB): domain Bacteria; phylum Patescibacteriota; class Microgenomatia; order Curtissbacterales; family GWA2-41-24; genus MFBN01. The sequence goes on from MFBN01000053.1 coordinate 6,438, forward strand.
CACTTAAAAAACCAGTTTTCAAAAACACATTGCTGATTGAAAAGGCTCGTAGAATATCTACGCCAACACCGGTTGAGTTTGTAGCGTCTTAATTTCCTCGCATCTCGCTTTTATCAACTCCACTTGAACAGCATTTTCAAGAACCCTTAAAAGTTTATCAATCGTAGCTCTAAGAATCTCAGGGTTAGGGAGCTGAGCTGTTAATTTTAGAACCTTGTGGAGGAAAAAATAGAGAGGGCGATTGACAAAACAGAAGCAGATTCATTGGCCTTTGTAGTTTCAAAAAAATGGCAAAATGAAGTTGGTGCTCCTGATTTTGTCAAAGATGTTTTGGGTCTTGATCAAGAGCAGTCGCCCCGTGAAGCTGCTTTGGAAGTCCATAACACCATCTTTGCAACCAGTATTCAGGAAATAAACAATCGAAAAGCGCAAGAACCAACCGAAAGCGAGAAACTTGAAGCTTTAAGAAAGCTTCTCTCCAGCCAGCATGAAAATTCTCTGGAGTCTTTTAAACAAGGAAAGGGTATCTATCTTGGAGGAGTTCCTAAAAATTGGCTCCCAAATTGGGTTAATTAAAGGTTTACCCGAAGTGTCAGGGAGGTTTTTTATTTGTAAAAAGGCTTTATTTATGCCTCTAGCCCTTTATGCAAAATTTGTCGCATGAGGGTTTGGTAGGGAATGTGCAACTTTTCTGCTTTCTGTTTTGCCTTCGCCACAAGAGATTCTTCCACTCGCAATGATATTAAGCGCTTTGTTGGTTTTAAATTAGGAAAACTGACTTTCTTAAAGTCAGATGGTTCAAGATACTTTGAAAAG
>MFBN01000054.1:0-1303 GCA_001776425.1 Candidatus Curtissbacteria bacterium RIFCSPLOWO2_01_FULL_37_9
AATCGTCGATTTCCGGATTGTTGGTCAATATTTCGTAATAGACAGGCTCTGCCGGAATATACATCAGGGCAAAATCCAAAGTCCCTTCCTGCGGACGAATGTATTTTGTAGAAATCGCATCAATATGCTTTTTAACATCGCTAATAAAAGCTTTCCTATAGATTCCTCTTTCTTTTTCTTCTTTGGCCTTGGACATTTTGCGGAAGTTTTCCATAGGAAATTTTGCATCGATCGGAATTATCCCCTGTTCAAGTTTTAATGCGGCATCAACAATTTCTCCGCCTTTGAAAGGATACTGCATATGAAAATGCTCTTTTGGAAGAGCTTGTCCTAAAAGGTCTTTTAGTACGGCTTCGCCGATCTGACCGCGAAGTTTGGGCGAGCGCAAGAATTCCTGCAAATCACGCATACTTCTTCCTAACTCTGTCATTTCGCCAACTGATTTGGAAACTCCGGCAATAACCGAAGCCGCCCGATCCAGCCGCTCATTTATAGCTTTTGTCTGGCGCACCATAGAATCGGTAGTATTGTCCATTGAGCCGCGCATGTCAGAAACTAATTGGGATAACAGTTTGGTCGTTTCATCAGAATTTTTAGAATCATTGAGTTTTTTAAGCTGTGAATAAATAATAACCAATGCAATAATTACCAAAACACCGATAATTAAAACAATTGTCTGGGAATCCATAGCCGCATTCTAACAAATAATTGAAGGTTAGTAATAACACTAAACAGCTATAATGAATCGATTCATTATGTGTAAATCAGTCAAAATAGATCAAACATGATTAAATATGTATATGAACGTTATTTTGATATTAAAATGTAATTATGAATAAACTAATGCCTTTTATGTTCTTAATAGCTGTATTTTCAATATTTGGCTTAAGTTGGATTATTGTTAGAGTCGATCCCCAAAATGCCCGATGGTATATCTTTGTCCTGTTTATTTTAATTCTTTTTTCTGCGATATTTTGCCTAAGTACAATAGCATTTTATTTTTTAAATGCTAAAATCCATAAAGGACAAAAAAGCAACAGTTTCTTATACAGCTCTTTTAAATATGCTTTTTTAATCGCCTTTTTAGCTTCATTAATTGCTGCTCTGGCAATACTTCAGCAAGCGAGCCTTTTTAATATTATCCTAGCTATTTTGGCAGTATCATTTCTGGCTTTGTGGAGTTATGTAGGAAGAAAATAATTCCTGGTCGCGAATCACTATCCTCTAATCACTTAAAATAATTAATCCTTCCCTCCAGCCCCCGGGGTCTTTGATAACCGAACCGTCTTTTTTATAAATATGG
>MFBN01000054.1:1340-4837 GCA_001776425.1 Candidatus Curtissbacteria bacterium RIFCSPLOWO2_01_FULL_37_9
AACTTCCCCAATCATTTGCCAATTCCCGTCTGCATAAGTCTTTGCCCAAAACTGCACTTTGTCGATTGACGAAGGATCATCTGCTGAAAGTTGCAACGATAAAGTGCTATTTCTGATGATATCTCCGGCTTCAGGTGAGATTATATTACCTCCGGCTTCATTACCAGGAAGATGGGAAAGTGTATTGTTTTTTTGCTTAAATAATGGTCTGGCGATCAAAAATATTACAATTGCTGCAAAAACTAAAAGAGCTACAACCCCAAAAGGATTAATCGGCCAGCCTGTTGGCCCTTTTTCTATTGGCCCTCTTTTTTCTGCGACTTCAGGCATATTCTGCAGTTTAAATCCGAATCATATTACTGTCAAATCTATCTGCACTATTTTGTGATTTTCACTCTCTTGAAAAAATCGGTACATAAGTTAGAATGTGGCTAATTCACCAAATGGCCAAAATTTCTCTGATTCAAAAAATCATCTCGATATTATTCGGTGCAGTTATCGGTTTTTTAACATGGTTTATCCGCTTTGTTACATTTTTCGGAGATATCACTATCTGGATTGTAAAAAATTTGCTGATAAGTACTTCACTTATCTTAAAAAAACTGCATTTTGACATTCGCAAAAGAACTCCCAAGGTTGCAAAAAAAATCGAGGCAATTATCCATCATCCAATTATTTATCAGGACAGAAGCTTCAAAGTAGGAATTGCCACAATTTTAATATTATTTATCGCCATCTGGTTTTTCACTAGAGACTTACCTAGCCCTAAACAACTGGATAAAAAAGAAGTTCCTCAAACTACCAAAATTTACGACAGAAATCAAAAACTCTTATATAACATTTACACCGATCAAAACCGAACGCTGGTATCCTTAAACGATATTCCCGACAGCTTAATAAAGGCAACGATTGCTATAGAAGACAAGGATTTTTATAAACATAAAGGATTTGATATTTATGGTATTGCCAGAGCTACCAGAAAAACTGTTTTTGAAGGCAGTCTGCAAGGGGGTTCAACTATTACCCAGCAATTGGTCAAAAGTGTTTTTTTATCTCCGGAGCGTACTATCAATAGAAAAATTAAAGAGCTTTATCTGGCCTTTAGAGTAGAAATGGCTTTTTCAAAAGACAAAATTTTAGAAATGTACTTAAATCAGGTTCCGTATGGAGGAACTGCTTGGGGTGTGGCAGCCGCAGCCGAACAATACTTTGGAAAAAATGTCAAAGACTTAACTTTAGCAGAATCAGCTCTTTTGGCAGGATTACCCGCCGCTCCCAGCTATTATTCTCCTTTTGGTCAAAATCCCGAAAGAGCAAAAACACGCCAAAAATTTGTACTTAAAAGGATGACGGCTGAAGGTTATATTTCCAAGGAAGAAGAAGAAACAGCAGCTTCTGAAAAACTTGAATTCAGGCAGGCTATAGTTGATATAAAAGCACCGCATTTTGTGATGTATGTTCGCGAATATTTAGCTGAAAAATATGGTGAAACAGTGGCAGCCCATGGCGGTCTTAAAGTAACAACCAGCTTGGATTTGGATTTGCAGGATACGACCCAGGAAATTGTCCGCGAGAACATAGACAAACTTGAAAAATACAAGGTGAGCAACGGAGCGGCTCTCGTTACAAAACCTAAAACCGGCGAAATCTTGGCCATGGTCGGTTCTAAGGATTTTTTTGATAAATCCATTGACGGAAATGTGAATGTGACAATTGCCAACCGACAACCCGGTTCTTCGATAAAACCAATAAATTATGCAACAGCCTTAATGCGCAACTTAATTACTCCGGCCACGATTATCATAGACAAACCAACTAATTTTTCGGGTGGACCCCGCCCATACAATCCGGTTAATTATGACGGGAAATTTCATGGACCGGTTCAGGTCAGGTATGCACTGGGTAATTCGTATAACATCCCGGCAGTTAAAGTGCTTGCCTTAAACGGTGTCGGAGAAATGATCAAAATGGCCAGAGAAATGGGAATTACGACTTTTGAAGACGAATCACGTTATGGACTTTCTCTTACCCTTGGCGGTGGTGAGGTCAAAATGACAGAAATGGCTACGGCTTTCGGCGTATTTGCCAATGAAGGTACCAGAATTGATCTGGTTCCGGTTTTAAAAATAGTTGATTCAAATGGTAAGGTGCTGGAAGAATTTAAGCAAAAATCCGGAAAAAAAGTTTTTTCACCTGATGTTCCTTTCTTAATATCATCAATACTTTCAGACAACAGTGCCAGAACTGCAGCATTTGGCCCAAGCAGTCTTTTGAATATCAAGGGTAAAACCGTTGCTGTTAAAACAGGCACTACAGATGATAAACGAGATAATTGGACAATCGGCTATACGCCAAGTTTTTTAGTAGCCACCTGGGTCGGAAACAATGATAATACTCCTATGAATCCTTTCATTACCTCGGGAATCACCGGAGCAACCCCGATTTGGAATGAAATTATAACCGAGGTTTTAAAAGACAAAATCAATGAATCATTTAAAATACCGTCAGGGGTAACAGGTATGGAAATTTGTACTGTCACAGGAGGGGCTAAAAATGAAAAATGCGGCAGCCGTTTCGAATATTTTATAGCCGGTACCGAACCGAAACAGGATACTTTTGTAAAGGCTAGAGTCTGGGTTGATAAAGAATCAGGTAAAGTTGTTCCTGCCGGAACCGAAAATGCCGAAGAAAAAGAAGAAGTTGTTATCAAGGATCTGTATTCCAAACAGGATTTCTGCGTTTCCTGTCCTCAAGCATACCCGCAGCCTCAACCTTCTCCAAATCCGTAAAGCTAAAAAAATTCAATAATATTATGAAGGAAGAATTTTCAGATAATATTTTTGCGAATCGCAAAGTGTAATTTCATTCTTACGCGTTATTTTGCCAAAGACTTCCACGTTTTCATTGACTCTTGTCAAGTTATAACTGTCCATAATCCCTTTTGCGTCACACAGGCTGTCTTTTGAAGGTATGATAACTTTGACTAACTGACCGCTGGTTAATGTTAAATCCAAACTGCTTTGACTATCGTTTGAATATGGATCTTGTTCTTTGGAGGTTACTTTTCCTTCAGCTAATAATTCCGAACCAATAATACTTAAAGAGACTTCGTTTTTTATTTGCGGCGTAATTTTACCAAGCGATTCGCTTGTGGTATTTTTGAATTTAGACTGAAACAATACGAAAAATCCGGCAATAATCAAAGCAACCAACGGCAATATTAATAAATTTGCAAATCCCCTATTATTTATAGAAGCCACAATTTAATCATTCCACTTTTTGCTAATTTACACAAATTGATGAGAAAATATTGTCTGAAGTTACTTTATCTAAGATTTGTGCTAAAAAGATTATATATAACCACAGCCATTCCATACGTTAATGCCGCACCGCATATCGGCTTTGCCTTGGAAGCGGTACAGGCGGATTGTCTTGCAAGATATTACCGGGCAAGCGGATTTGACGTCCTTTTTTCTTCAGGGACAGACGAAAACAGC
>MFBN01000054.1:4878-5422 GCA_001776425.1 Candidatus Curtissbacteria bacterium RIFCSPLOWO2_01_FULL_37_9
CTTAAATCTCTCTTGGGATATTTTTAACCGAACCAGTTTATCTCATCATTTTACCGGAGCACAGAAATTGTGGCAGCTGGTTAAGCAAGAAGATATTTACAAGAAACATTATCAGGGTTTGTATTGTGTGGGCTGTGAAACCTTTTATGATCCAAAGGAAATTACAGGAGGCAAATGTTTAGAAGGTCATCAAAATATTGAGGAAATTAAAGAGGAAAATTATTTTTTTAAGCTTTCTAATTATCAAAAGTATCTTGAAAAGCTAATTACCACTGACCGGTTGAGGCTCGTACCACAGACTAGGGAAAATGAGGTCTTATCGTTTATTAACCGGGGATTGGAAGATTTCAGCATATCCAGATCTCGTGAACGTGCCCGCGGCTGGGGTGTCCCGGTTCCAAATGATCCAAGCCAGGTTATTTATGTTTGGTTTGATGCTTTAACCACCTATCTTACTTCCTTGGGATTTGGAACAGAGGAAAAATTGTACAAAAAATATTGGCTTCAAAATGCCAATAAGCTTCATTTAATCGGTAAAGGCATA
>MFBN01000054.1:5502-6012 GCA_001776425.1 Candidatus Curtissbacteria bacterium RIFCSPLOWO2_01_FULL_37_9
TTATGTGACGGTTGAAGGGCAAAAAATTTCAAAATCTTCGGGAATCACAATCGACCCGTTTGATCTGACGGATAAATTCGGGGCAGATGCTATTCGTTATTATCTTCTTCGCGAAATTCCCGCCCATGGAGACGGTGATTTTTCAATTAAAAGGTTCAAAGATCTTTACAACGGAGAACTGGCAAACGGTTTGGGAAACTTAATTGCCCGAGTAGCAAGATTAGCTGCCGATACCAAATTAAATTTACCACCAAAAAAGAACATCACGTTTAAAAAGGTTATTTTGGAAAACATTAAAATTTTCCGCTTTGATCTTGCTTTAATTCACCTTTGGGAGAATATAACCTTTTTGGACAAAAAAATTAATGATGAAAAACCTTGGAAGCTGGATGGGCAAAAACTTAAAAAAACAATCACGCCAATTGCTTTGGAAATTCGCGATATCGCCGCAAATTTATCACCATTTCTGCCTGAAACTTCGGAAAAAATCATGAATCAATTTACAGGAAA
>MFBN01000054.1:6021-7073 GCA_001776425.1 Candidatus Curtissbacteria bacterium RIFCSPLOWO2_01_FULL_37_9
AAGTGAACCTCTGTTTCCTCGAATATGACTAAGTTAACCGGAAAGATTTTTGCCTGGGATTTCCATGGGACTTTGGAACAAGGAACAGAAGTTGGATTTGCACAGATTCTTAGGAATATCGCTCGCAAAATAAATTACAAAAGGCGAATTTCTCTTGAAGAAGTACGCAAGTATTTTGGTATAAGTGTCCTGGATTATTTAAAACAATTCTTCCCCACGCTTTCAAACGAAGAAGTCTATCAACTAAGAGAATATGTTAAAGACATTCAAAACCAAAAACACATCCAAAAATATATAAAGCCGGCACCCTATGCCCATGAAGTATTGGCAAAAATAAAAACGGCGGGACATAAAAATATCATAATATCAACCTCATCTTATGCACATATAAACCGGTTCCTCGAAGTTATTGGTGTAATTGGCTACTTTGACGAAATCTTTGGGATAGACAGACACGTGCTTGAGGGTGATTTTGATATTGCTCGCGAAAAAACTCAAGCCATTGAAGGATTTGCGCAAAAACACAAAATCAAAAGTAAAAACATTGTCGTTATCGGTGACCGCAGTGATGATATCAATGCCGGTATTAATATAGGTGCCAAAACATATCAATACATTACACCGGATTTTCCCCATATTGCTACAAATGCCGATTTTAAAATATATGATTTACGCGAAATTTTAAGGGAACTTTAAATGTTTAAATAACAATTATTTTTTATATCTTCTATGACCTTACGGCTACTTGCATGACAAAAATAGCCCAAGTACGATTGTAGTGATTGATTTGTAATTTCCTGATTTAAAACTTTTTTGAATATTCTTCTTTTTGTTTTGGTTCTCGGTAGTATGTAGTGCGGCAAAACAATATACCCGCAAAAATCAATGCCCCAGGCAAGTTTTCTAAAACTTATCTTTTGCGGATGAATTTCTAGATCCAACGTGTCCTTTAAGAAATACTTCACTGTTTCGAAACAGTGCAGCAGACTCTGTTTACTTTTATCCAGTATTAGAAAATCGTCGGCGTATCTTATGTAAAGTTTTATTTTTAA
>MFBN01000055.1:0-3288 GCA_001776425.1 Candidatus Curtissbacteria bacterium RIFCSPLOWO2_01_FULL_37_9
CAAAATAGATTCTACTTATATAGGACATAGGGGCCGGTCCTCACTTATGCTGCTGGATAATCCAAAAACTCTCTTTTTACTTATTTGAAAATTTCGGGTTCGAGAGATTTGGCTTGGGCGAGGAAGAATTCGACCATCTTTTCTTGGTCAAACGGCACCAGCATTTTTGGAAAATCCTGTTTAAATTCTTTTACTCTGATAAATTGTGAGGCTGGTTCTAATGGGGGCAGGTTTGTGTTAAAATGCTTCCGATATGCAGACAAGAATTTTAAGCTATCGAATTATTATTGAACCGGAAAAGCAAGGTAAAAAAACCGTTTATAATGCTTACTGTCCTACTTTAGGGGTTGCCGATTGGGGTGATTCGATAGATGCAGTTTTGGTAAGCATCAAAGACGGAATTGAGCTGGCTCTGGAGAGTTTGACTCAAGAGGGTAAGGAAATTCCTGTCGATAACATTGACAGGGAGATGGTTGCTTCGGCACAAGTTGAAGCCCCTGCTGGTGCAAAACTTACTTTTGTATGAGTAAGCTTCCGCGAAATGTCAAATCCCAGAAGCTTATAAAGTTTTTCGAAAAGTTGGGTTTTGTGAAAGTAAAGGCAAAAGGAAGCCACATTAGACTTGTTCACGGTGACGGCAGATGGACACAGGTGGCTGTACATCCAGGGTCGATTCCTGTCGGTACTCTCTCTAAAATTATTTCGCAGGCCAAGTTATCAGAAGAAGAAATAAACCAACTCCGTTAGTTTATCAATTCCAGTGTGAACCCTTCCCTTCAATCAATTCCCGTCCAGTGGACGAGGCTCGCTCGCCTCGCTAAAGCCTAGGCGAAGCTCGCCTTAAGGCGGCAGGGTAAACGATAAAACTTCCGCCTCCGCTCTGCATAGCAGAGCTTTGGCGGGCAGGCTAACGACTAAAGACTAAAGACTAATGCAAGAAATTAATCGTTGGGTAAGCTTATGCCCTGTTTATGCTAAGATATAGGCAATGAAAAGCACGGATATTATCATTGAGCAATTAAAAAAGACAAAACCTCAGGCAATCATTTTGTTTGGCTCAGCAGCCCGTGGGGAAATGGGTAAAGACAGCGATTTTGACCTTTTGGTTATTCAAGAAACCAAAAAGGATTATTTCGATAGAGTTCGGGAGGTTCGAGCAGAAATCAGGGCGAATGTACCTCTTGATATTATTGTTTTGACTCCAAAAGAAGCCCGCGAGCTTCCTAAAAAAAACAGTTTTTTTGCCCAAATTTTAAAAGAAGGCAAGCTTTTGTATGGAAGAATATAAACTTTGGTTGAAGAAAACTCGCGAAGATCTCCGCTGGACAAAGCACAATTTAGAAGTAAAAGAATATTCAGGAACATGTTTTAGTGCGCAACAAGCGGTAGAGAAATCGCTTAAGGCATATTTACTTTTCAAGGGAAAATCCCTTCGTAAAACTCATGATGTTATTGCGCTTTTAAAAGATTGCATTGAGGTTGATGATAGTTTTGAAGAACTTGAAGACATGATTGAGGTACTATTTCCTTATTATGCAACGACCAGATACCCGTTTGGTGACGAACTTTTTACTTTTAGCAAAATGAGGGCGAAAAAAGCTTATTCGGCCGCTTCAAAAATAGTTAAGTTTGTGGAAGAAAAAATTTGAGTGCCTACCGCTAATTTCAGCGTAGCCCTTCGGCTGGCTCAGGACAAGCACTTCGAATTCTCAGTGTGAACACTTCGATAAAACTCAGTGTGAACCCTTCCCTTCAATCAATTCCCGTCCAGTGGACGAGGCTCGCTCGCCTCGCTAAAGCCTAGGCGAAGCGGGCCTTAAGGCGGCAGGGTAAACGATAAAACTTCCGCCTCCGCCAAGGCTTTGGCGGACAGGCAGTGCGAGCCCTTCGAACTGGTATCAGTTAAAGCCCTTCGACCAACTTTCGTCAAAGCAAAGTTGGTTTGCGTTTAATTAAAGCTTAGGTGGATAGAAAGGCAATCGCATTGGCAGATCGTAAATTTTCATAAATTTCAGCCTCATTTCCATCCATATTTTCGCCTACGCGGAAAATATGATATTCTATTTTAGAGAGATTTGATGATAAATTATTGACAGATGTTGAGAAAAAAAGTTGTAAAAGCTGAAAAAATTGATCCAACGGTAAAATCCGTTTTGATTCTTCTAGGTGCGGGTACTTTTCTGGCCGCCTCGATTGTTTTTCCGGGCCTTCCCCTAATTTTAAAACCTTATCTTAAACAAAAGCATCAAGATGAGATTAAGGAATGGAAAAAGTTTAATCAGTGGCGTCTCAGGTCGGTTCTGAAAAGAATGAGAGAGCAAAAATTAGTAGAATTTGTAAACAATAGGAAAGATCAAATGATTAAAATTACTGAAGGTGGTAAAAGGCGCTATTTAAATTATAAACTTGACGAAATGGAGCTTGTGCCAAAATGGGACGGAAAGTGGCGATTGATTGTCTATGATATACCAAATAAGTTCAAAAATGAACGGGACCATTTCCGTTTGTTTTTGAAGAAAATGAAATTTTTAAAACTGCAAAAAAGCGTTTATTTAACACCATACAAATGTGAGGATGAGATTGAATATCTTCGGCAAGTACTTCGGGTTACCGATGATATAAAAGTTCTTAAAGTTTCACAGCTTGAAAACGACCATGCATATCGGGAATATTTTGGTTTATAAACGTGTTTTTTACATTTTTAGCTACAAAATCATCCTAAATTTCGCGTAAGCAATATTTAGGATGAAATGTCAATAAACAATAAACTAAGAAGATTTAAGGAAATTATAGAAAATTTTAGGACTTTTGAAATAAATAGCATAAAATTTGAACTAAGTTATAATTAGAAATCAAAAATTTAATGAAGAGATTATTGGTCTTTTTTATTTTGCCTGTTTTAATTTTGTTTTTCTTTTTGAGTTTCAAATTGCCTGCTTATGCCGATGAAATTGAGGAAATCCAAAAGCAGATTGACGACTTACAGCACCAGTTGGAGCTTTCCAAAAATGCAACAACCCCTTTGGAATCCGAAGTTAAATCTTTGGGAACGCAGCTTGATTCCATAAAAGCCCGGCTTTTTCAAATCCAAAAAGATCTACAGGTGAGTGAAGATGAATTAGTTTATCAAAGGCAAATTTTAGCCAGGACTGTACGTAATTTTTATATCCGCAGTTTTGTCGATATTCCTCTTCTGACTTTATTCTCCTCGGGTGATGCTGCCGAAACATTAAAACTGATTGCTTTTCAGCAGGGGACCAGCAAAGAGGACAAAAATACGATAAAAAG
>MFBN01000055.1:3329-3700 GCA_001776425.1 Candidatus Curtissbacteria bacterium RIFCSPLOWO2_01_FULL_37_9
AAATTAACAAGCAATCCCAATTTTTAAAAGGAGAAATTGCCTCGGCAAAGTCTTTCCAGAGTGAGGTGGAAGGTAAAATTTCTGCCCTTTCAGCCAGACAGCAGGAGATTATCGCTGCCAGATCCGGTCAGTTTACGGCAAGTATCGGAGATAGCGAGTTGGCTGATGATTACAACGCCTCAATTAAAGGTTTTAGGGAATCGGCTCCTTCTGGTTCTTTTGCAGTATTTTCATTTGGGGCTCATACGCATAGGAAGGGGATGAGCCAGTACGGAGCGCGCGGAAGAGCACAGTCCGGGCAGGACTATAAAGCAATTTTGAGGGCTTATTACGGGAAGGAGCCTGTTGGCAAAGAGATCGGTGGAAGCATT
>MFBN01000055.1:3709-6084 GCA_001776425.1 Candidatus Curtissbacteria bacterium RIFCSPLOWO2_01_FULL_37_9
GGATTCGAAGATATGGATTTTGAAACAACCTATTTATACGGAATTGCCGAAATGCCGTCAAGCTGGAATGTGAATGCCCTAAAGGCACAGGCAGTTGCTGCCAGAACTTATGCATATAGATACAAACAGGAAGGAAAGGAGATTTGTACATCGCAGTCTTGCCAGGTCTTCAATAAGTCTAAATCGGATAATGTCCCCGATTCTTGGAAGAATGCAGTAGACCAAACAAAGGGACAAGTGTTAGAAGATGTAGTTACCTACTACGCGTCAACCCATGGTGGGTTTGCTTCACCTGTAGGCTGGGATACAATAGACGGTTCTGGCGGGAGTAATTTTGTGGACAAATCTTACGATAAGGTAGGAGGATCGCCATGGGTTTATAAAGCATGGTATACAAAAGGTTACAGTCCTTCTTCGGACAAATGCGGAAGGTCCAACCCCTGGCTTTCGCCAACTGAGATGGCGGATATCATAAATGCGGCAATTGCACTTAGGACCGGTGGAATAGACACTTCAAGGATAACTCCTGTTACCACTTCCTGTTGGGGAGGTAATCCGTACAGTATAGACGAGTTGAGGAGTTTAGTTTCAGGTAATGGTGGAATATCTTCTGCTAACAGCGTTTCTGTTTCACAGGGGAACGGAACAACAGGCAATGTGACGATAAACGGGGTATCTTTGAGCGGTGATGAGTTTTGTAAGACATTTAATTTGAGAGCTCCTGGGTATTTGCAGATACCTCAATGGTCCGGAAGTCCTTGCCAAGGTGCTTTTTTCAATATTGAGAAGAAATAAATTAGCAATTAACATCTGACAGCTGACACTTGACAAAGATTATTTCGCAATACAAATACCACTTTTTAATTTTTCTTTTGAGTTTTATTATCCTGACCAGTTTTAATTTTGATCCGGATTTAGGATGGCACCTGGCCTACGGCCAGCGGTTTTTGGAAAGCGGTGAAATTATCAGATCTGATCAGTTTTCCTGGACAATGCCGCAATACGAATGGGGTAATTCATATTTTGCTTATCAAGTATTAGTTGCTTTTTTATTTAAATATTTAGGGCACATTATTACTGCTATGGTCTTTGGGATTATTGCTTCCGTAGGGGTTATGATTTTACTGCCGAAAAAATTAAATATATTCAAAACGCTTATTGTTGGTTTAGGGACAGGAGTATTGGTAGCAAATTTAGGATTAAGGCCGCATACCGTGTCTTTTTTAATGTTTGCCATTCTTCTGGTTTTTTTGTCTTTGAGGTTATTTGATAAAAAATTCTATATCTTTTTTTGGCTGGTTTTTTTTGCGGTTTGGGCTAATTTGCATCGCGGTTTTGTAGTTGGAATTATAGTTTTGGCAATCTATTTCGGACTGGACCTTTTTTTACTCGAGAAAAAAAATAAAAAAACATTACTTTTTATACGAATTACGTCATTTGTTTGTGCATTACTAGGCACTTTGATATCCCCTTTTATTTTTAAAACGTGGCATTCCGGTGTTTTTTTGGATTTAACCAGCCGCCCAAATTTATTCAACATAGCCGAATGGCAGTCGCCTGCTGTTTATTTTCCCCAGAATGTTCTATTGGCCATAAGCGGTGTTATTTTTATTTACATATTTATTAAAGAATCTAAAAAGATAGAATTTCCGCTGTTTTTAATTGCTGCATTTCTTTTTGCATTTTCATTTTTAGCAATTACCTTTGTTTTTTATTGGGTAGCGATTTTTATCTTTTTGACAACAAGATATTTTGATTTGGAGATAAATTTTAGAAACGATTTTATGGCAAAATTGCCTATTATTTTATCTACTTTGGCAGTTGGTATTGCTTTATTGTTAAGTTTTATTTCTAATTTAGTTTTATCTGTAAATTTTAATGATCGCTTAATTAAAGACGGTTATCCTGCGGCAGCTATTAAATTTATTCGGGATGAAAAATTAAATGGAAATCTCTATAACGAATATGCATGGGGCGGGTTTTTGATTTGGCAGTTACCCCAAGCAAAAGTTTTTATTGACGGGCGGATGGCAGCTTGGAAAAGAAACAATGGTGATTCAATTCTCAATGATTATTTGGCTATCAGGGATGGTAAATGTGATGTTGCAAAAAGCTATGATATTAAGATTTTACTTATAAAAAAAGACGCTCAAACACCCTGTTTTGATACCTGGCAAATAATTTTTTCTGATTCAATTGCTAAAGTACTCATTAAACCAAATATAGATATATAATTGAGTTAGTGGTGCAGGATAATATTCACAAAATCCAAAATAGAAACCCTTTTGCAGTATTTGCCCCACAGCCTCTTGGGGTTGCCTTTGAAACGCAGGAAAAAGGAGAGGAGATTATCCTGCTTTTAAGAGCACATCCGG
>MFBN01000056.1:0-3640 GCA_001776425.1 Candidatus Curtissbacteria bacterium RIFCSPLOWO2_01_FULL_37_9
GAAACCAATATTTGTCTTTCTCTTTGGGTTGCCTGATCTAATACTCGGATTGCTGTCAGGTTAAAATACAAGTAGAAAAAACCCCAAAGTTTGCTGGGGTTTTTTCTAATACAGAAAATAAATTTACCCTAGCCGCCGATTTTGAACATGGTTGTGCCGCAATTTGGACATTTGCCTTTCATTGCAGGCTTACCATTTTTCATGGTGACTTTCTGGGCATTGGGATCTTCTCTTTTAGCGCGACATTTAACGCAGTACATTTCAGCCATTTATTTATCACCTCCTTATACAGTTATTTTTTAGGTTCATAATGAGGCTAATTAGCTTCAACTAGCCTCAACCATAGCATAGGCTTGAAGCTAAAGTCAATAGGCACGGAAATCAGGGATTTTAATTGGAATATTCTTGAATTTTTACAAATTACTTGAGGATAAGCAGAAGTGCGAACTGAATAGCAGAAATAACTGCGGCAATAATAGCAACCTTTATTAAGTCGTTTTGAACGTAACCGTAGTTTTTTTCTATATGAAGAGATTTTGCAGTACTGTTTGATGCGATGATGATATTTTCTTTATTATATTGATTATGGATGATATCTAATGATTCCCTTTTTTCCCTTGTAGGTTCTATAGCAATTTGAGAATCAAAGTTAAAACTTAAATGCTTTTTTGATGCGGAAATTTTTGCCTTTTTGGTTTTAAACGGCATCTTAGCTAATAATATTAGCATATATCTGCTGAATTTATAATCGCTTAGAAGAAAACCCCACTTTCTTAAAGTGGGGATGAATGCACTAAAAGCGATTACATACTTTCGAGGTTATAAGGAGATAAAAGCTGGGGTTTTTCTGCTGCTTATGTATACAGTGCCATGCGGTCCTCGTCCTTCGATCCTTCGACTGGCTCAGGACTCAGGACTGCGGGCCTAAAACTTGAAAAACAAAACCTGCCTGCCGGCAGGCAAGGCCAAGGACTCTTAGTCCTCGGAAGTTTATTAAGTCGTGTGTGTTTTTTTATTTGTAATAGGGTAAGGTAGTAAAAATGGTATTTATAAACAAATCATTGACAATTTTTATTGGCGCGTGGTAAAAGAGGGGTACTAAATTTATTCAACTTGGTCCGTAAGAATTTTGGGGTATTAACAAAATGTGGCAAGAGTTGAAGGCCACCGATTATATAATCATAATATTGGGAATCTGGCTGACACTTTTAAGTTTTTATATCCTAAAAACTGTCAGCAATTTGCGAAAAATTACAAAAAGTGTCAAGGGTCAAAATCTGGAACAAATATTAAATAACATTTTTGAACGGCAAAAGATTCAGACAAAAACCATAGATGAACTTTCGGTCTCAATCCAACAAATCGATAAACAGTTAAAGGGGAATATTGCCAAATATGCACTCGTCAGGTACAACCCGTTTGAAGATACCGGAGGAGACCAAAGTTTTGCTCTGGCTCTTTTAGACGGCACAAATAACGGAATAGTTATTTCCTCTTTGCATTCAAGAGGAGGGACAAGAGTTTATGCAAAACAAGTATCAGGTGCAAAACCTACTAATCATCAGTTTTCGAAGGAGGAAAAAGAGGTAGTTGAAAAAGCTGCCCGCCGTGAATCAGAAGGAACGCGGTAACAAATAAAATTGAATAAGAAAAAAATACTTTTAGTTTTAACAGGTGCATTGGTATTATATGCAGCTTCAGCCGGACTGTCTTTTATGGTGTTTAATACTTTTTTAAAAGGTCCGTTAAATATTGTTACACCATTTGGTAATCTTACCGATATTACTTCGGGTTATGACGAGGGAACGAAAGAAAAAGCTTGTCCTTTAAACGGGGTTTTGTATACCAAAAACAGGGAAGAGGAGTGGCTTAAAAGAAGACCATTGGCAATTATGGTTGAAAATCACCTTGATGCCAGGCCGATTTTGGGGCTTTCCAGGGCAGACATAATTTACGAAGCTGTTGCCGAAGGAGGAATAACCAGATTTTTAACTCTATACCTATGTCAGCAGGCCGGTGATATAGCACCAATCAGAAGTGTCAGAACCTACTTTTTGGACTGGTTATCCGAATATGATGCATCTTTTGCGCACGTCGGCGGAGCTAATACACCTGGTCCGGCCGATGCATTGGGCCAGATAAGGGATTATGGAATGTATGATATGGACCAATTCGGCCTTGGATTTCCGACGTACTGGCGGGGAACAGATAAGCTTGCGCCGCATAATGTCCACTCAACCACTCAAAAACTCTGGGAAGCAGCAGAAGAAAGAGGATTCGGTGTAAAAAATGAAGATGGCAAAAGCTGGAATGATGAATTTATTACGTGGAAATTTAAAGATGATTTGCCAATAAATGAGCGAGGCGATCAAAAGCCTATTATAGTTCCTTTTTGGGAACAGGCGCCGGATTATACAGTTACCTGGAAATATGATAAAGAAGCAAATTTATATCGCAGATACCATGGTGAAACATCCCAAATCGATCCGATAACTCAAGAACATATGTCGGCTAAAAACCTCATTATTCAATTTGAGATCGAACGAAATGCCAATGACGGTTATCCGGACGGCCATTTGTTGTATAAAACAACAGGACAGGGTAAAGCACTGATTTTTATCGATGGTAAAGCGATTGAAGGTCAATGGCTGAAAAAAGACCGTATATCAAGAACAACATATTTAGATGAAGCAGGACATGAAGTAAAACTGAATAAAGGGCTTGTCTGGATTGAAACAATCCCTGTTGGCAATACAGTCGATTATTAAGTCATTTTGTATTGCTTATAAAAATCATACTGCCAAATTAACTGAAAGGGTTTTCTATTCTGGTAACAGAATTGGGATTAGCAAGTGCTGATTGATATCTTAATTTCTAAAGTTCGGGTAAAAATTCTTGAGCTTTTTCTGGGTAATCCGGGCAAAATTTATCACGTAAGGGAGATAGTCAGGAGGGTTGACGAGGAAATCAATGCTGTCAGACGCGAACTTGCAAGATTGGAAAAAACCGGACTTTTGTCAAGCGAATGGCGCGCCAATAGAAGATTTTACGCATTGCGGCATGATTTCATTTTCTACAGTGAACTTCTTTCAATAATTAATAAAAGCGTTGGCTTAGGCGGCGCGATCATAAGAAATAAGGCTAAGATCGGCAAAATTAAATATGCGATGCTTTCTTCTTCCTTTGTAAGGGGGAAACCATATACTCCCAACGAGATCGACCTTTTTGTTGTTGGAACAATAGTATTGCCTGAATTAGGTTCGATAATCCGTGAGGAAGAAACAAGACGAGATAGGGAAATTAATTTTACTCCGATGACCGAGGAGGAATTCAATTTCCGAAAAAGCCGGCGCGACCCGTTTGTAGTTGGAATTCTATCCAGACCCAGAGTGATGTTAATCGGTGATGATGAAGAGATGGTAAAACTTTAAGGACCTACTTGCTTCAAATGCCCAAAAATCCAAGATTATCCCTTTTTTTGATAATTATTTTGACCCTTTTGGCTGTTTATCTGGATTTACCAAAAATTTCGATTTTCGGAAAAACAATTTCTCATCCCCAATTAGATACAAAAATAATAACCCGTGACCTTGAGCCTAAATTGGGTTTGGATTTAGCAGGCGGTGTTCAATTGGTTATG
>MFBN01000056.1:3671-8965 GCA_001776425.1 Candidatus Curtissbacteria bacterium RIFCSPLOWO2_01_FULL_37_9
GTTGAAAATAGAATAAATTCTTTCGGGGTTGCTGAGCCGACTGTCCAAAGTGCTAAGGCTCAGAATCAATATCGGTTAAATGTCGAAATACCCGGTATAACCGACATTGATCAGGCTATTGCTATTGTCAAAAAAACTGCTCATCTGGAATTTCGGACTATAAAAGATGATGTTCCTCCCGAAGCGACTTTAGCCGCTCTTCCAGAATATTTTCAAAAAACAGATTTAACCGGTAAAGAGTTAATCAGGGCTCAAGCTTCAGCAAGTCAGGATCCCCAGAACCCGGGTTATGTGGTTAATCTCGAGTTTAACCAGGAAGGTGCTAAAAAATTTGAAGAAATTACCAGAAATAACCTTGAAAAACCTGTGGCTATTTTTTTGGATGAAGAAATGATTTCTGCCCCAAGGGTTCAGGCTGTAATTTCCGACGGCAGTGCTCAAATAACCGGTAAATTTACATCAAAAGAAGCCAGACAATTGGTAATTCAGCTTAATGCCGGTGCCCTGCCTGTTCCTTTGAAAATAGAGAGCCAGACCAGAGTCGGCCCGACGATCGGAGTCGAATCGATTCAAAAAAGCATTATCGCAACTGTTATTGGTCTTGGATCTGTTGCCGTGTTCATGGTCTTGTATTACCGGATTTTGGGCATTTTTGCCGTTATTGCCCTGTTTATTTACAGTACGCTGGTTTTGGCTGTTTTTAAACTTATTCCCGTGACATTAACTTTGGCAGGTATTGCCGGATTTGTTCTTTCAATTGGTATGGCTGTTGATGCTAACATATTAATTTTCGAAAGAATACGCGAGGAACTAAGATGGGGTAAATCTAAAAATGAAGCTTTGTTTGCCGGTTTTAATAGAGCTTGGTCTTCGATCCGCGACTCAAATGTTTCATCTTTAATTACCACTTTTGTCCTTTTTTATTTCGGCAGCGGATCTGTCCGCGGTTTTGCATTAACTTTGGCAATCGGAATTTTAATTTCAATGTTTTCCGCGATTACCGTATCCAGGACTTTGATCAGGATATTTTGGGCGCGTATAGCTTAGTTAATATTTATAAATAATTATGAACATTATTAAATACAGAAACTGGTTTTTCGGATTGTCTCTTTTGATAATTATTCCGGGTATTGTTGCTTTGTCTTTTTGGAAATTGAAACTGGGAATTGATTTTGCGGGCGGAACACTTTGGGAAATTAAAACGACCGAGCAACAGGAAATCGATCCAATAAAATTACGTGAAATTCTGGATCAAGACAGCGCCGGGGTATCCACAGTCGCCAGAATTTCCTCAGACACTGTTCTTGTTAGAATGAAAGAATCCGACGAGCAAAAAATCTCATCTTTTAAAGATGAAATTTCCCAGTCTTTCGGAAAAATAGAAGATATCCGTTTGGAAACAGTCGGTCCGGTTGTATCTAAAGAGTTGACCAAAAAGGCCTTAATCGCAGTTGTTTTGGCAATCGGCGGTATTGTTTTATATGTAACTTGGGCTTTTAGGCAGGTACCTAAACCGGCATCTTCTGTTGCTTTTGGAGTATGTACAATCTTTGCCCTTTTTCATGATGTTATTGTAGTTGTTGGCATCTTTGCGTTTTTCGGACATTTTTTTGCAATAGAAGTGGATTCACTTTTTATTACAGCACTTTTGACG
This sequence comes from Candidatus Curtissbacteria bacterium RIFCSPLOWO2_01_FULL_37_9, assembly GCA_001776425.1. Taxonomy (GTDB): domain Bacteria; phylum Patescibacteriota; class Microgenomatia; order Curtissbacterales; family GWA2-41-24; genus MFBN01. The sequence goes on from MFBN01000056.1 coordinate 5,326, forward strand.
GTTATTGGTTTTTCTGTTCATGATACGATAGTAGTTTTTGACAGAGTCCGCGAAAATCTTAATAAACATCGGGAATTTCCGTTTGAGGAGGTGGTAAATCATTCTATACTTCAAACATTAGGCAGATCATTGAATACTTCTTTGACTGTAGTATTTGTTCTTATGGCGCTTCTTTTATTTGGAGGAGAAAGTATAAAAGTATTCGTATTGGCGCTTTTGGTGGGGATAATCTCCGGAACATACTCTTCTATTTTTAATGCGGCACCTCTTCTGGTTGTCTGGCAGAAGTTTTTCCAGAACCGAAATAAGCGTTAATTTTGGGATAATTTACCGTCATTTGATTTTTTAAGCCGATATTTGCAAATATTTTTAGAAACTATAACCGGCAGGCTCAAGTAAGTTTTTCTTGAGGCGGTCAATTAAATTAAGGTCATGGCAAATTTTTTCAAGGGCAGCTTTATCATCATTTGTTAAATTTGTCTGTTCGTTGGAATTTGAAAACATTATAGCTTTGGGATTTGCAATATGTTCCAGTCCCAAAGCATGTCCAAGCTCATGAGCAAGAGTACGGATTAACTCGTTTTGGCTTAAGAAAATATAAATATCTATTTTCTTTTGTTTATCATCATAAACACCTGCTTCCGGGCGGTCTGTCAGTACTTTATTGAAAGTTTGAATAGTCTGATTTAAGTTACGGATATCTGTATTAAATTGGTTTGTTTTCTGGTTTAGTGCTTGTGCCATGGTATTTAATTGATTGGCTTCTTCTGCAAGTTGTTGGTTTTCCTCATTAAATTTTTTGTACTCTTCTTCGGGTGCTCCGCCTCTATTGTTCCAATTGATAACTTGCCTGTTGTATTCATCCAATCGTTTTTTAAACTCTGCGGATCTTTTTTCGAAAACCGCTATTTCCGGCTTAATCGATTGCTCTTTGTTATCAAGCGCTTTTTCAGTTATATCAATCTGACTAGTTAGTGCCTGCCGATCATCATATATTAAATTAATTGTAAAAGGACTTTGCGTATCATAAGAAAACAAATTTTTATTTTGGGATTTTTCCCAGACTGAAGCGGCTTTTTCGATGTCTGAAGTAAAATCTTCTTTGGAAATATTAAATCTTGGGTCGATTTTACCTATCTTCCAATGAATTGGCTGGCTGCAAGGTTGTTTGAATATCTGATCCAACCTGCCATCTAAAGGTTGCTCAACTTTACCAAGAAGTATAATGAAAGTAATAACAAGGATTGTCAGTAATATTAATTTTTTGAGCATATCTTAATTAATTCTGTAATTGGGATAAGTATATTATAAACAGTGCAATTACATTTGATTTTTTTATAATATTAATATGGAGTCTATACAAAACAGTTTAAATTTAGAAACATATTGTACATCATGTAAAGCGAAAGTTTCTGTAATAGATATTTACTGTTTGAGTTGCGGTAAAAAACTAAAGGGAGGCGATCAATCAATTACTGTTACAACACAAATTCTGGTATATTTAGTTGCCCTTTTCTTACCGCCGCTTGGATTATGGCCGGGTATAAAATATCTAAGGTCGCATGATAAAAAATCAAAAAAAATTGGCATGATTGTAATATTCTTGACTTTATTTTCTATTATCTTTTCAATTTGGATTACAACGAAACTGCTTAGTATTTATACCTCAACGCTGAACCAGCAACTTCAAGTTTATTGATTACTACAAGCGTTTATCTAAACCGGGTGAGGTAGCTACTTAAAGCCTTGGAAATTCAAAGGGAGCAATAAAAAACCTCTAATGAAGCTTATTTAAGGACTTTTTAATTTGGTAAAAACTAGTTATTTGGATTTTCCGAATTATTTTTGTGCTTCGACTATACAAGGGGCTAAACTTTCTTTTTCTTTATCAGTCAGATTAGAAATGCCTTCTTCCTTGCTGATTTTTTGGATAGTTTCGGTAGGGAGTGAATTTAGGACACATTCTATATTTACTTTCCCCACTCCTGGTAGCTCGGTTTCGGTAGGTGCTTGCGATGTTTGCGCAGGAGGTGCCGGGTTTAATAGTCTGCCAATGGCGCCTTGCTTAATATTGGCATAGATTAGAAGAAGTATTGCAAGTCCGATTAATATCCAAATTATATAAAATAGAGTGGCTAATGCATGATTAATAAAACCAAGTGATGGTTTTATCTTGCTTTGCACTGTTTGCTTTTTAATATCCGATTTTCTAACTTTTGTTTCCGGCATTTTAACAGGTGTTTGAACAGATTAAACTATTACGAATATAAAATCAAGATAAATAAAAAATTGACTTAAAGTATATACAATTTTTGTTCTTATTGAATTACGAGAGTTAATAATTTGACTGATTTTTCAAGCCGGAATTTGAAGTAGGTGAAATTTGACTGGAATTTAAGCCTTTTTAAGTCTAAAATCATTCATTATAAAATCTGGAATAATTTCTAATCCGCTGACTTGCAATAGGTTATCTATTATATCTGTGCCAAATTGATGGACTTTGTATAATTCTCCCTTTGAAATTTTTTCGCCTCTCAATTTGCATATTATTTCCCCTATTGATATATCACGAAACGCAAAAATACCCTGTCCTTTTATTTTTGACTTAGCAATATATATCGATTCCTTCATCTATTTAAAGTTCGCAATTTTTTCAATAGAAATTCTCGATCATTTTTCTTTGAATCCTCAACTACTTTTTCAAAAAGCATATTTAGAATTTCTCCAACCTTAGGCCCGGGTTTAAGTTTTAATTCCCTCATTACGTCATGGCCGTTAATTTTCAAATCTGCAACAGTAAACGGTTTTTTTAGAACATCCTTTAATCTTTTTCTAAAAAGCTTAAGTCTCCATGATTCCGGTTGCTGCAAACCACCTCCTAACCGGTCGGCAATTCTTAAATCCATCATGTCTTCGACATTTTCAATCCCGATATTTCTGATAAACCTACGAAGTGCATTATCGGTTTGATTTTCATTGACTGTAAACTGATGAAATCGAACCAGTTTAAATAATTTATCCTTTTGCGAGCCGGATAAATTGAATCTTGAAGCGATTGCAATTGCCAGTCTTCCACCGACAACTTCGTGATTATAAAAAGTACGGATTCCTTCTGATGTAATATTTGCAACTTTCGCCTTGCCGATATCATGAAGAAGTGTCGCCAAGCGGACGATTATATCATTTGAAGGGCAATTTTTCAGACTCATTACACAATGAGTGCCTACGTCAAAAATGTGATGGCGCTTAGGGCTTTTTTGCTCAACATTAAAACAAACTTCCAATTCCGGCAGAATAATTTTTAAAAGCCCCATTTCTTTAGTAAGTATTATTCCTGCTGCGGCATTATCGGATTCTATAATTTTCAATAGCTCATCTCTTATCCGTTCAGCAGAAATTTGTCTCAGAAAGTGGGCGTTTCTGGTAATTGCCATTTTTGTTTTACTTTCGATTGTAAAACCTAGAGTAGTTGCAAATCTAACAGCTCTTAACAGTCTAAGTGCATCTTCACCAAAGCGTTTATTGGGATCACCGACTGTTTTTATTAGCTTATTTTCATAATCGGTTTTTCCTTCGAAAGGATCGATAAGATCATAATGTTTATTTCGAGATAAGCGATAAGCCATGGCGTTTATAGTAA
>MFBN01000056.1:8994-14773 GCA_001776425.1 Candidatus Curtissbacteria bacterium RIFCSPLOWO2_01_FULL_37_9
TTTTTTCCCCAGACAATTTTATCCGGGTGACGTTTATTAGTATATTTTTCTTCGATTCTGTAGGTTGTTATTTGGACAAACTGATTTTTATTGATTGGAGCCGAGACAGTACCGAAGCGGTTGGTGTAAAGCGAATTATTAAAGAGTTTGATAATTTCTTCTGGTTTGGCATTTGTTGTAATATCCCAGTCTTTAGGCTTTTTTTTCTCGATCATCGCCCTAACCGCACCGCCAACAACAGCCGCTTCAAAGCCTGTTTTGTCTAGCTTTTCTAATATTTTGATTACACTAGGATCAATCACTATATTATAAATTATATCAGCAACATGGCATTTTTCTTGCTACAATTGATTTGTGTCTGAGAATATCTGGAAAATTATCTCTTATACGAAGAAAAAAAATAATAATTGGCTTCTTAATGCATTGGCTTTTAATAGAGGTTTAACAGATAACAAAAAGCTCCAAAATTTTCTCAATCCCACTAAAGACCAAATTCTAGAAGTTAAGATTTCGGGACTTGAAAATGGTATTAAAAGAATTATAAAAGCCATGGAAAAAGGTCAAAAAATGGTAGTTTATTCTGATTATGATGCCGATGGAATCTGCGCGACAGCAATAATGTGGGAAACTTTATATGATCTTGGAGGAGATGTTCTTCCTTATGTGCCTCATAGAATAAAGGAAGGGTATGGTCTTTCCAAAGAGGCAATTAACAGCCTTGCAGAAAAAAAAGTTAAGCTAATTATTACTGTTGACCATGGTGTGACAGCAGTTGATCAAGTAAAATTTGCCAAACAACTTGGTGTTGAAGTAGTCATTACGGATCACCATGTGTTACCAAAAATATTACCAAAGTCAGCTGCACTTGTGCATACGACAGATCTTTGCGGTGCCGGAGTTTCATGGCGGGTATGTTATGAACTGGTTAAAAAATTAAAGCCGGTATATATGAATGATTTGTTTGGCAAATTAGAGCTGGCTGCATTGGCAACTATTGCCGATATGGTTCCACTTATCGGTGCCAATCGCGCGATAGTAAAGCTAGGTTTGGAAAAACTTATTTCCACGAAACGGCCTGGTATTAAAGCTTTGACAAAATCAGCCGGAATCAACAATAAACTAGGTACGTATGAGATTAGCCATATTCTTGCACCACGGATTAATGCGATGGGCCGCATCGAACATGGACTGGATTCTTTAAGGCTCCTTTGTGCAAAAAGCGATATTCAGGCAGAAAAACTTGCAATACTTCTTGCCAAAACAAATCAAAGAAGACAGCAGTTAACAGCTAAAGCCGTAACACATGCAATGAGTTTAGTACCACAAGAGCAGACAATAGGTGTCGTTTTTCATCATGAGTGGCACGAAGGGATAATCGGATTAGTTGCAGCCAGGTTAGTCGATGCTTTTAACAAGCCTATGATAGTCATTTCCAAAGGAGATGTTTTTTCCAAGGGTTCGGCGCGCTCAGTAGCCGGATTTAATATAGTTGAGGCAATACGCGCATCAAGCGAATTTTTAGTTGATGGTGGAGGTCATCCAATGGCTGCCGGATTTTCCATAAAAACCGAAAATATTGAAATCTTCTCCAAAAAGATTAAAGAATACTCCGAAAACAGACTGGCCGATTATGCTAAAGATATCCAAATAAATATAGAGTGCATATTGGATAAAAAGGAAATTTCTATCGAAACTTTGGATATTGTTAAAAAATTTGAGCCATACGGTGTAAAAAACCCCCAGCCAATATTTTTAACAAGAAGAATGTTGATTGAAGACCTGCGTGTGGTTGGAACAGATGGGAGTCATCTTAAGCTTCAATTGGACGGATTTGATGCAATTGGATTTAACTTGGGAGGGAAAAAACACGAGTTAAGACCCGGATATCTTCTGGATGTGATTTACACGCTTGAAGATGATCATTATAACGGGAAAGGGAAAATTCAGCTAAAAATTAAGGATTTAAAAATTGCTGAATGAAAATTAATTTAATATATAAAAACTTTGCAATCTGAAAATATATTTTGATTGTAAGTGTGAATTAGTTTAGAATTTATTTATCAAATGAGTAGAACATATGCTTTGGAATGTAATCAAAAGATAGGTAAAAAAGTTCAGCTTTGGGGTTGGATTAACACAGTTCGTGACCACGGTAAAATAACTTTTTACGACCTGCGCGATTTAACCGGAATTGTCCAAACAGTTAGCAGGAACAAACATAAAATTACCGAAGAAGATGTGGTTAGCATAAAAGGTATTGTTAAAAAGCGACCCGATCGTCTTATTAACCCGCTTTTGAAAACCGGGAAAGTAGAAGTGGAAATTGAAAGTATTCAAATAATAAGTAAAGCAAACACTTTACCTTTTCCTATTGACACAGATGGTTTGGAGATCGATGAATCTTTACGCCTTAAGTACCGATATTTGGATTTGCGCAGGGAAAGATTAAAAAATAATCTTCGTCTCCGTCAACAAATGCTTTCTTTTATGCGTCAATTTTTAACAGAAAGTGGTTTTATCGAAATTGAAACACCGATTTTAACCAAAGCAACTCCGGAAGGCGCGCGCGATTTTCTGGTTCCTTCAAGGCTTCAGAAAGGTAAATTTTATGCGCTTCCTCAGTCTCCTCAGCAGTACAAACAGTTACTTATGGTTGCCGGTTTTGAAAAATACTTCCAAATTGCCCGCTGTTTTAGGGATGAAGACCCAAGAAGCGATCGGGCTTACGGAGAATTTACTCAGTTGGATGTTGAAATGTCATATGTTACGCAAGATGATATTTTAGAGCTTACAGAAAGACTTTTTAAAGAATTAACCGAAAAGATTTTTAAGAAAAAAGTATTAAAATATCCCTTTCCAAGAATTACTCACAAAGAAGCGATTAAAAAATACGGATCGGATAAATTCGATATGCGTATTAAAAAAGATCCTAATGTTTTGTCTTTTGCATTTGTTGTGGATTTTCCTCTTTTTGAAAAAACCAAAAACCAGCCCATTTCGCCAAGTCATCATCCGTTTACGGCACCAAAAGACGATTATGTGCATTTATTGGAAAGCGATCCGATGAAAGTTTTGTCTTGGCAGCATGATTTGGTGTGTAACGGCCTTGAGGTTGGCGGAGGAAGTATAAGAATTATCGATGCCGAAATTCAAAAGAAAGTTTTTAAAATATTAGGCTATAGTAGCCGGGAGATAGAAACAAAATTCGGGCATCTTTTAAAAAGTTTTGGCTGGGGTGTTCCTCCACACGGAGGTATTGCGCCGGGTATAGAGCGTATTATGATGGCAGCTACAGGTGAAGAAAATACCAGAGAAGTTACGGCTTTTCCTATGGCATCATCCGGACAGACTTCAGTCATGGATGCACCATCGGCAATTGATGATGGGAGTCTTAAAGAGCTAAAACTTAAGACAATTTAAACCAGATGCGTTTTGCCGTTATTGTATCCATTCTTGTTTTTTTTGTTTTATTATTCGCAAATTATACAAAGCTTTTAAAACTGCCGTTTATAAATATTCCAGATAAGAATTCTGCTGAAAATAAGTTTTTCCCGATTTACATGTTTCCGAGAGTTGCTGATAACTTTCAGAAAGCTCCGGAAATTACTGCTTCTTCAGCAGTAATTATAGATGCAAAGTCCGGTATAAAACTTTTTGAAAAAGAACCTACATTGCGGCTTTTACCGGCATCAACCACAAAATTAATGACTGCGTTGGTAGCTTTGGAATACTGTACACCCAAAAAAATCGTTAAAATTACCAATCCGGTGACTGACGGAACCCAAATGGGTCTTAAAGATGGCGATCAAGTCACCGTAGAAAATTTATTATACGGAATGTTAGTTTCTTCTGGAAACGATGCGGCTTATGCTTTGGCAAATGCCTGTGCAGTCTCATTTAATAATTTTATTGCTTCTATGAATCAAAAAGCACATAGTCTTTCGATGACCGAAAGCCATTTTGTAAACCCTGCGGGATTCGATAGCCGTCTGCAGTATTCTACTGCAAGTGATTTAGCAATTTTAGCTAGAGCTGCCGTTACTAATCCTTTAATTTCGAAGATCGTCTCCACAAAAAGCCTGGTTGTTAATGACATCAGCGGCATTAAGACATATTATTTGGAAAATATTAATCAGCTCTTGGGTGAAGTTGAAGGTTTAGAGGGAGTTAAAACCGGCCAAACCGAAGGATCCGGTGAAATCCTGATCTCTCAGACAACCAGAAATAGTCATACGATTGTTGTTGTAGTGTTAAGGTCGAAAGATCGTTTTGAAGAATCACAAGAATTAATTAACTGGGCTTTTGACAATTATAAATGGGTGACTATTTAACCCAAAGTTCATCAATTGCTTCTACATAAGCAACCAGGCCTTTGTCGCTTTTAAATGCATAAACCGGCATAAGATAGCCCTGAGAATTTTTTGTTTCTAAATAAGCTAAGTAAGCGTCACGAATTGGAAAACCTGAACTATCTTGAGGATTTTTATTTAAGTATCCCTTACCTGCTTTTAAGTCCTCAAATGCTTTAAAAATTCCTTTAGTAGGATAGCTGGCAAATAGGTTTAATTCTATTGGTAATCTGGATTGTGAAGCGGCGACAATTTGGTTTTGGGAAACCAACACTTGAGTTAATGGAGCATTTTCTTGAGGATTTATAACCGGAATTTTTAATATGTCATCCCTTTGAAAATCAACCTGAACTAAATTTGCACTATTTATTGTTGGAACTTCCGTTAGCGATATACCGTCTATTCTTAAGAGTTTGGTTTGAATTTTTTCTGGGGGCAGGTCTGTATCATTCAAACCGAAATTATTTAGAAAACTTACAGCTGTTATTATTGCCTGCTCAACGCTTTGGGGTTTTGCTGAAATAATTTTGATGTCTTGAGCGTAATTACTGTCTAAAATAAAATTTCCGCTAACAATATCAATAGTTAATGTTTTTTGAATCTCCCCGGACTCTGTAAACTTAATTTCTCTTGACGACAACATTTCAGGTTCGTCTCTAAAGCCGACTTTAGATGCGATAATTTTTGTTCTTTGCAAATCTCCAAATATAAGATCTTCATTTTTTATCGCGAAAACTTTTACTTTATTTGCGAGAATGGGTAATTCACCGTTTATTGTTTCAATAGAATATGTAAGGTTTGCAGGTGCTTTTATACCTTCGGAAAAATCGATTTTTGGAAGTTTTCCAAAGGCAACTGTGGGTGGTGGAGGTTTTTTAGGAAAAACCCAATTCGTTAAAAATTTAACTGAACTTACGAGAACAAAGATTATGCCAAGTACAGCCAGAGTAATAATAAGCCATTTAAGGGATTTTTTCGCAAAATTTGCAGCATCGCTAAGAGACGTCATCTGAAATCTTGGTTAAGTTATACTATTTATAATTTATTTCTCACTAATGATACAATTTTACCATGTCTAATGTCCGAGTCCGCTTTGCTCCGTCACCTACAGGAACTCCTCATGTTGGTAATATTAGAACCGCGCTATATAATTTTTTATTTGCCAAAAACCAAAAAGGCCAATTTATTCTAAGAATAGAAGATACAGACCGGGAAAGATTTCAAAATTCAGCTATCGAAGAAATTAAAAAAAGTCTATTGGTGCTTGGTTTAAAATGGGATAAATATTATCAGCAGTCCAAAAGGCTTCCTTTATATAATAATGCACTTGAAAAACTTAAAAATTCCGGTGAAGCATATCCGGACGAAGGTGCTTGGAGATTTAAGGTAAAGTCGGGAATTAAAATTTCATGGCAGGATATTGTTCATCA
>MFBN01000056.1:14800-15035 GCA_001776425.1 Candidatus Curtissbacteria bacterium RIFCSPLOWO2_01_FULL_37_9
AGAAGATTTTGTCATTGTTAAAAAGGACGGATTTCCGACATATCATTTTGCCTCGGTTATTGATGACCACTATATGCAAATTTCCCATGTAATTCGCGGTGATGAATGGATATCTTCAACGCCAAAGCATTTGTTGATTTATTCTTCTTTGTTATGGAAGCCGCCAATGTATGTTCATATTCCGCCGATTTTGGGAATGGACAAAAAAAAACTTTCCAAACGGGAAGGTGCGATA
>MFBN01000056.1:15131-15857 GCA_001776425.1 Candidatus Curtissbacteria bacterium RIFCSPLOWO2_01_FULL_37_9
AGCGAAGGAGGGAAAAGGGAGAAAGAGATATTTTCCCTAGACGAGTTGATAAGAATATTTTCCCTGGAGCGCCTTAATAAAAACAGTCCGGTTTTTAATTTAGAAAAATTAAATTGGTTTAATAAAAAATATATAAATGTATATCCGAAAAGTAAATTATTGACAAAAATTAAAAATTTCTCGAAATTGGCACAAAAAGCAGACAATAAAAAATTGGCCAAGATTGTCGATCTTTTAGAGGATCGTCTTGTAATGCTTGGGGATTTTGATAAATTCGCAGGCATTTTTTTTAAAAAGGGTTTTTTACCTCCACCGCCTCGTTCAAAAAGCAAGCTTGTAAAAGAAGCAATTGACTCTGTTCGTAAATGGAATGAATTTGGAATTACAAAAACATTGGATGAATGGATCAGCAGAAATCGGTTGGATTCAAGTGATATTAAAAATATTTTAAGACTTAGTGTATTTGCGGATAATACACCTCCCATATACCAAAGTCTGGCAGTTTTACCCAAAGCAGAAGTGCGTAGGCGAATCGACGATGCGATCCAAAAAGCAAAATAACAAATCCGTTGTTGCTGTTTTTGCTCATCCGGATGATGAAGCTTTTGGGCCGGCAGGGACGATTGCCAAACTTGCCAAATCTCACAAGGTTTACCTGATTTGTGCAACAAAAGGGGAAGAGGGGGGCAATAGTAAAAATATCGCAACTAGACGAAAGGCGGAACT
>MFBN01000056.1:15864-18968 GCA_001776425.1 Candidatus Curtissbacteria bacterium RIFCSPLOWO2_01_FULL_37_9
TCTGCACAAATTTTAGGGATTAGCAGAGTATATTTTTTGGGGTTTAAAGACGGGACTTTGTCAAATTCAACTTATCATCTGCTTGCCGGAAAAATAGAGCAAATATTAAAAATATTAAAACCCCAGTCCTTAATTACTTTTGAGCCGCGTGGAATTTCCGGCCACATTGATCATATTACGGTTTCAATGGTCACAACTTATGTTTTTAAAAAACTGGCTTTCATAGAGGAGCTTTTATATTATTGTATATCTCAGGAAAATCGTGAAAGCATAGGTGATTATTTTATTTACTTTCCTCCGGGATACAAAAGGGAAGAGATTGACAAAATTATAAATATAGAAGATGAATGGCCAACAAAAATAAAAGCCATAACGGCTCATGAATCCCAAATCACAGATGCAAAAAGAATTCTAAAAAGATTAAGAAAACTACCAAAGGAAGAATATTTTCTTTTGATGAAAAATAAATAGGGTAGGGTATTTAAAAATAACTAAGGTAGAAAGTTTTGCTTCTGTCAATAACCGTTTGCCAATTACCTCTGGAAAAATTATGGTCTTCCCCTGAATATGTATGATATCGAATTGTTTTATTAAGTTTATTTAACTCGTCAGCAAGCTGGTCAGACCATTTAATAGGAACAGATTCGTCGGCAGTGCCCTGATGAAGTTGAATTGGTGAATTGATTCTATCAAAATAATTTGTCAGAGAATAAAGCTCGGAGTCGTAATCGTTTTCGAATTCCGCAACTACCCTTCGAAGCATTTTTCCGTGGTCGTCAAAATCATCCGTAAAGTAAAGAATCGAGTACGGAAACGGTTTGGAAACAGGAGCCCAAAGTACGGTCGGGTATTTTTTCTGGCTTATTTCCAAAACAGAAAGCGCGATTTGCCCACCGTTGCTGTGTCCCCATAAGCCTATATTATTAACATCCGGTTTTGCTTCGGAGCCGATTTGTTTTAATGCGTTTGTTAAATTATCCAACGAAGCAATTAGGGTCAGAGCTGTTGTGTATGTTTGAAAACGCTCTTCAATCGGCAGGTTGGACGGGTTATCTGATTCACCGTACCCTAAAAAATCAGGGGCAAGAGTGATAAAGTTATTCCGGGCTAAATATTCTGCTGCGTGTTGTGTTCCAATACCTGTGGTATATTTTTCCCGGTCAACATAACCTCTGAACATCACAATAATAGGATAAACTCCTTCTTTTTGCGGTATATTAATTTGACCGCTGACTTTTCTATCATCTATATGAAAGTAAAAAATGTAAGACTGGAACTCGTTTTCATCTTTTATTATTCTGCCTAATTCAATTTGACTTGGGGGAAAAATTGTTTTAGCCAAAGCATCAAAAGTATATTTATCCAGCGGGTTATTATCTGCGATATCTATTTTTTTCAAAGATGGGTTTGTTATTGTCAAATTATTTTTTTGCCACCATAGCAATATCAAAAAAACCAAAGCGCCAAAAAATATCAATAGCAAAAAAGCCTTTTTCATTATAAAGTTCAATTATATCAATAATAATAGCTGATTCCACTTTAGCTTTTAAGAAAAGATCGAAGATGTTAAAATCTGCAGGTAATAAGTAAAATTTAAATTCTTTTGATAGTTGTTTTGCCGGATCGTCTAACGGTAGGACAACGGGTTCTGGACCCGTTTATCTAGGTTCGAATCCTAGTCCGGCAGCCATTCGACTCACTTCGTTCGTCATCGACTCTGAGGTCTAGCGACCTCGTCGCTCAGACTCGAAGAGCTCAGGGCCATGGCACTGAGTTTATCGAAGAGCTATAGCCCTTTGAAGTGAGTAGAATGTCTTGAGTGAGCGAAGCGAATCGAAAGAACTTATACTACTTCTACATTCTCCGATGCTCAGATGATTCTTTATATTGTGGCATGACTTCAAACTTGGAAAAGAGACTAAAGGAACATAATTCAAATGGATCGAAAGGAGCAAAATATTTGAGAGCTAAAAAACCAGTAAATTTAGTCTATTCAGAAACTTATGGAGATATAAAAAGTGCAATGAACAGAGAATACCAGATTAAGAAATGGACGAAGGCTAAAAAGGAGGCTTTAGTGTTGGGAAACTTGGAGTTACTCAAAAAATTGTAAATGGAGTCCTAGTCCCGCAGCACGACTGTGCAGCCATGTAACCGTACTCTCAACATTCACACAGTTAAAATTCAATTTAAATCTTGCCTAAACCGAATTTCAAAAAAACCTTTGAATTTTTGAAAATCAATTTTGGCGACTGAAAAAATGCTGTCTTCGCCTAAAATACATCCCCATATTAAATTCGGATTGTCAATTACTGTAAAATTAAAACTGAATTTGTATCCGTAAATATTAACGTCTATCGGATTTGGTAGAATCCACGATTTATAACCACCGCTCACGGAAATTCCGCCTGCTTTTGGAGACCCCAACTTTTTAAGGTCAAAACCAAGATATTGGGCAAGTTGAGGGTGTAGTATTGATAAATTTGCGCCAGAATCAACTAATGCATCTATACTGCGGGGTATAGAAGTACCTTTAGAAGACAGCTCGATATCCAAAATTGGCCATAATATTCTCGAATTTTGAAGAGGTTTGTAATAGACTTTAATTGGGGCACTAAAAGTAATTGGTTTCATTAACCAACATAACTCGAAAAGTTAGCAGGGGGAACTATCGATATAGATCCTTCTGGATTACCTTTTAGTTCGATGTTTTTAATAAGTTGTTTGAGTGTCTTTGCGTGGGCTAACACTCTTTTGTTATCTTTTGTCACTAACACCCAGCCAGAGGTAATTCCGTTAAGTATTTTATCTCGTGATTTTGAGTTGTTTTTCATTTGTGGCAAGTTGATTATATCATAATTTTTTTCCTGAAGAAAAAGTGTCAATTTTGGCCTGTTGTGGTAAGCAAGTTCAGGACCGTCCCTAAATACTAAATATTAGCAGGAATTTTGCTAGAGTAATTTATCTTTGGACAACGTTGCCGGAACTGTTAAGACACTCGGGAATCATAGAAGTTGGGAAGTCATAAAGCTCAATCTGGCTACAGGTTGGTGTTGACTGGCCATCATAGACAATTACCCATCCACTATCTGTTTTTGCCGCAA
>MFBN01000056.1:18977-21783 GCA_001776425.1 Candidatus Curtissbacteria bacterium RIFCSPLOWO2_01_FULL_37_9
TAGGAGTTGAAGCCGGCGAGGGTGAAGGGCTAGGGATAGTGCCAAGTTCCTGGGTCACGGCCGTAGGAATTGGTGAAGGTTCAATAGTTGGTGCCTTTTGACGATTAGTAAAATAAATGGCGATGGCGATAATAACACCGGCTGCCACAATGGCTAAAGCAATTTTTGTGGTATTACTTGGCATTTGAGGTGATTTTAGAATTATTCAAAGAAAGTGTCAAGAAACTATTCTAATATTTTTGCCTGTATTGAGTGAAATCGAAACAAGAATTATGGTTTTGTTGCTAGAATCTGTTTTGAAGAACCATCCGGCAATATTTGCCTTATCGTCTTTACTTCTAAAATTAACTTTCATTTCTCTTTTTCTTTAACTCTTCGGTGACCTTATCCATTTCAGATTGAGCTTCAGGGGAAATTTTTATTTCACCAAATCTAGCTTCAAATTCTCTCAACTGTCCTTCAAGCATTTTTGCGAACATTTTAAAATGCATTGGACTCATCCCGATTCTTGAAACAATTCTCGTTATTCTAAGCTGAGGTGTTTTTTGTCCAAAATCAAGCACGAAACCAGTGGGTGAAGCAGTAGCAAATGCAACGTCAATATATAGAATATTAAAACTAGTTTCTGGTATCTGTATTTGATCTTGCAATGTTTCTCGGTCTCTCTTATCTTTCGGTTGATCCATCTTATTCACCTCCTTGACAAAATAACATTGTTGTATTATTATTACAACAGCTATGCCAAAAAGTCAAGCTTCTTCTTTCCAAACCTTCGGAGAATTTTTTAGACAAAAAAGGGTTTCTGTCGGTTTTACTCTCCGGTCTTTTTGCGAAAGGTATGGTTATGATCCTGGAAATATCAGCCGACTGGAAAGGAATATTCTTTCTCCCAGCATAGATCGGCAAAAATTAGAAGGTTACGCAACCGCTTTAAAAATACCTCGAGATAGTGAGGAATGGACAAGTTTTTTTGATCTTGCTCACGCTGCGAAGGGTAAAATCCCAGAGGATATCATTAAAAGTCCGCATATTCTTTCAATCTTGCCAGCTTTTTATAGAACAGCCAGAGGAGAGAAACTGGACAAAAAGAAGATTAAACAATTGATCAAACTCCTCAATGATGTCAATAAATAATGCAAAGCCCAAACTTAAGACTTATAGATGTAGTCCGTGCTGCCGATAAGTTTTTGAAAACTTACCATCCCGCACTCTCCTTGCCTATTCCTATTGAAGATATAGTTGAACGAAAAATGGATATAGCTCTATTTGCTGTACCAGGCATTAAATCACTCATAGGAGTGGATGCATTTATAAGTTCTGATTTTACTCAGATTACTATTGACGAGGTTTGTTTTGTAAGGTATCCGGAAAGGACAAGATTTTCGATTGCTCATGAGATAGGTCATTTAATCTTACATAAAGATTGGTATGAGAAATACGGCCCAACAAATCTTGAGGATTATCTTTCCTCTCACGACCGGGTGGATGGACAAATATATAAGTATATTGAAATACAAGCCCATACCTTCGCCGGACTGGTTTTAGTGCCTAAAGAATTATTACTTGGCGAATTAGAAAAACGGCTCGGTAGAATTCCTTCCATGGAGCCTCCCGAAGTATTGGCTCCATTTATTCAAGACCTGCCGGAAATTTTTAGAGTTTCTGATGCAGTTATTCTAAGAAGACTTCAGAAAGAAAATATAATTAAATTGAATTCGTAAACTATTTTTACTCTCCCTCCACAATTGCAATTTCCCTGGGACGTTTGACTAAGTCTGACTGGTTTGACGTCCTTCCCTTACCCCGCCATAGATTTCTTGATCCTCGAAGCTTTTAGCGGAGTGGATAGCGTTGTTGGGTCATGCATTTAACCAAAAAGAGGATGTGTCAACCCAGTTCACTTTGGGGGTGGATATACTATCTTAATAATTTAAGCTGACGAAAAGCATTCTCGATAGCCCCTTTATTAAAATCAAAACCTTCTATATCTTCCCAGAAAGACTCTAGGTTTTTATCTGGTTGTTCTTGTTCATACGCCCAAGCTTGATACATCATTTCCAGCTTGTCCAGACTTTTTACGAACCTTGCTTCCCCTGTCTTGCCCTCTTCGAATTCTCTCCAGAGAGCCAAGTACTCTTGACCACCCTCTATCGTTTCGCAAATTTCGATCATAGCTTCTTCTTCCTGTCGGAATTTCTCCTCGGAAGTTATATCATCGGAAGGCATGTAATCGGGGACTTTATTTTCGGGTAGATCATGAATCAAAGCCATCTTAATAGATTTTAACTGATCAACTCGTGCTTCTTCCGCCAAAAGCATAGCCAGTATTGCTACTCCGTAACAATGTTCTGCTGTGCTTTCTGGATTTTCGACCTCACGTTTGATCCAACCTGCACGGTCTCTCCTTTTTAGCGCAGCAATACCTGACATGAATCTTTCCAGGTTTTCCATTTGGGGCAAGATTATAGACTAAATGAGCCAAATTTCAAAACGAAGTCGTTTAATTCTGTGGGCTACTCTAATATTATTACTTGTCCTGCTTGTCCTCTGTAACTTCTTGTGAAAGAGGAAGTGAAATCGAAGGAAGAATTATGGTGATGTTTTTTAAAAATCCCCGATGTGTCAACCTAGTTCACATTGAAGGTGACTATAGTGGCTATAGAAAGGTGGTTATAGAAACCGGACGTCCTAATGGCGGTATGTTTGTGTTGTGCGGCGCTTTACATCTACGACAATAACATCTTTTAGTTGCTCATCAACAAAATAGAAGACCCTATAATCTCCAATCCGTATTCTATAAAGAGGT
>MFBN01000057.1:0-2116 GCA_001776425.1 Candidatus Curtissbacteria bacterium RIFCSPLOWO2_01_FULL_37_9
ATACTTTGATTTTGCTTTTAACGGGTCCTACTGCAATCTCTATAGTTTCGCCCACTTGAAGACCTAAAAGAGTTTTCCCGACTGGTGATTCATTGGAAATTTTCTTGGCTGCTGGATCTGCTTCCATAGAGCCTACTATTGTAAAATCATGAATCTCATCATTCATT
Source organism: Candidatus Curtissbacteria bacterium RIFCSPLOWO2_01_FULL_37_9 (assembly GCA_001776425.1). Classification (GTDB taxonomy): domain Bacteria; phylum Patescibacteriota; class Microgenomatia; order Curtissbacterales; family GWA2-41-24; genus MFBN01. The sequence goes on from MFBN01000057.1 coordinate 168, forward strand.
TCAATTACCACTGTAGAACCGATAACCACAAAGTCGGCCTTTTTAACCGGCTCAATAATCTCGGTTTTGGCAAGAACTTGCTCAAGTTGGACTATGCGAGCTTCAAGAAGTGACTGTTCGTCTTTGGCCGCATCGTACTCGGAATTTTCGCTAAGATCTCCAAATTCTCTTGCTCTTTGAATCCTTTTTACAACTGCAGGTCTTTTTATACTTAAAAGCTCATCATATTCCCGTTTAAGCTGATTAAGACCTTCTTGAGTTAATATAAACTTTCTAATATTCTGTGACATATACATTATCTAAAAAAATAGGACGGTAATTGTATGCCAAAATGTTAATTTGGTCAAGAAATTGCATATTAAACAATTGATCGGCTGAATAACTTCGGATATAATTGCCATAACCAAAATCTGAAACTCTATAATATATAAGAAAATAAGATAAAAATTCGTAAGTCAACGGTTAATTACTTTCAAAATACTGCCAACTTTAAAAAACCTGCCGCTTTCGTCTAGGGGACTAGGACGCCAGGTTCTCAACCTGGTAACACCGGTTCGAATCCGGTAAGCGGCACAAACTAATTTACTAGAAAAAAGCAGTTTTAATTCGTTAGGAGCTATTTATGAGATTAATATCAGCCTGCCTGATTAGTTTATTTTTTACATTTGTTATCATTGCTTTTCCAATATCTATTAGTGCACATACGATTTATGATTTTCCAGAAGTCACTGACGGACAAATTAATGAAGCTCTTCAAAAAATTGTGCCATTAAGATTTTTACCATCACAACCTTTGTATTTTTTAATCACAGTCAAAGAATTATTTTCAAGATTTTTCCAACCCTCGGCTGTTGAAAAATCTAGATTCGACCTTATAGCTTCAGGTAAACGATTAAAAGAATCTTATCTTCTTCTTGGCCAAAATAATACAAAACTTGCAAGCAATAATTTAATAAGGTACGGCAATCGGATTAATATAATGCTAATTCAATTAGAAAAAGCAAACTCACAAAATCAGGATATTGCAAAGTTAGTTGGAGAAATTGGAGAATCATTACAAAATCATGAAACGTTATTTATTGCTATTAATTCAAAATTGCAAACAACAGAAGATGGTTATCAATTCGACGAAAATTATGCAAACGCATTGATAAATTTTAAAGAGGCGATTCAAACAATTAATAAATTCCAACCAGGAATTAAAAACAGATTTGAATTAATTCACGAATCCGAAGCAAGTCAACCAGTAACCATAGAGAAATTAACTCCCGATCAATTACCTGAAGCTATAGAATCAACACAAAAAGCAAAACCGAAAAGAATAATATATTAGAGAAACGGAATTAACAAAAGTGCCACTACGTTTATTATTTTTATCATAGGATTTATCGCTGGTCCGGCTGTATCTTTATAAGGATCACCAACAGTATCTCCAATTACTGCAGCACTATGGGCACTGGATCCTTTACCACCGAGTTTACCGGATTCAATATATTTTTTAGCATTATCCCAAGCTGCCCCTCCGGTTGTCATCGAAATTGCTACAAACACTCCGGAGATAATAGACCCGATCATCAAACCTCCTAAAGCCTTGGGACCTAATAATAAACCTACAATTATAGGCGCGAATACAGGAATTAAAGCCGGTACAACCATCAGTTTTAAAGCTTTTTTAGTAACAATATCAACGATTTTATCGTATTGAGGTTTATCTTTACCTGTTAATATACCCGGCAATTCCTTAAATTGACGCCGCACCTCATTTACAACTTCCGCCCCTGCCAAACCAACTGCTTCTAGGGCATACGAAACAAATAAAAACGGCAGTGACGCTCCAATTAACAATCCTACAAGTACTGTAGGGTCTGCAATGCTAAATTGAACTAAATTACCCCTAGTGGCAAGTTCTTGGGAATATGCAGAAAATAATACCAGTGCGGCTAAACCAG
>MFBN01000057.1:2128-13777 GCA_001776425.1 Candidatus Curtissbacteria bacterium RIFCSPLOWO2_01_FULL_37_9
CGTAACCTTTAGTTACGGCTTTTGTGGTATTTCCGACAGCGTCCAAAGCGTCTGTTATGTCTCTTGTGCGTTTCGGCAAATTAGCCATTTCGGAAATACCACCGGCATTATCTGTAATTGGACCGTAAGCATCTATTGCAACTATCATACCTGTTAAGGACAGCATTGATACTGCTGCTATAGCTATCCCGTATAATCCTGCTAAAGAATAAGCCGCCAAAATTGCTAAACTTATAATAACAACTGGGAAAAATGTTGACCTGGTTGAAATTACCAATCCCGCTATGATATTGGTTGCAGGACCAGTAGTTGAAGCATTGGCAATATTTTGAACCGGTCGGTATTTGGTCGCAGTAAAATATTCGGTTATAACAACCATAAATATGGTTACAAAAATTCCAATCAGCGATGTTAAAAAAATGCCAAATGGATCCAAAATGCCATTAGCGTTCATCATAATAATTGTCGCAGGGTAAAATCCCAATGCCGACAATGAGGTTGATATCAACAATCCTACATATAGAGCTCCCATTATGCTCTTATTTTTAGGTAGTTTAATAAAAAAAGTAGATATTAAAGTAGCTACAATGGCAATACCACCAAGTGCCAGAGGATATAAAACCGCACCTAAAAATTCAGGAAAAAGTAATGAGCCTAAAAACATAGCAGCAATTAAAGTCACAGCATATGTTTCAAAAAGATCGGCAGCCATACCTGCACAATCTCCAACGTTATCCCCGACATTATCCGCAATCGTTGCCGGATTACGGGGGTCATCTTCCGGAATGCCCATTTCTGTTTTACCCACCAAATCAGCACCAACATCTGCACCCTTTGTAAATATTCCACCACCTAATCTGGCGAAAATCGAAATTAATGAACCGCCAAATCCAAGACCAACCAAACCTACTAAATCACCGGTTGCCCCAAAATATCCAGCCACAGATAGAAGTGCCAAACCTACTACCAAAAGACCGGTAACAGATCCTCCTGCGAATGCAACATTGAGGGCTTTGGCCAAACCGGTTCTTGCCGCTTGTGTTGTTCTGACATTTGCTCTAACAGAAATATTCATACCGATATAACCCGATGCAGCCGATGCAATACTACCAACTAAAAAACCAATAGCAGTTTCTAAGGAAATTAAACTCCAAATTAATATAAAAATAATTAAAGCAACAACAAAAATAACTCTATATTGTCTGCTTAAATAAGCACTTGCACCTTCTGCTATCGCATCAGCAATCTGGCGCATTTTTGGAGTACCACTATCCTGTGATATCACTTTAAAAGATATAATTACTCCGTAAAGAATGGCCGCAGTAGCGCAAGCAAGGGCAAACGGTAAAGCGAGTGAGGGGTTTAGATTAAATAAATCCACTATAGTCTATACAATAAATCAAATTGGACAAGAGGGTCAAGGCAGAACTACCCTTGCAAATAATACAAATTTCTAAATTATATTGCAACAGGTTAATAGTTATCTAGACGATTTGAGGTATGCTATAAGATTGTGATTTTGGACGCGGTGGTATCCTTTTTACACCTTTATCTTGCGGTAAAGGCCGTGTTAATCCCACTTTAAGAACTTCATCCATATGTTCTGCTAATATAAACTGTAAATCCTTTTTGACATTTTTAGGAATCTCTTCCAGATCTTTAGAATTTGTTTTTGGCAATATAATCGTTGTTAACCCGGCTCGGTGAGCTGCTAAAATTTTTTCCTTTACACCACCAATTTCTAATACTCTTCCTCTTAATGTGACCTCACCAGTCATACCTACTTCTCTTCTAACCGGAATTTTTGTCAATGCTGAAACCAGAGCGGATGTAATAGCAATCCCCGCAGAAGGTCCTTCTTTTGGTACTGCTCCTTCCGGAACATGAATATGAACGTCGGTTTTTGCAGAAAAGTTTTCTTCGATCCCTAAAATTTTGGCTTTTGACTTAACGTACGATAGCGCGGCTTGGGCGGATTCTTTCATTACGTCACCAAGCTGGCCGGTTAAAATCAGATTCCCTTTACCAGACATCAGAGTTACCTCTACGAATAAAATTTCTCCACCAGCAGCGGTTACTGAAAGTCCGGTTGCCATACCAATTTCATCTTTAGTTTCTGCGATTGCTTTTGAAAATTTATGTGCACCTAAATAACTGTGAATTTGTTTCGGGCTGATTTTTATTTTTTTCTGTTTTCCTTTGGACGCAATTTTTTTGGCAACTTTGCGCAATATTGATGCGATTTCTCTTTCAAGTTCCCTAACACCCGCTTCTCGCGTATATTTGGCAATAATTTCTTTAATAGTACCGTCTGTAAGATCGATTTTGTCTTTAGACAACCCATGAGCTTCTAATTGCTTTGGAAATAGAAATCTTTTGGCAATATGATATTTTTCATCTTCAGTGTAACCAGGAAAACTTATAATCTCCAATCTGTCACGCAGGGCCGGAGGAATAGTATCGAGTACATTTGCCGTAGTGATAAACATCACGTCTGATAGATCATAAGCAACTTCCAGATAATGGTCGGAAAAAGCGTTATTTTGCTCCGGATCGAGCGCCTCAAGAAGCGCAGATGACGGATCGCCCCGAAAATCCGTACCGACTTTGTCTATTTCATCCAGCATAAACACCGGATTTTTTGTACCGGCATTTTTTATTCCCTGAATAATTCTTCCCGGCATTGCTCCAACATATGTTCTTCGATGACCCCGAATTTCCGCTTCATCATGAATACCACCTAGAGATACCCTTATAAATTTCCGGCTCAAAGCTCTTGCTATTGATTTACCAATAGATGTTTTTCCTACTCCCGGCGGTCCAACAAAACATAGTATCGGCCCTTTAATTTTGCCTACAAGCTTATGAACCGCCAAATATTCCAGTATTCTCTCCTTAACTTTGGGTAAGCCGTAGTGATCTTCGTCCAAGACTTTTGCAGCGAAATCAACATCAGCATTTTTCTTATCCTGAATTATCCAAGGTAAATCGACTAACCATTCCATATAAGTACGAATATAAGATGACTCGGGATTATAAGATGACATTTTGGCAAGACGCGAAAGTTCCCTGTCTGCTTTAGCCTTTACATCTTGCGGCATATGGGCGTCTTTGATTTTCTTCCGGAATTCAGAAATTTCGCGTCCGTCATCGTCTTCCCCAAGTTCTTTTTCTATTGATTTCATTTTCTCGCGCAATATAGCTTCTTTTGTTACACGGCCAACTCTTTCCTGCGTTTCTGTATCAATTCTTGAGGATATTTCTAATATTCTGATTTCCCTTGTCAGAAGCTCTGAAAGTTTTTCAAGCCTTGCTTTGGTATCGACCATTTCCAATATTTGTTGTTTGTCAAGGGTTTTTAAATCTATAGAAGCGGATACGATATTGACAAGCTGATTAGGATCATCGGTCGAAAAAATATGGATTGAAGATTCAAGCGTTAAGACACCGCCAAGTTCACCATATTTTTTAATTTTGCTAAGAGTATTCCTAAAAAGAGCCTCAATCTCTTCTGTTTTCTGGGTAAGTTCGGGAATCTCTTCAACTTTTACAGATAAAAAAGGTTCAATTTGAGTAAACTCCTTCAAGTATACCCTGCTAACTCCTTCAACAGCCAAGTTATATTCATTGTCAACTTTCCAAAGCCTTCTGATTAAACCAACTGTACCAACGGAATAAATGTCATTGGGTGCAGGATTTTCGATTCTGGGATTCTTTTGGGCAACAAATACAGCCAGTCTGTCGCTGGCCCACGCACTATCAAGCCCTAATTTTACTTTGGGTCTGCCAACAGTAATAGGCACCATAGAAGAAGGAAAAACAACCGTATCCCGCAAAGGAACTATCGGGATTTCATTTTTAAGCCTTGGTTTTTGCTGCTCTAAAAAAATTGCCATGATGTTTTTATTTTAATAATCTCCTGCTTCTTAATACTATTTTAACAGATCATCAATAAAGAACTCGTTATATCGATTAGCAGTCAAGATACCATGAGTGCTAATTTATGTCAAGTGTTTAGAATTCTTAGAGGTCATGGAATAAAGCAATATTCCTATGCCAATAATAAAAACAATAGTCGCCACAACATGGGCAATCTTCACTTCACCCATCATCCAAGTATCAATACGCCAAAATTCACTAATAAATCTGCTGACTGAATAGAAGATTAAATAATAAGCAAAAATTTGCCCAGGGTGTCGGTGTTTTTTGGCAATTACCAGAAGAATTACCAATAAAATCGCATTTAAAATCGCCTCATAGAAAAATGTCGGATGAAATCTTGAAAAATTGGCGAATTGATCCGGTCTTCTATCGGGGTTTATGTAAACACCCCATATTAGATTAGTGGGAGGACCAAAACCTTCTTGATTAATAAAATTTCCGATCCTTCCTACAGCTTGTCCTAACAACAGTGAAGGGGCAACTAAATCCAAAACAGGTAAAAAATTGATTTTCTTTATGTTGGACACAAGGAAAAAACCAAAAACCGCACCGGCTATTCCACCCCAAATACCAAGTCCACCTTCCCAAACATAAATTATGGAGATTAATTGCTGACTGTAAACATACCAATAATCGACAACGTGATATAGTCGAGCTCCCAAAAGCGCAGAAACCAATGGGATTATAAGAATCGGATCGTCAAAAATTTTTTGGGAGATATTGTAAAAAGAAGCTCTTTTTTTAGCTAAATACCAGCCAATGTAAATTGCCAAAACAATAATTAAACCGTAAAAGTGGAAAGTAATAAATCCTATTTTAAAAGTTGATGGAATCATCGTGAAAGTCTTTTTAGAACTGCAACAGATACAAGAGTAACGACAACAGAAGTAAGAGCTATATTGACGGCCAAACGGTTGGCAAACTCAACGAAAAACTCTATTGGAAAAAGTTTGATCAAATTGTCATCCGGGCCAAACTGCCAGAAATCATTGGTGAAGGCGACTTGATGAAACTTGAGAAAAAAAGCATCAAATGAGCGTAATATCCCAAGCGCCAGAACCAAAATCGTCAAAAAAGTCACTATCGCTGAGATTAAAAATGCTGATGCCAGATTTTTCTTAGATCTTCTAACTGACATTACCAAAATTATAGTTGTAACTGCCACAAGCAAAATATAGAAAAAACCAAAAGTAAAATATAAGATTTGTTTGACATCAAAAAGGTGTAATTGTGCTTGCCGGGAATAAAACTCAAAATCAAGCTGGTTATTACCTTTAAAAAACCCAAAAAGATTTTCAGTCGCCAAATCAACAATTTCGTGATTATCGAATGATCGATAAACCCCAATTTTCTGCTGGATCTTTTGATAAAAGTCTGCATTAAAAATCAGATACCGAAAATTACCTAAAATTAAAACCGGAGGAATTAAAATTATTAATAAATATTGAGCGATTTTCACTACACGTAAATTCTAACATTTTGTTATAAATTGATATATTTTTCAAAATCTTGTAATATCGTCATTTCAACTGCCTTCTGATATGAATAAAGAACAACAATTAATAGGTGGGGCAAATTCTGTATTTAAAATTGAAAAAGCTATTTTGAGAAAAATTCCACTTAATTATGAAATTATCGGCAAGGAAAATCTAAATAAAATAAGACAGCTTTTAATTGAAGGGTCTACTGTTGTTGCAGTTTTAGATCACAGAAGTTATGCAGATACAGCAAGCGGAGGTATTATACATTTAAGGAAAATTTCGACGATCTTCTTAAAAATGCAGTATTTATAATTAAACTCAAATATTTAGAGAAATTCCCCACTAAACAACTTTTAAAAAGCATTAGGGTAATTCCGGTAGTTTCACCTACAATGGTAAATCACCCGCGGCAAAATGAAATTAATCGCTCGGCGTTACGAACAGCCAGAAATTTAGACAACGGTACTTTAATTGTACTTACTCCTGAAGCAACCAGAATCAAATCGGGAAAAATGGAAAAAGCCCGAAAAGAAACAGCTTCATTCTGGCATAGTAATAATCAGATTCATCTTTTTCCAATTGCTGTAGAGGGTACGGAAAAACAATGGCCGTCGGGAACATTGGGAACTTTAAAATATTGGACTGGAATCGGACCCATTTTCTCTAAAGCACGTTTCATCTTCGGTGAACCAATACGAGTTGATAAATTAAAATCACTTGTTGTGGCTTGTAATGATGGTGACAGGCATAACAATAAACAGTTTGAAGTGGATTTGGCAATGCGGCAAATTGCAATATTGCATCATACCTATGGAAATCCTTTTTATGCAAAGGGCAGTTATTATGACTCCTTTATGGAAAATCTCTCTAAATTAAGCTGGCTTTTCTTAAAACCGGAAAAAATTAATAAAAACCAGCACGTCTCAAAAGCAGAGCGTTAAAAAATAATTAGATTTTTATAGCTCTATAGAAGGAAATTAGCCCGAATTTACTTCCGATTTCCTCAACATCACTAAATCCGACTTCTTTTAAAAGCCGGGGAATTAAACCTTTTTTATTAGGGCCAACATCTTCAATAAGTGAAAAAAGGGATAAAATAATGTTTGTCACAAAATTTTTGGGGATGCCGAAATCGACAATGACAACTTTACCGTTTCTTTTAAGAACTCTTTTCATTTCCAAAAATGCCTGTCTTTTAAATTGTTTCGGAATATGGTGAATCACAAAGCTTGAAATTACAAAATCAAAGGAATTATCGACAAACGGTAAGTTTTGGGCGACAGCCTGAGTAAGTTTTATTGACAGTTTTTCTTTCTGAACTTTTCTTCGGGCGATTTTTAAGATATTTTCATCGGGATCAATTCCGATAATATTAACTTTTGGATATTTTCTATTAATGATTAGGGCAAGATTTGCCGTGCCTATCCCAACATCGAGGATTTTGTCACCTGCCTTAGGGCTGATGTAACCTGCGATCTTTTCATAAATAGTACGCCCAAACCCGGCGAAATTGACAATGAAGTCATAGTATGGAGTTAAAAAACCAAGGGTTAGAGCGTGGGTGTATTTTTTGTTCATCATAAGCATCCTAATCATTGATCACAATTCCCACTTGAAACGTCTTTCTGCAACATCTCCTATTTTGCTGATTCTAAGTTCAATTGAGGTAGGTTTTGGAGATATAGGTTGAAATTTTAAAATGCCTTGGCGGTGGTGGCCTTGAGGAGAATTACCTTCCCAAGAAATCGGGGTAAACTGATCACCCGTGTCGTTAGTTAGGACTGAATTTTTAATCAGATCTTGGTCTAAATTTCCAGAGTGAGTGTCCAAAAGTACCTCAAAATCCCAACTTATTGCAAATTGTGATAAGTCTTGTGGAGATACTTTAACAGTAACTTCGCCTTCGGAATTTATCTGTGGCAATAGACTAATCAGACTTGTAGAGGAGGTGCTGTTACTTACCAAATCATTCTGTTTATTGGGGAAATTCCCCTGCGAGAATAAAACATAGAGAATGACACCGCTTGCAGCTATTGCCAGGCTAATAAGAATGACTTTTAAATAATTCATGTATTTCTAGTTACCTAAGTCAAGTTGTAAACTTTATTTGTCATATATAAAATCCCGCCAAGATTTGCGACCAAACCCACCCAGAATAATTGGATTTGGTATTGAGTAACAATGGTGATAAATCCTGTAATACCAAGAATCGGTAAAATGTTGGCAAGGTAATGAGAACAACAGGAAATCATGGCGGCAGTTGAGGTTACCCCCGATGTTGTGACCACCCTTGATGAAACATTCTGTTTGACTGAATTCTTTAAATAACTAAAAAGAGCAACTTGAATTCCAAACCCTATTGCCAGAGTGACTATAAAATACCAAAATTTGGAAAACTGATCTTGGGCAAAAGCCCAACCGGAAATAATAGTAACAATCGAAAAATAAATAATCAAAAGCAAAGATGTACCCAAAAATCCTTTGAGGGCAGATGTTAGAACAAGTTTTTGGGTCATTTTTAATTCAGCTTCTCAAGCTCTGCTCTTAATTCGTCGTTTCTGACAGCCATTTGCGGGTCGTCTTTAACAAAACGAATAACGCCGTCCTTATCAAGGATCAAATACGTATGACCAGGGAACTGACCTTTATGCATCGAAGACGGCAGTGACAACACTCCATATTCTTTTGAAATTATTTTACTTGAATCAAAAAGAACTGTTGAGGTGCCAAGTTCCGGCATTTTCTTGATTGCTGTATCCCATTCATTTTTGGTATCAACCACGATAGAAAAAACGACAGTATCTTCTTTTTTGAAAGCTTCGTCTTTGCCAAAGGCTGCAATTTGATTCCAGCAAGATGGATAACACATTACCCCTTCTGTAAAAAACAAAACTACTTTTTTCCCTTTTAGCTCACTTAAAGTTACTTTTTTATCATCATAACTATATAAAGTAAAATCCGGGGCTTGTTGGCCCATAAAAGAATTGAATTTCTCTTCGGAAGCTGACTGGCCTTGATGATCGGCCGAGTACTCTGCTTGCTGGTTATCTTGGCCATTTTTGGATCCAAGATAGAAAGAGACTGCAACGACTGCTGCAATAAAAATAAGAATTGAAAGAGCAATGATAATAGTTTGTTTGTTCAAATTAATCACCTTCTTTCTCTCTCGCATGATTCACTCTGCTCTTGAAAAATTCTTTTAAGGACTTTACTACGATTGCCAGAAAAATAACAAAAAATATTATTGCCCAAACCGCCTCTGGAATTATGCTTGTGTATTTACCAATTATCTGAATGAATTTAGTTAAATATACATTAACGCTGATTTGGTAAGAAGCATGGGTTACCAAGTTATTTGTTAAAGCCAGATAAATAATTATGATCCCGAGAGTTAAAAACATAACTCCCGAGAAAAGATTAGATAAAGTAAGACGGATTTTTTTGCCAAGAATTCTATATGACACTATTTTGCGAAACACAAAAAATTTCTGAGTGAACTTATTTTTGTCAAGAACCATGCTAAGAACAAATAAAGGGATAACCATCCCCAAAACATAAGCAAGGGTATATACCCCGCCTAAAAGAAATGATGCCGGAAGAGCTGCAAGGGTTATAACGCCTGCGAGAACCGGAGCACAACAAGTTGTTGCAATTCCGGAAAATACACCTAAAACAAAAACTGAAAGAAGGCCTGAATTCTTAAGCTGGGGATGAACCAATGTTGGAAAAGAAAATTGGAATCCGAAAACAAGTGTAAGTCCAAGAAGAATTAAAAATAGAGAACCAAAAGTGAAAATAATATTATGATAAGCGCTAAAAAGTTGCATAACTGCTGATGCTCCCAAACCAATTGGCATGAAAACAGCAAGGAGTCCTAAAAAATAAACAAATGTCATCAGAAAAATTGTTGATCGTTGTTTGAATATCGAGGCAAAATAAGTCGGCAAAAGAACCGTAACGCAACAAGGAGCAAAAAGAGCTGCTACTCCTGCAAAAAACGCGGCTATAAAAGATGCGCTTATCAAAAGTTCCATAATTTTTGACCCTCCATAAAATAAATAAATAAAGGTCGAAAATTATATCAGAGGAGCGCTCTTGGCAGGACAAACCGGCTAAGGCCGATGAAGTCTGCCAAAGCGACCTGCTGATATAAATTTCCCATTATTTATGATGTTTTTCTCCATGTCTTCCCATGAAAAAAATATGACCAAGAGGACACGCTAGTGCAAGTAAAATGAAGAGGCTTTTTTGGCTTACTCCAAAGAGCGCGAAAAGACCAAAGACAAATATAGGAACTAGGCAACCCAATATCATAAAAAGGCCATGCCTCTTAAATAATTTATTCATCTTATGCTATAAAGTTTTTAGGCTCCTTGGTGAACTGTTCTTTACAATCTGCAGAACAAAAGTAATAAGTTCTTCCGTTATAAACCTCAGAATATTTTGCCTTTTCTTTGACAACTTTCATGTTGCAAACCGGATCTGTTTCAACTTCCTCTTTTTTAAACCAAAACATTAAGATTCACTCCTTTTATCAAACTATTAGCTCTTCTTTTTTTAAAAGAAGAGCGTTAGCGACAACGATTACTGAACTTGCGGCCATTAAAAGAGCCGCCCATTCAGGACGCAGTAATATTCCGTACGGATAAAGAAGACCAGCCGCAATTGGAATTGCCAAAACATTATATCCTGCGGCCCAAGCTAAATTTTGTTTCATTTTTGTGTTTGTTTTTTGACTTAATTTTATCGCCTTCACTACATCCAAAGGGTCATTTTTTACTAAAACTATCTCTGCAGATTCTACTGCGACGTCTGTTCCCGCACCTATAGCAATCCCGACATGAGCTTGAGTGAGAGACGCAGCGTCATTTACACCATCTCCCACCATAGCAACAATATTTCCCTTATCTTGAAGTTCTTTTATTTTATTGACTTTATCTTCCGGCAATACTTGCGCAAAGTAAACATTTACCCCAAGTTTTTTAGCGACGGTTTTGGCAATTTGTTCATTATCGCCTGTTAACATTGCAGACTTTATACCCATATCTGCTAAAGCTTTAATTACTTTTGAAGACTCAATTCTGATTACATCCTCAAGAATAATAATACCGATTGCTTTTTTATCTTGGGCAACCCAAATATAGGTTTGATCAGCTGAAACTTCATTGATCCTTTGCTCAAATTCCTTAATATTCAAACCTTGTTCGGTTAAAAAAACCTCATTCCCCACTAAGATTTCGTTACCGCTAACAATTCCTTTTGCTCCTTTTCCGGGAAAGGATTTAAAATTTCGGACGTTAGGAATTTTTAACTTTTTGTCCTTTGCCGACTGGACTATTCCCTGTGCTATAGAATGTTGTGATTGTGTTTCTACAGCTGAAGCTAATGACAAAATTGCATCTTCTGCGATTTTGTTCAGTTTGACCACTTTAGTCACTCCAAACCTACCCTCGGTTAAAGTTCCGGTCTTATCAAAAACTACATAATTTAGTTTTCTGGCAATCTCCGCCGCCTTCATATTCCGGATTAAAATTCCGTTTTTAGCAGCTAAAGTTGTGGTTATTGTGGTTACGGTTGGGATAGCAAGACCAAGTGCGTGAGGGCAGGCAATAACAATAACAGAAATTGCCAGAGTACCGGCAAAAATTGCAGGAAATGTTCCCTGGGGGTTTAGAAAGAACCAGTAAAAGAAAGTGATGATTCCAACACTAAGAGCAGTGTAAGTTAGCCAGCCGGCAGCTCTGTCTGCCAACTTTTGGACCGGAGGTTTTGATTCCTGAGCTTGTCTGATAAGCTCCATTATCTGGGAAATTGCCGTTTCTTCTCCCGTTTTTGTAACTTCTACTGTCAAAGATCCATCGTTGTTGATAGTGCCTCCTATAACCGACTCTCCCGCTTTTTTTGAAACAGGCCTTGATTCACCGGTTACCATTGATTCGTTAATGGAACTTTCCCCTTCGATTACCTTTCCGTCTATCGGAATTTTTTCACCGGGACGAACAAGTATCCTATCACCTTTTTTCAAGGTTTCAGTTCCAACTTCTACGATCTCCTTTCCTTTTATTAAATGAGCTGTTGGTGGAATTAGCTTGGCAAGTTCAGCTAAAGCTCCCGTTGCCCCCCGTACAGCACGCATTTCTATCCAATGGCCCAAAAGAAATGCTAAAACTAACGTTGAAATTTCCCAATATAATGATTCGCCTTTAAATAAAAATGTAGCAGCAAT
>MFBN01000057.1:13820-15900 GCA_001776425.1 Candidatus Curtissbacteria bacterium RIFCSPLOWO2_01_FULL_37_9
TAACTCCCCTTTTGCCATTTGGTAAAAGGGAAAACCGGCCCAAAGAACGATTATTGAAGCAAGAAGAAAAAGAACTAGATTTATCAGAGGAAAAGTTACTGAAAAGTGAAACCAATCTTGGATTTTAGGAGAAAGAGTAAGAATTATTAAAGTAAGAGGCAGTGAGATAAAAAATCTCTTTTTAAAATTTTCTTCCATAGAAGCATGACCGGAATGATCTTTATGGTTTCCTTTTTGCATCGGAACAAGATCCATTCCGCATTTTGGACATGTCCCTGGTTCCCTTCTAATAATCTCAGGATCCATAGGACAGGTGTAAAGTTTCATCATTTAATGGCCTCCATAACCTTCATCTTTCGATTCAGCTTCTTGAATATGTTCTCTTGTAACAGTTTTCGAGAGAAATTGGTCGAAGTCATTCCTTGTACCAATAAATACAACTAAGCTGTCGTATGCTTCTATCGGACGATTTTGAAAACCGGAAACTTTATTGCCGTTTATATATGCTTCTGCTTCAGAATAATTGAGGCCGTATTTAATATTAGTAAATAAATCTTTCCATTTAGCTCCATTTCGTTCGACATGAACCACATCACCAATGTTGTCATGCAAATGTGCCTTTTCAAGTTGCTTATCCTCTTCGGACTCCTGATGATTGTTACCATTGTCAACTGTACACGGCTCGAATTTCATGAATTTAAAATCAGCAAAGTTTTCCTGTCTGTTATCTTTAACCACAATAAATCCTGCATGATAATGCACGTCTGGTGTTTTATGAGGAATTACTTTGTACCAAACCACCCATAAAAACCAGATAAGTGACAGTAAAAATGCCGAAATTACTATATTCTGTAACTTTATATTTAATGTACTCTTTTTAAACTTTCCACCTGAATTAACAGACTCCGCTTTGACTTTAACCAGATCCATTTTGCACTTCGGACATTTTCCCCCTTTACCAGACTCCACCTCCGAGTGCATTGGGCAGGTATAAATTTTTTTATCTTTGTTTTTCATTTGATGTAAGACCATAATATTACAGTACTAAACAAGTTTGAATAGAATCACAGAAATATATATTAGTATCTCGACCTTTTGGATACTTACCTTGACCACTTGTTATAGAGGGCAGCAGCAGCATAGGTAGTTATCCATGTTAGAACCGCAAGAGTGATTGCACCAAATACAAATGTTCCTATATCTATTGACGCTGTGTTCCTTAAGATATCCAGGCTGAATGTGTGAAACCAGCTCCTCCCAACATTAAATAGAAAATCCGGTGCAATAATAGATAACACCCTACAAACTACGTATAAAACTACTCCAACCGTTGTTACTGAATTTGCTAAAATTGTTGGTTTAACCATGATATTTCGCCTCCTCCCTAACGAACTTTATCCCCCTTTTTCCAAAGCCAACGGGCAAGAGCAAATAAAACAATAATAACCATAATCCAGGTAATAACGCATAAAATCCCAAAAAACCAAAAAGCGCTAGAGTTTGCGCCACCCCACATCATTGGATGATAATTCAAACCCAAATCTCGGCCATCGTATATATTTTTTCCTGATTCGGTTCCGTATCTCATCATGTCAGCAAGCATTTAATCTCACCTCACTTTCTGGCTTTTTCAAAAACGTCGACAATTTCCTGAATCGATTTTCCTTTATCTTTACCATGCATGGCATGAGCAACATGTTCTTCTAAGTGGCCTTTAAGAATAACGTTGTCAACGGCACGAAGTGCGGATTGCACAGCCAAAGATTGCTGCAAAATATCAATACAGTATTTTTCCTGCTCGATTTGCTTGATTACGTGATCTAAATGACCCTTTGCAGATTTCAATCTTTTTAGAGCATTTTGCTTAACAGTATTTTGCATATACATATTATATCCTACCCTACTGGGTAGGGTAAGTCAATATAAGTCAATAATAGGATAATAATAGAAATTTACACTAAGATGTGTAAAGATTATAATCCCCAAAGGGATTAAATATGGCTGTCAAAATCTACACCGGAATCGGCGATCGTGGTACTACTTCCCTATTTGGAGGCAGACGAGTTGGAAAAAATTCGGC
>MFBN01000058.1:0-1602 GCA_001776425.1 Candidatus Curtissbacteria bacterium RIFCSPLOWO2_01_FULL_37_9
AATCGGAAATTAAAATATCCGCAAGATCCGCTTGTCTTTCCCAGGGAATCCTTTTTTCAAAAAGAAGAGGTCTGTCAAATATAGTTCTATATTCTAACGGTTGGGGTTCAAATCTCGGCAAGGAATCCAAATAAGCTTGCTTTCCTGCCTCTGTATCCGCATACCCTTCTCTGTGGAAACTGTATCTTAAAAAATTTTGACTTTGCTTTTGCCATTCGGCATAAAGACTAAACTCAACATTAACCGGCATTTCCGCTGTAGCCCCATTTCTTATCACTGCGCTCCAATTTCCAGCGTCAGAAGCCATGCGTATCAGTTCGCGCAAGTCGAAATCTTTTTGGGGTAGCTTTAGCCTTGTTAATTGCTCGACAGAAAGACCAAGCAATCTATTTTCTACCATATTGTCGTGGAGTATATAGCGACTATGGGTTTTTGTCAAGCGCGTGTAGACAACGTTCATTTAAGGGCATGATTCTAGAGTCCAAGAACAACTTTTAAGGCTTCTTCAACTTCTGAAAGTTTGTCTTTTGAAAGATTGCCCACTTTTTTAGAAATTCTGGATTTATCGATCGCCCTAATTTGAGTTGGCAAGGCTATTGATGCTTTATTTAAGAACATTCCCTTTTCAATAAATACACGCTCAGGCCCTATCACACTGGGAATAATTGATGACAGGGGAATAATGACAACTAACGTCGATATTTTATTTATTTCATTGGCAGAGATGATAATAACCGGCCGTCTTTTGGCAACTTCCCAACCTCTGCCTGGAGCTAAATCTGCAATCCAAACTTCACCGCGTTTAGGGTATGTATTTGAGGGCGTCGGCATCAGCGTATTTGAAGTCTTCCATGATCTGCCTATCAAGTTCGCGGTTTGCCTTTAAACTCTTGATTAAATCCTTTTTAAGATCTTTTTTTCGTTTTAGTCTTTCGTCAACAGCCTCGGCAATGAATTTACTTCGGGCTCTTTTAGGAATTGTCCTTCGAATGTCTGCGGCTAAGTTGTCCGGCAATGTAATGTTAATCCTTTGCATATACACACAATTATACACACTTAGTATAATTTTTCAAGTTTTGGGATTGCGATAGATTATACTAAAATAATGCTTGTTGATTCGCATGCACATTTGGAGTTAATCGATGATGTAAAAAATTCTCTTATAAGAGCTAAAAATGAGAATGTTGGGCAAGTCATCACTATTGGTACTTCACTCGGATCAAGTAAAAAAGCGATAGAAATTGCCCACAGATATACAAGTCGTGATTTACAAGTTTATGCAACTTGTGGCCTCCATCCTCGAGACGGAAAAGAGGAAGTCGAAAAATTCGGATTGATACATTGTTTTAATACACTAATGCAGATTGCGCAATCGTCAAAATTGGTAGTTGGAATTGGGGAAGCGGGATTGGATTATCGTCTAACAGCTGACAACGAACAACTGACAACTGACGAAGAAAAAGTATTTCAAAGAGAACTTTTGTTAGAGCATATAAAGCTTGCAAAAGAGCTGAAATTACCTCTTGTTATTCACTGCCGAAACGGCTGGGACGAGATATTTGATTTACTGTCATCTGTGAACCGTCAACAGATAACTAATCG
>MFBN01000058.1:1691-14491 GCA_001776425.1 Candidatus Curtissbacteria bacterium RIFCSPLOWO2_01_FULL_37_9
CTTTTAATAACGCCAAAAAAAACCAGGAAGTAGCCAAAAAAGTACCTCTTGACCGAATTTTAATCGAAACCGATTCGCCGTTTCTTTCGCCTGAACCAATTAGGTCAATGCGCGGGTCCACTTCGCTAAAGCTTCGAGGACTAAATAAGATTAATGAACCGCAAAATGTTAAAATAGTAGCCAAGTTTATTGCAGACCTGCGCCGCTTGCCTTTCAAAAAAATTGCCGATGCAACTTTTAATAACAGCCAAAAATTATTTGGGCTAGAATAATTACCTAAGATGTTTAAAAAATTTGTAGAAAAACATGACCGGCCGATTCACAGATTTCTGGAAATTTTACCGGGGACATTTTCCTGGACTTTAATACTTTTTCCTATCTGGGGTTCATTTTGGATACCGCATTATGTTGCTTATTATGTTATTTTTTTTATTATTTTTTGGTTTTATAAATCGGCTATTCTGGCAGTCACTTCGGTCATTTCCCATGTAAAGCTCAATGCCGCCCAAAAATATGACTGGCTTTCGGATGTTAAAAAACTTCCCGGACAAAGTAATATTCACCATTTAATAGTAATTCCTACATACCTTGAACCTCTCCATACACTTGAACGGGCGGTTACTTCAGTCGCTAATCAGGATTTTCCCAAAGAACAAATTTCAATAACTTTAGCATTTGAACAAAGGGAAGGAAAAGAAGCGCACAAAAAAGCAAAATTTCTGATGCGCAAATATAAAAAAACATTCGCAAATCTCCTAACCACTTTCCATCCCGATATTCCGGGTGAAGTTAAAGGCAAATCCTCGAATGAAGCTTATGCCGGTAAATACAGTAAAAAAGTTTTGGTTAATCAAAAAAGATTGGATATTGCAAACATCACAGTCACATCTTTAGATGCAGATGGAGTTTTATCCGAAAAATATGTTTCTGCCCTTTCTTATAAATTTTTAACAAATGAAAATCGCCATCTACTTTTCTGGCAGCCTATAATTTTGTATTACACGAATATTTGGAGAGTACCGGCACCGATAAGACTGATGAATACACTAGGGTCTGTCTGGCAAACCGCCCTTAATTCCCGAACCGACAGATTGGTAAATTATGCAATGTATTCACTCTCTTTAAAATTACTTGATGAAGTCGGCTACTGGGATGTTGATGTTATTCCCGAAGATTACCGGATTTTTTTCAAGAGTTTTTTTGCCAAAGAAGGAAAAGTGGAAGTCGACCCCATTTTTCTGCCTGTCTATGCCGATGCTGCTGAATCAACAAGTTATTTTAAATCGCTGGTAAATTTTTACGAACAGGAAAAACGGTGGGCCTGGGGTGTTTCCGATGATGCCTACTTTATCAAAAAATGGCTAACCCACACCCACATACCTTTCTGGAGAAGATCAATAAGACTACTTAAAGTTTTAGAAGATCATTTTCTTTGGCCGGTTAACTGGTTTGCGATTACATTAGGCGCTACAATTCCGGTTATTTTAAATCCTGCTTTTGCCCAAACAGTCATGGGCCAAAATCTGCCAAAAATTGCGTTCGGTATATTAACTTCCTGCTGGGTTTTTTTAGCGGTTATTTTAATAATCGACTGGCGCCAAAGACCCAAACATCAAGGGCCAATTTCATTCTTGCGCAAAATTACCATGCCGTTTGAATTTATAATGATGCCGGTTGTAACTTTGATTTTTACGGCTCTTCCCGGAATAGATGCCCATACCAGACTGATGCTTGGGAAATACTTAGAGTATAGGGTTACGGAGAAAGTTTAAACTTTTATACCTGTTTTTCTGTTTTCCTGCGCAAGTCTTAACTCTCTTTTTGCGGCAAACTGGGCATCAACGATTTTTTGACAGTCATTGTCCGGGCAAACTGTTTCTATGTGAGTTATTACGGAACCTCTGTCCAGCTTTTCGATCCATTTTTTCTTAAAAATACGGATTTTACCGCACCGGATGCAAGATGTCTCCTGAAAATCGTCCATCGTGACTCTAAAAAAGAAATTATCAAATAGATTATCTTAAATGTAAGTTTTTAGTAGAAAAGTTTATGACTGAAATTACAGCTTCAGCTCCCTTAAACCATTCAAAAAAAACTGCCAAATTTAAGATTTATTAAGCAAAATTTTACTATTTACACAACTTTAAATCAAATTATCATTGAGATAACTACAATTTTAAATTCGTGAAACCGTATCAAAACTAATTCCCATTCTAAATTATTTATTTTGCTCTTTTTCGGCTTTTCCAATAGCAGCTTGAATTACTTCTCTTGGCAATGCTGCTGCACCGCCGGTACCTTCTATAACAGTTTGTAGGGAATTTTTTACCTGATCTGCGAGTGAACTTAACATTAAAACGCCTCCTTCTGTTTATGATTTTTCAGTTTTAACACCTTTGGCCAAACAGTGTTGCAAGCTAATGACAAGATTTCGCCTTGCTTACTGATTTTGTTCTGATTATCTTTAAGTTCTATAATTTTATAATATGCCCAAGAAAAAAAATTGGTCAAACAGGGTTACCAAGGAAAGTATTGCTCTTGATCTGGAGGAAGGCGTTTTTACCTGGAATAATCCCCAAAAAATAGCCCAGAGCCTTAAAAGCTCTGCACAAGCAAGTGTAAGAAAAAAAGCCGGTCCGTTCCAATCCGCGATGAGTATGCTGAACTTTTATATCAATCGCGCAGGCAAAAATCTAAAACCCGAAAGAAAGAAAATATTGGAACAGGCAAAAGTGGAATTGAGAAAAATCTTCAAAAAATAATACCCGTTCAATAGCTTATTATCTGGCATTTTTAATAAAGAATATGGTGTATTCAAACAGTTGGAAAGTTGTAATCAAGAAAAGTCACACTTAATATTCCGACTTCTTTTTGAAAAATTTCTTTGAGTTCTTCTACGATTTGATCTGGAGAGCGGACAAATGAATTGTTAAAAACAGACAAATCATCTAAACTTAAAATGATGCCACCTGATTCGCTGAATAAATTACTCGATCTTTCCGGAAAAACAGCCATAGTCACCGGAGGGGCAATGGGTATTGGTTTGGGTATTACCTCAAGATTATCCGAAGCTGGTGCAAATGTAGTAATTGCCGATCTCAACAAAGATGCGGCAGATCAAGCATCTCAAAAACTTTCCCAAAAAGGTTACAAAATAATTTCTCTTTCTGTTGACGTTTCGCGCGAAGATGATGTGCAGCGTATGGTTACAGAAACATTAAAATCGTTTGGGGGCATAGATATTCTTATTAACAACGCCGGTATTTATCCCAATATTTTAGTTATGAATATGGCTTTGGAAGATTTTAACAGAGTAATTGAGGTGAATTTAAAAAGTGTTTTCCTGTGTACTAAAAAAGCCGCAGAAGTGATGATAAAGCAGGGAAAGGGCGGAAAAATTGTTAATATAACCTCGATTGATGCCCTTCATCCATCATCTGCAGGACTTGCACATTATGACGCTTCCAAACACGGCGTTTGGGGATTTACCAAAAATATTGCTTTGGAACTTGCTCCCCATAAAATTTGGGTCAATGCAATTGCGCCAGGTGGAATTGCGACACCGGGGGTTGAATCGATCCAGAAAAATATGAAGTTGCCAGAAAGTGTTGATATGCAAAAACTCCTTGAAGCATTTATGGCAAAAATTCCAATGAAGAGAATGGGTGAGCCTGATGATATTGGTAAAGTTGCCTTATTCTTAGCCTCGGACATGTCCTCTTACATCACCGGAACCCAAATCATAGTTGACGGCGGAGTTCTGCTTTCTTAATCCTTCTACTATAAATTACTCTTGATGAATTTCGATCCGAGACTTTTTCGATTTAGCAAAGTGTACGCAACATCAGGGATGATATTCGAATTTTCTAAATAATTAATCAATTATTTAGAAACTATAGACCCGGTGTTATCGTTAGCCGTATGAAATAGCTTAAAAACTTTGACTTCTTAAATCTACAAGGCTAAAATCTTCTCCCATATGGAAACTGAAGGCAGATATCAAACTTTGGAAGCACAAAGAGCAGTCTTTTTGGAAAAAATAATTCGGCCGATAGTCAGAAAAGAGCATGTTTATAAAGCGTTTAAAGAAGTCGATCGCCGACAGTTTGTTCCACAGGGTAAAGAGGAAGATGCGTACAAGGATAAGATCATCGAGCTTGACGAAGGATCATCAATAAGTTCTCCGTCTTTAGTTGCTCAAATGATAGATCATCTGAAGGAAATTGAAGCAAGATTAATACAAATAACAGAACTACCGGATGAATTTTATAATTCCTTAGAGTAATAAGGTTGTTACCTTTTTCGCCTTAAAAACAAGGAATTCTACTAAATTAACTTCCTTGATTTTTGAATTAAACTTTGTTAACAACAAATTCTTTTTCTGCTTTTATGCGCTGTTGTAAAAAAGCGCGTTCTGTTATTAAGCGTTCTCTCTTACGTTGCGATATCACAGAATCGAGTTTAGTGGATATTACCTCCACTTGCATTTTCCAGGAATAAACTTTAAGTTGCCTTCTGAAACTCCAAAGATCCGTATGTGCCGGATCCGATCGCAAACTAGCTTTAACAGATGCAAGCAGTCCGGAAAGATCCACCATTTCGTCCGGTAAACCGATAATTAAATTCCTTTCCCCTTTCATAATTGTTGAATGATAACTTTACATAAATGATTAGTCAATTTATTAATAAGGGAATTTCTAAAATAGTATTCTTGACAAAGGCAGTTATTAGTATTAAT
Organism: Candidatus Curtissbacteria bacterium RIFCSPLOWO2_01_FULL_37_9; assembly: GCA_001776425.1. GTDB lineage: Bacteria > Patescibacteriota > Microgenomatia > Curtissbacterales > GWA2-41-24 > MFBN01. Next base: position 6,430 of record MFBN01000058.1, read on the forward strand.
ATCCACTATCGTTGGGCTGTTCCTTCGGGGACAGTTTTTTTAATGAACAAAGAAAGACCACGATATTTTAAAGAAGAAATTATTGCGCAGGCAAGAAAAAACAGGGACGCTTGGTTTGAAGCTAAGGAAAAAGAAGGTAAAGGATTGAGCCACGCAAAAAGAGGAACCATCTTGAATGGGTTTATCGGAATAACTATTATTCTGGCAGCCTTATCCCAAGATGCTAATCAAATTACAGAAGGAGCAGGAAAAATGATTCCCATGGAATCATTTCAAATTAATACATCCCTAGAAGATCTTACGAATAATTTAATAGGGACGGGTGCCAACTTTTTTGGGGAAATGAACGATTCATGGTCAAAAGATAATGAAGAAGGAAACGTCGAGATAAAAATTATCCGTCGAGAAGTTCTTGAAGAGAAGTAGATCCTTATTTACCCTTCTCTAACTTTATCTTTCCTGTGTAACGCTCTTTCTATACCCCAATTAACCTCTTTCGCCTTTCTTTTGCATATAACAATCCCTGCAATAAACTGGTCTGCCTCCGGATGGCTTAAAAGGTACTTGCGTTTGCTTGCCGCAATTAGCGCACTTTACACTATAAAGCTGACGGCCTTGCTGATCGGTTCCTACTGGTTCAGCTGAATCATCTGCCGGGACAGTTGAACCGCTTTCAGGCTCTTCCACTTTTGGCTCTTCGGTTTGGGATTCTTCAGCTTCGGGTTCTTCAGCTGGTTTATCATCTGCTTTTGGTTCTTCGACTGGTTCATCTACTGCTGTATCATTTTTATCTGCCATTAATAATCACCTCCTTTATGGATATTTTACCTTAAATTAAACTGTAATATAACTACCAATGTAAATTTACAAACAACTTCTAATTCTGATTTTATCATGGAGAAATTATACTAAACAAAAGCTAAATTACCAAACTATGGGTTTTGATCGGTGTTTGCACTTGTTGAAGATGCTTCCTGTGGATGGTAAAATTAGGTTCGCATTCCGCGGTAGCTCAATGGCCTGCCCGCAATCGCTTAAGCGATAGCTTTTGCAGGCGGGTAGAGCGTAAAAGGATTATAATCACCGGGTGGCAAAGTTTTATTATACATACGTATTGGAAAGCCTTAGGGATGGAAAGTTTTACATCGGATGGACTGACGATCTAAAAGCAAGGATTGATAAACATAACAAAGGTGCGGTGCAAGCAACGAAGGTAAGAGTTCCATTAAAACTGGTTTACTTTGAAGCTTGCTTGTCAAAAGAGAAAGCAATTGAAAGAGAAAAGACTTTAAAAACAGGTTTTGGAAGAAAATATTTAAAGGCAAGGATGAGTCGCATTCCGCGGTAGCTCAATGGTAGAGCATCCCGCTGTTAACGGGAGGGTTGTAGGTTCGAGTCCTACCCGCGGAGCCAATTGGCACTTAATATACCAAGTTTAGCCTCATTGAGGACTTTGAGTGCTGGACTGTACTCTATTTCCACGATTTTCTTATCTTTTAACCATATCTGTTGAAAGAAGAAATGCAGGTAAGCTCTTCTGTGGTCAATATCTGCTTTATCGTAGGCTTTAACTATATTTTGAGTGAGTGATAGCACGTCATCAATAACAGATATGTCAATTGTTCTTACTTTGTCCTGTTCAGCTAGCTCCTTTTGAATAGCAAGCAGTTCAGTGTCTAACTTAGCATTTATACGTTTAAATGCCTCGCCCCCGACATTTCCTTCCATCAATTGAGCTTCTAACTTCTCTCGTTTCATTTCGATACCATCACGTCTGTTCTCAAGAGCCTTTTTAGCTGTTTTTACTAGACCAACACTATTGTCATATACTTGTTTAATGTTTGTTCTGACTGCATCAACAAATTCTTGGGTAAACTCAAGTTTGGCTACTTCTGCCTGTACTTGATTCTCTAAATCAGTAAGCAGGACGTATCTTGATGGACATTTACCTCTTAGACCAACTTGAGAGCAGTGATACATACCGATTCTGCCATTTCCTGTTTTATACTTTTGGTTATAATGCCATTCCGCTGTGTACCTTTTCTGACAATCCTTGCAAAATATGATACCTCTTAACAAGAAGTTATGCTTTCTTCTTCTTAATCCATAAGTTCCTTTTTCACTGAGTATCCGTTGGACTAGATCAAAAGTATCTCTATCAATTATTGGGTCGTGCTTGCCCATACCTTCATGCCCGCCATGATGCATCCAACCCCAATAGAATTTATTTTTTAACATTGTATGAGTAACTGAGAACTGGATGGGTCTTCCTTTTCTACCCAAAACACCATTTTTATGTAAGTATTGTCTGATATCATAAATGGAATAATCACGACTGGCATACATTTTAAATGCTTGTGTTATAAATGGTGACCTGAAAGGGTCAGGAACAACGATCTTTTTATCGTAAGAGCCAATCGGATTTTTATTAACAACGTTGTTATATCCTAGTGGTGCAACTGAGGGATAATACCCAGCTTTGAATTTTTCTGCGGCTGTTTGTTTAACTTTATAACTTGTTAATCGAGGTGGGATTGAGTGGATTACTGCTATTAATTCGTCAATGGCATCCCCAAAAGGATTATCATCAAAACTTACTATTCCTGTTAATGGAATTATTTTAGTATTGTATTTTTTAAGAGTTTGTTTGATGACTAAGTATTCAAGAGTATTGCGGGCTACTCTTGAACTATCTTGGACGATAACATAATCAATATTACCATTAGCACAACGAGTTAATAGTGCCTGAAAAGCAGGGCGGTTTGTTAAAGAAGTACCTGAAATACCGCCATCTACATAAACGTCCTCTATAAGTTCGCCATTTAGTTCTTGAGCCTTTGCGATTATCTGTGTTTGTTGAACATCTAAACTAAGTCCATTATCCCGCTGGTCAGGGGTGCTTACCCGCACATAACCCAAGCACTTGGGTCTTCCGTTATTTGATGTATTTTGATTATCTGGTAACCGCATATATTTTCCTCGTTAATAAGTGATCTATATCTATATTTTCAATGGTTTTAGGTTCAATAGCACCGATCAATTTCTGTTGATTGTGTTCTCCTGCATCTGTCCAACTAACAACTCGCACCAAGATTTTGCTAATTGATTTATCTCTTCTTTTATGGGACGGGGGGTAGTATCTTTGGTTTGGGGTTGATTGACGACTAGATCCTTCAATTCTCTATCAACCGCCCAGCCTCGTTTTATCCCTCTTTGTGATGTATTTATAAGGGGGGATACCGAACCAATAACGTTTCTATTAATTTTTAAATTAGAGTCTTGAAAATCAAGGCTAGTAACTCTTGAATTAGTGTTGTTTTCTGAATTTGTAGTCATATGTTTTTAGTCAAAAATCAATACTTCTTTTTTAATTTCCTTACTAATTAGGAAATGTGTCTTGCGTCAATCCCACGTTTGGTTGGATCACCTTGCCTTCTCTCTACTTGCCTTTGCATATCTGTTAAAACAAAATTTCTCAAGGCTGATTTATAATTCTTATAACGTCTACCTTTAGCTTCACAATAATTTTTGAGAGTTTCTAATTTGAGTTTGACGAAGCCTAAGGGAACGTGATACTTTTCGGCAATTTCTACCAAATCTTCCTCAGTGATTTCGTTTATGGAAGAATACTTAGAAGGCAAATTCTTTGTTATCTTTTTATCTTTTTCTGTATAAATATATTGGGAATTATTTATTGAATTATTATTTATTGTGTCTTTAGTTTCTAAAGACCTTACCTTTTTACTTTTTACAGACCTGCTCTTTATTTTCGAAAGACCTTTATCTTCTTTTTCTTCAGTTTTGTAGACAAGACAGTATTTTATTGGTTTACCTGAAGTTCTTTCCCCTATCTTTGTGACGTAGCCTTTATTAATTAATCCTTTAATTGCATTTGATAAAGTTCTAGTGCTTCTAATTCCACACCCGTTATCACAATTTCTAACTCCTTTTATGAATTGGCGGTAACTGATAGCGTCAGAAGTCTTTTGAAATCCCAAAGTGTGGCGAAGAATATAGTCCAATACTTTCTGCTCACTGCCTGTTAACTTGTACCACCATTCGCTTAACTCTTCTGGATAAGGAAACCAGGCTTCGTATGGGTCTTGAGAAAATCCTGAAAATTTATCTATCATGAAAGTATTTTCTTAAAAAGAAGGAGGATAAAATATACCGATTGAAAGGCCTGTTTATGGAATATGCAATTTAGAGGCTTGTAGGTTGCAGGTTATGAAGCAAGAAGTTTCTCGTAGGTCTTTACAGCCTTCAGCACGTCTAGATAGGTTGTAGTTTCATTCTCGTGCTTTTCCACCCACTCATCAGCTATTACTTGATAGGTTCTACCTTGTATTCGCTTCCAATACCAATCACGATATTTTCTAATGTTGGGTGCTAAATCTACTCGTGGTTGATAGTAAGACAATCTTTTATCGGATTTCATCAATTCCTTAGCTTTCCTAAATTCTTCTTTTACGTCCTCATAGGTTGAAGTGGGTGAAACAAATATAGCCACACGTTCAAGAGTTGACCATGCCCCCATCTCTTCAAAGTTGATTACTTTTGCCTCTGTAGGTTTGAAATGAGTATCATCAACTGCTCCACAAAATATTGCTTGTTCTATCGCTTCTACAAAATAAGGTGGTCTGTTAAATTCGAAGCAAATAAGGTTACACTCTGCATCTAGCATTTCAGGCATATTGTTTTCATCACTAAGGAAACTGTAGAAATCAGGAAATGACTTTTTAAGTTCTTTTGCCTTGTAGTATTTGGATAGGTTAACATTTACTGATTCTTCAAAATGGTTATCGTGAAGATGGGTATCCAGTTCTTCCTCAAAATCGTTCAGAGGAAATAGATCCACGACTTTATATGTTTGTCTTAGGTCTGATAATAAATTAAGAAATTGTTGTTTATCGAATAACAGGGCAAGTTCTTGATAAAAGACATCTTTGCTGGTTTGTATATCAATCTTTAAATCCTGAAGATAGGCTTTATCATTTTTCTTAATTTTCATATATTCTCAATCTTTATTGTACAGAAAAATGGACTAGAGTTCAGCTTTATTAGAAGGAGTGGAGGTAAGAGGTATCCTCTGTGCTAACAGTTCAATTAAGCAAGCCGTATGTTGGAAATGGTCTGTCTGGCACAGTAATGGTTTGTTTTGTGTGTTTCTTTGTCCCTTCCCAGAAAACATAAATATCTGTTTCAAAAGCAGTACCGCTTGCTGGAATGACACTGGACTTAAACGTAATTTCTCTGCAAGTACCAACACCAAATATATCACCAGTACTTAAATGAGTTATGGCTCTTACAGAAGTACTTAAATCAATTACTGCTTTATTCCAAGTACAATTGTAATCATGTGGAACATTAGGCAATGAAATAGTGCCTGGGGAATTATCATTAGGAGTATTTAGGATAAATCTATCCTCGTAAAAAGAAACGCCCCATTGATTAGGTAAATCAAAATCAACTTTCTTTTCTAGTTCGGCAATTCTCGCTTCATGACTATCTATTCTTTGAAAAAGAGAATTTATAGAATTTTGAATAGGTTTTATGGCATTAGTAAACCAAGAGGGGAAAAGAGGGCTTTCTTTTGCATAAATTGGGGCAACAGCAATTGTAAACAATACTAAAATAACAAATGACAGACTAATTATCTTCTTCATCTTCGTAATTCTCTATAAATATATCTTAGTATTTCTAAGGATAAAAAACAAGGGTTATTTGAGGCTAAATCTATAATTGTGGTTTATCAATATTTTAGTTTAGCTATATCACAATATGATGGTATGCCAAAAACCAGTCGCCAGACTTTACAAGCATTAGGGAAGAAACTTAAAAAATTAAGAAAGGAACACGATTTAACACAAGAGAAACTAGCTGAACAACTAAGAATATCTACAGTTTATGTGGGATTTCTTGAAGCAGGGAAAGGAAGCCCATCATTAAAGCTCCTGATGAAAATCTCCAGAAAATTTAATGTAAAGGTGGAAGATTTGTTTCATAGATAAGTTTTTACTTCTTCGACTTTTTTTATTCCCACGCTACTATCCCCTTTATTCGTTATGCTGATAAAGTTCATTTGATGTATAATTAAACACAATTGATATATTTTAAAGGAAACTATGACAAAGGACGATTCTATTGAACTATTAACTTTAAAAGAAACGGCAGAGTTACTAAAAGTTGATCCGACTACGCTTAGACGTTGGGATAACGAAGGTCAACTAAAAGCCGTTAGGATAGGCACAAGGCGAGGTATTGGAGATCGCAGATATCGTAAAGAGGACATTGAGAACTATTTAAAGAATAAAAAGAAATAGCAGATTAGCTAGAAAATAAAAGAAAATTATGATAAAAGAGGCTAAGGCTCGATTGAAAATTAATCAGCTACTCCAAGAAGCAGGATGGAGATTTTTTGATGATAATTCAGGCTCACGAAATATTGAGGTTGAGGGAAATGTAAATCTAGAGGGACTTGGAGATGACTTTGAAAATAGTAAGGGCTTCATCGACTACCTTCTTCTTGATACAAAAGGTTTCCCCCTCGCTGTACTTGAGGCAAAATCTCAAAGCAAAGACCCATTAGACGGTAAATACCAAGCAGAAAACTATGCAAAAGCAAAACGTTGTCGTTATGTTATTTTAAGTAATGGTGATACGCATTACTTTTGGGATCTTAACCAAAACGCTGAAAAACTCATTATCAAACTTCCTACTCAAAAGGATTTAACTAAACTTCTTACCGCAACAACCGCCATGCCCTTGTCAGGTATCGAGGTAAAAGATGATTGGGTTGTTCAAAGTCAGGGATCAGTAGCAGAAGTTGATAAGAAGTTTCTGCGAGATTACCAACTTGAGGCAATCAAAGTAATCACTTCCCGATTTGACCAAAACAACAGACGCTTTCTTCTTGAAATGGCAACTGGTACAGGGAAAACTCTACTTGCTGCCGCACTTATCAAGTTATTCCTTAAAAGTGGTAATGCTCAACGGATATTATTTCTTGTTGATCGTATAGAGCTTGCAGATCAGGCATTACAAAACATCAGCGGATACCTCAAAGAATATAACATCGGGATATTTAAAGAGAATAAAGAGATGGCTTTACAAAATAAAGTTGTTATTGCCACAATCCAAAGCCTCTCTTATAACCAAAACTACCTCAAGTTTTTTAGTCAATTTGATTTTGACGTTCTCATTTCAGACGAGGCTCACAGAAGTATATACGGCAACAATAAAGTGATCTTTGAATACTTTGAGGGAGCAAAGATTGGTTTAACTGCAACTCCAAAAGATTTCCTAAAAGGTATAGATACAAAGAAATTAGCTGATGAAGACCCAAGGAAACTTGAGAAACGAATACTTTTAAGCACGTATGAAACGTTTGGGTGCAAATCAGGAGAACCTACCTTCCGCTTTGATCTTAAACAAGCAGTTAGTCATAAACCACCATATTTAGTTAATCCTGTTATCTACGATAAGCGAAGTGATAAAACCGATCAGATGTTATCAGAACAAGGTTGGACTGATGCCTTTATAGATGAGCAAACAGGTCAGCAGGTAGAGGAAACATTCAAAATCAGACAACTTGAGAAGAAAGTCTTTTCCGAAGGATTAAATTACCTCATTGTTGATGAACTCATAAAAACTGCAAAAACTGATCCGATTACTGGGGAGGTGGGCAAAACAATCGTTTATTGTATTTCCCAAAGGCACGCCTCAAAGATTACGAGATTGTTAAATGAAATTGCTGATAAGAAATATCCTGGTAAATATTCAGGGCATAATGGAGTTTTTGCTAGGCAAATCACAAGCAATATTGTCGGAAGTCAGGAGCTAACTAAAAAATATCGTAACAACCAACTTGGGAATACTCGTATCGCAGTAACAGTGAACATGATGACCACAGGATACGATTGTACCGATCTTCTTAATGTGGTCTTTATGAAGCCAGTCTTTTCCATGAGTGATTTTGTGCAAATTAAAGGCAGAGGCACAAGACGACATACTTTTACTAATGAATTAACAGGGGCAAAAACAGAGAAAGACAACTACTTTT